>NZ_CP095740.1:3851250-4169375 GCF_023078455.1 Luteibacter aegosomatis | reverse complement strand
CGTCGCCGCCCTCGTGGCGGGTGTCGCCCATGCCGACGACGCCAAGCCGCAAGGCTCGGAAAAGTGCTGGGGCGTCGCGAAGGCCGGTCAGAACGACTGCGCCGCCGGCCCGGGCACCACCTGCGCGGGTACCGCGAAGAAAGACTTCCAGAAGAACGCGTGGAAGCTCGTGCCGCTGGGCACCTGCACCTCGATCAAGACCCCGCACGGCAACGGCACGCTCGAGCAGAGCAAGGCCTGAGGCTCGTCCGCATGACCACGCTCACCGCCGGCGTCGGCTTCAAGCCGCAGCACCTGGACGAGGCCCTGGCCTGTACCGAGGCCGGCGTGTGGCTGGAAGTGCATCCGGAAAACTACATGGTCGACGGCGGCCCGCGGCTGGCGATGCTCGATGCGCTCGCCGCACGCCATCCGCTCTCGTTGCACGGCGTGTCGCTGTCGCTCGGGTCGGCGGTGCCGCCCGATGCCGCGCACCTGGCACGCCTGCGCCGCCTGGTGGATCGCGTGAGACCAGCCCTCGTTTCCGAACATCTCGCGTGGTCGGTGTACGAAGGACGTTACCTGCCCGACCTGCTGCCGTTTCCCCGCACGGCGGAAGCGTTGGCGAGGGTGGTGGACAACGTGCAACGCACCCAGGAGGCCCTCGGGCGTGCGATCTCGGTGGAAAATCCCTCGCATTACGTGGCGCTGGAAGGCCACGCCTGGAGCGAAACCGACTTTCTCGCCGAGCTGGCCACGCGCAGCGGGTGCGGGTTGCTGCTCGACGTCAACAACGTTCACGTCAGCGCGCACAACCTGGGCTTCCGTGCCGAGGACTACCTCGACGCGTTTCCCCTGCGAGCGGTGACGGAGATCCATCTGGCGGGCCATGGCGTCGACGAAACCCGCGACGGGCGCCTGCTGATCGATTCGCACGACGCCGCCGTGGACGACGCCGTGTGGTCGCTCTACGAGCGTGTCATCGCCCGCGCGGGGCGCGTTCCCACGTTGATCGAGCGCGACGGTGACGTGCCGGCGTTCGACCGATTGATGGATGAGCGTCGCCGCGCGCATCGCGCGATGTCCCGCCTGCGGGAGGCCGCATGAGCGAGCTCGCCGCCTTTCATTCGGCGTTCGTCGACGCGCTCGACGCGGACGATCCCGACTTTGCACCGTCGCGCCATGCGGCTTTCGACGTCTATCGCAACACGACGATGCGCGGTTGCGTCGACGCCCTGGAGGACAATTTCCCGGCCGTCGCCTGCCTCGTGGGCCGGGACTGGTTTCGCTCGGTGGCCGCACTGTATGCGGAAGCCGAGCCGCCGCGGGATTCGCGGCTGCTCCATTACGGCGACACGTTTCCCGCCTTCCTGGCCGCGTTCGGCCCTGCGGCGGAGTTACCTTACCTCGCCGACGTCGCCCGCCTGGATCGCCTCTGGACGGAAAGCTACATGGCCGCCGATGCGGCGGCTCCCGACTGGGATGGGCTCGCTGCCGACGCGCTCGCGCGTGTCGTGCCCACGATCCACCCCGCATTGCGGCCGTTTCGCGCGGCGACGCCTGCCGTGTCGATCTGGCAGGCGAGCCGGGCAGGCCAGCCGGTCGCCGATGACCTGGCCTGGCGGCCGGAATACGCCCTGGTCGCCCGGGCGGGCATGACGGTGAAGGTGCATGCCGTCGAATCGCCGAGCCTCGCCTTCATCGATGCCTGTGCCACGGGCGCGACGTTGGCCGACGCGGCCATGCACACCCTCGGCATCCATCCCGATGCCGCCCTCGACCACATCCTCTCCGAATGCCTGCGAATCGGCGCATTCGCCCATGAAGGAGCTTCACATCCATGAACATGACCCTGCGTACCCGATGGAACGCGTTGGCCGACCGCGTGGAATCCCTGCTGACGCACGACGTGCTCGCCCTGGTGTCGCGAGTATCGATCGCCGCGATCTTCTTCCTTTCGGGCCGGACCAAGGTCGAGGGGCTGCTTTCCATCAAGGACACTACCTACGAACTCTTCCGCACCGAATACAAGGTGCCGCTGCTGCCGCCGGAGATCGCGGCCCACCTGTCGGCCTACGTGGAAAACATCGTGCCGATTCTGCTCGTGCTTGGACTTTTCACGCGCGGTTCCGCCCTGGTGCTGCTGGGCATGACCACCGTGATCGAGGTATTCGTCTATCCCGATGCCTGGCCTACGCACTTGTCGTGGGCATCGATCCTGCTGTATCTCATCGCGCGTGGGGCGGGTCGTCTTTCCCTGGACCACGTTTTGCGCATTCGTTGACGACGTTCGTGTAACCGGCGCCGCGCCAGGCGCGAATCAATCCATGCCACTACGGCATAACCCAAGCAACGGAGAGTCCACCATGCATACCGCCACCCACACCATCGCCGCCGCCGCCGCCATCTTCGCCGTGTCCGCGGTCGCCATCTCCACGCCGGCCCAGGCCGCCGAGAAGGGCGCCGGCAAGACCGTGCAGTGCTACGGCATCAACAGCTGTAAGGGCACCTCGGACTGCAAGTCCGGCGACCATGCCTGCAAGGGCCAGAACTCGTGCAAGGGACAGGGCTTCAAGGAAGTCTCCATGAAGGAATGCACCGCCCAGGGCGGCAGCACCACCCCGCCGGCCAAGTGATCGATGGGCCCGGTCGCCCACGGCGGCCGGGCCTGCTGGAATTCCCGACCATGAACGTCTCCACCTTGCCGCGCTTCGACGGCTTCGGGCTCGGCCTGCGCATTCCGCATTACGCCGATTTCCTCGATGTGCAACAGCCCGTCGACTTCGTCGAGGTGATCTCCGAGAACTTCATGGTCGACGGTGGCCGCCCGCTCGACGTGCTCGCGCGCGTCCGCGCGCGTCACGAGGTGGCCCTGCACGGCGTGTCGATGAACATCGGCACCAGCGATGGGGTGGATCGCGATTACCTTCGCCGCCTGCGCGCGCTGGCCGATTCGGTTCAGCCGCTGTGGGTGTCCGACCACCTGTGCTGGACGGGCGTCGAGGGCTTCAACTCGCACGATCTGCTGCCGTTGCCCTATACGCGTGAAGCGCTCGACATGGTCGCGGAGAACGTGGCCGTGGCGCAGGACATCCTCGGCCGGCCCCTGGTGCTGGAAAATCCTTCCACCTATCTCGCCTTCGGTGAAGCGGAGATGGGCGAGGCCGCTTTTCTGGCCGAGCTGTGCGCCCGCACCGGCTGCTACCTGCTGCTCGACGTGAACAACATCTACGTGAGCGCCACCAACCACGGTTTCGATCCCGACGACTGGCTCGAGCACCTGCCGCTGGATCGCGTGCGGCAGATCCATCTTGCCGGCCACAGCGTCGGTCGCGATATGCTCGTGGATACGCACGATGCGCCCGTTCCCGATCCGGTGTGGGCGTTGTACGTGCGCTTCATCGAACGACTGGGCGAGGTGGCCGTGATGATCGAGCGCGACGACAAAATTCCCCCGCTGCCGGAGCTGCTGGCCGAGGTGGCGCACGCGCGTGATCTCGCCGCGACCGCGCGGCGTCGCGCGGCGTGAACCTGCGCGACCGGCAGAGGGCCTTCGCGGCGGCGCTCGCCGCCGGACTGGTGCCCGCGGAGGTCGACCCGCGCGGCATGGCCGTTTACGCCAACAACTACCGCGGCCAGCTCGTGGCGGCGTTGCGCGATACCTACGAGAAAACCCTGCTCTGGCTGGGAGAGGAGATGTTCGACACGTTGGCATCGGCCTACGTCGCCGCGCATGCGCCTTCGTCGTGGACACTCGACGCCTATGGCGGCTCGTTCGTCGAACACCTGGATGCCGCCTATCCCGCGGACGTCGAGGTAAGTGAGATCGCCTGGCTCGATTGGCATCTGCGGCGCGCGTTTTCCGGGCCGGATGCGGGTGTGCTGGGCGTCGGCGATCTCCAGGCCGACGACTGGGACAGCGTGGAATTCGACTTCGTGCCGACGTTGCGGTTTCGCCGGGCCAGGAGCAATGCCACGGCGATCTGGCGCGCACTCGGCGATGGCGTGCCTCCTCCCGCACCGGTAGGCGTGGAGGAAGGCGTCGGGATACGCGTGTGGCGCAGCGACCTGTCGCCCCGCTACGCGAGCATGACGGCCGACGAAACCTCGTGCCTCGACCTGGCGATGGCCGGGGCGAGCTTCGGCGAGATCTGCGCCTGGCTGCGGCATCGCTACGACGACGAACAGGCGGCTCGCATCGCGGGCGGGTGTCTGGGAGCGTGGACGGCGGAAGGCATGCTGCGCGGATTGCGGTAACGCCCTGGGCTATGCCCGTTCGATCAACGCCGCGTAACAACCACGCTTCGCGTAATGCGCATGCAGGTAGGCGACTTCGACGTTCTCGAAAAACCGCGCGATCAGTCCCTCGATAGCCTCGCCATCCACCAGGTCGGCATCCACCATCTCGCCTTTCGCATCGAACGCTCGTAATGACATCGTCCGCCTCCGGATCGCCTCGGGCACCGCGTCGACCATGTCGCAACGCTCCGTAGCGTGTTCGCGAATGAAGATCGCGTGGCTGGCGCGGTAAGCCGTATCGGCAGGCTGATGTACGTGGTTGAGCAGGATCACCGTATCGCCCGGCGACGCATCGCGAACCTCGATGCGGTCCGGGTAGCCGGGCGAGGCGTCCACGGTGATGCGCCGCGCGCCGACGCGGCGAAGCCCGTCGGCGTCGAGGCCGAACAGTGGCTGGAAGGGTGTCGGGTCGAGGCCGAGGATGCGAAAGCTCATGGAAGGCTCCTGTGTGGGTCGATGCCAATGTAAGAGCCGTTTCCCCAGGCTGCCCTCCGAATCTTGCGGTGACGCTTCGTAAGCGCTGCCCGCAACGATTAGACTGCGAGGATGATCGACGATGCCCACCTGACCCACGGCCTCGCGGGCGACGAATTGGCGCCGGACTGGCCCCCTTTGACGCTTGACGAAGTAGCGGTCGTCCTCGATCGCATACCCGGCGTGGGTGCGGTGAAGGCGCTGGCATGGCGCAGCCCGAGGCCGCTCTCGGCGGCGGCGCTGGTCGATGCCGGTCACGGAAGGGTCTTCGTCAAGCGCCACCACCGCAGGGTGCGTACGCCGGCGCAATTGGCCGAGGAGCATCGCCTGGCGGCGCACGTGCGAAGCCAGGGCGTACCCGTGCCACGCATTTTCCGTGACGACGCGGGGGATTCCGTCATCGCGGTGGACGATTGGGTCTATGAGGTGCACGAGCCCGCGCGAGGCACGGACGTCTATCGCGAAGCGTATTCGTGGTCGCCCATCGGCGGAATGATGCATGCGCGGGCGGCGGGCGAGATGCTTGGCACGCTGCACGACGCGCTCGCCGGATACGACGCGCCGCAACGTTCGACACACGTGCTGGTCGCGCGCGCGGACATCCTCTCGTCCTCCGATCCGGTCGCGGCGCTCGAGGCACAACTGCCTTCGCGACCTCGCCTGCATGACTACCTGCGGGAACGGGACTGGCGCAAGGAGCTGCATGACGCCATGGCGCCATGGCCGTCGCACGATCCCGCCGCGCGACCACCGTCGTGGACGCACGGCGACTGGCATGTGTCCAACCTGTACTGGAGCGGCGATGCCGACGACGCGTCCATTACCGGCGTGCTCGATTTCGGGCTTTCGGCACGCACGTTCGCGCTTTTCGACCTCGCGACGGCGATCGAGCGCAACGCCATCGCCTGGCTCGAGATCGAGCGGGGCGACATCGGGCGGGCCGACCTCGCCCTCGCGCTGATCGAAGGCTATCGCTCGCGCCGTGCGCTTTCGGCGGCCGACATCGGCGCGCTCGCCGACCTGCTGCCGGTCGTCCACGTGGATTTCGCCCTCTCGGAAGTGGAGTATTTCGAGGGCATCACGCGACGCCGCGACCATGCCGACGTGGCCTGGCATACCTTCCTGCGCGGCCATGCCGCCTGGTTCCGCGGCCCCCACGGCCGGGCCTTCCTGGACGCCCTTCGACACGCGGCCTGAGGATTCGTGGTTCAATAGGGCTTCTGAAGCGGGGGTGCCCGGCGTTGGCCGGGCTGAGAGAGTCCCTTGGAACCTGATCCGGTTTGCACCGGCGTAGGGAGCTTGCAGAGCCACGGATGCCGCCGTTCCGGCGCCGTGGCTCGCCGTCGCTTCGCACGCATTCGACGAAGACGACGATGACCCTCTCCCGCACTCCCCTCGCTCTGACCCTGCTGTCCCTCGCCCCGTTGGCGCATGCCGACGACACCGCCACGCCGCAGGCGCGCACCTTGCCCGGCATCGACGTGCATGCCACCACGGCCAGTGGCTATCAGGCGGCCGATTCGCAGCTGGATACCTTCGGCAGCTTCGGTAGCGCGCCGCTGCACGATACGCCCGCCGCGATCACCGTGATCACCCGCGCGCAGATCGACGACCGCCAGCCCCGTTCGCTGAGCGAGCTGGTGCGCGGCGACGCCGCGATCAACGACAACTACGCGCCCGCGGGGTATTACCAGGACGTGTCGATCCGCGGTTTTCCGCTCGATCTCGCCACGGGTTTCCGCTTCAACGGCATGATCATGTCCGCCGAGCAGACGCTTGCGCTGGAAGGCAAGGAACGGGTGGAAGTGCTCAAGGGCCTGGGCGGCCTCGAGGCCGGCGTGGTCGAGCCGGGCGGCCTGGTGAATTACGTGAGCAAGCGCGTGGCCGACGTGCACGACGTCACCGTCGGCACCGATTCGCACGGGTCCAGCTACGAGGCGGTCGACCTCGGCGCGTGGCTTTCGCCCTCGTTCGGGATGCGGGTGAACGCGGCGAACGAGAAGACGCATTCGTGGATCGACCACGCCGACGGCCGTCGCAGCTTCGTTTCGCTGGCCGCCGACTGGAAGATCAGCGACGCGGCCACGCTGCTGCTCGACACCGACTACCAGACCAGCGGCCAACGCTCGGCGTCGGGCTACCAGCTGCTCGGTGGCACGGTGATTCCCGAACATCCCAGTCGCACCCAGTTGCTCGGCTACCAGCCGTGGCAGCGGCCGGTGGGCATCCATTCGAGCAATACCTCGCTGCGCTTCAACTATCGCTTCAGCGATGACTGGAACGCGCAGGTATCGGCGGGCCACAGTCACACCGCGATCGACGACAACGTG
The DNA here is from genome assembly GCF_023078455.1 of Luteibacter aegosomatis. Classification (GTDB taxonomy): domain Bacteria; phylum Pseudomonadota; class Gammaproteobacteria; order Xanthomonadales; family Rhodanobacteraceae; genus Luteibacter; species Luteibacter aegosomatis. The sequence goes on along the minus strand of NZ_CP095740.1, from coordinate 4,162,293 downwards.
GCCTTCGCCTATGGGTGCGGCTATGCCGAGGCTTGCGCGAACGGTTCGCCGGCTTATTTCTTCGCGCCCAACGGCGATTACGACATCTACGATTATCGAAGCCCGGACGACACGCGTCAGAACGACGAGGTGCGCGCGGTGCTCACGGGCAGCTTCGCCACCGGCAGCGTCGACCACGAGCTCAACGTGGGCGCCACGGCGTTCCGTCGCACGGTGGACCAGCGCCCCTACGTCTATGACTACGTGGGCACGGCCAACATCGACCAGCGCGAGCCCCCGGTATTCGCGCCGTCGCCCAACGAGCCGGGCGCGTCGGCGCGCGCGCTCACCAGCTGGCAGCGCACGTTGTTCGCGATCGATCGCGTGCACCTGGGCGAGACCTGGCAGGTGCTGGCGGGCGCGCGTTTCGTGCGCCTGGACGAAACCGCCTATGACGACAGCGGCACGGCCGACCGGCATACGCGGATGACCAGGACGCTGCCGCAGACGGCGGTGCTATGGCAGCCGGTGACCAGGCTCACCACGTACCTGAGCTACGGCGAGGGCCTTTCGCTCGGCCGTGAAGCGCCTTACTGGACGAGCAACGGCGGTGTCACGCTGGCGCCGCTGCATTCGCGCCAGGTCGAGGCCGGCGCGAAGTACGCGCTGAACGACGCGCTCGACGTGCAGGCGGCGGTGTACCGCATCCGTCAGCCTTACCAGTTCGCCGCGCCCGACGAGACGGCGGAGGGTTTCACCTTCCGCCAGCGCGGCGAGGAAGTGCATACGGGCGTCGAGCTGAACCTCTCCGGGCAGGTTACGCGTAACCTGCGCCTCACGGCCAGCGCCAATGCGATCCGCGCCCGCGCGGAGCACACCGGCATCGCTGACTACGAGGGCCATCAGGTGATCAACGTGCCGCGCTGGCACACGGCCGTCTATGCCGACTACAGCCTCCCGTTCGTGCCCGGTCTCGCCGTGCTGGGCGGCTGGCGTTACGTCGGCACGAATGTCGCCACGCCCGACGGCAAGGTGAGCGTGCCCGCGTATAACGTATTCGATGCGGGATTGCGCTATGCGATGACGGCGGGTGGCCATGCGCTCACGTGGCACCTCAACGTCGACAATGTGTTCGACAGGTTCTACTGGCGCGATACCGGCAGTTCGGGCGGCGACCGCTACCTGTTCCCGGGCATGCCGCGCCTCGCGCGGTTGTCGGTGACGTATGAGCTTTGAGCTGTCGCCCTTCGAGGTATCCGCCGCGCTGGTGAGCGCGGCGGGCGTCTGGCTCACCGCGCGGCGCAGCCCGTGGTGCTGGCCGGTGGGGCTGGTGTCCGTGATTGCCTATGCATGGATCTTCGTCGACGCGAAGCTGTATTCCGACATGCTGCTCCAGGGGGTGTTCGCGGTACTCATCCTCTACGGCTGGCATCGATGGATGCGGCACCTGGACGACGGCGGCCACGTGCGCGTGGCGGCGCTGGACGGTCGCAGCGCCACGTTGCATCTCGCCGTGGGCACGGCGGCGGCGTTGGCCCTGGGCTATGTGATGCATCGCTGGACGGACGCGTCGCTGCCTTGGCTCGACGCCGCGCTCACCGCCTTCAGCCTCGTCGCCCAGTGGTGGCAGGCGCGGCGGCACGCGGCGGCATGGTGGCTGTGGATCGTGGTCGACGTGATCTACGTGGGCGAGTACGCCTACAAGTCGCTGCCGGTGACGGCCGTGCTGTATGCCGGGTTCGTGGTGCTGGCGGCGATGGGCTGGCGGGCGTGGCGGCGGGAATTGCGGCAAGCTCCCGCTCGGTAGGAGCCGATTCATCGGCGATTCCAGCTCGCGACACGTTAGGCATCGCCGATGAATCGGCTCCTACTGAGCGGAATGTCGCATTTTTCAGAATGCTTCCATAGGAAACGCCGCCGATACCAAGGATCATTCACCGGTCGACGCAGTTCGGTGCTTGGCATCCTGGACTGGAGCCTCTCGGGGCGCCGGACAGCACGACAGCGGCGGGAACGTGGGACGCGTTCCCGCCGCTTTTGCTTGTTCGATCACTGCTTCGGCGTCGCGCCCCAATCGCTCGCTTCGAACGACAGGTGCAGCACCGCGCGCGTGTCGTCTTCCAGTGGCGGGTGATAGTCCAGCGTGGTGCATCCGCCGGCCAATTGGCGCTTGGCCGCCAGCGAAAGCGTCTTCTCCGTCGCCGGACCATAGGCGGGCAACCCGGCCTTGCCGGTACGCAGCATCAGGCGAAAACCGTCGGCACTCACGCCGTCGGCCATCTCGGGGGGAGGAGATTGCCCTGGGGCGAGCACCGAGATGTCCATTTTCTTGCCGCAGCCGCCGACGCTGATGACGTCGACACCGTCCAGAAGATTGCGCACGAAACGATCGGCATTGTCGGCGAGCGAGTCCACCGCCCCCACGGGCGTGGTGAGCCGAATCTTGGTGAAGTAGAGCTTGCGGTAGAACAGATAGGTGCGCGAGGTGAGCATGTCCTGCTGCGCATCGAACACCAACGGCAGGAACCGGCCTTCGAGCGTCTTGCCGTTGGCGAGCTTCGCGGTGTATGGCGACTCGTCTCCCCACCATACGTTGCGATAGATCTCCTGCCGCTCGGCGAACGACACCGACTCGCGAAAGTCTTCGGCGGCCCGTCGCAGCATGTCGTCCGTCGAGCCCTCCCCGGCGGGATAGATGAACACGTCGGCGGCGATCCAGTCGGCATGGTCGATGCGATAGCGCAACGACACGCCGGCGGCGATGTCGCCTTCGTCGGCGTAGTTCTTCACGGCGGCCAGCGTGGCGGTGCCCAGGTGCTTGGGCGCGATGATCCACGTGTCGTCGATCACGCCACGATGGGCCTGCAAGCCCGGCAGCGCGGGTGAACCGTCAGGCGCTTCCTGCGCATTGGCCGTGGCGGCCACGACCATGGCCACCATCAGGGGGACTCGCTTCCACCGCCACATCGTCGACACAACCCCTGAAAAGAATAGCCATCCCCACCCGCGCACTATAGCCATCCGCATGCGCTAACGGGAGCGCTTCGCGATACGTAAGCGCCGACGCAGGTACGACACCGTCAAGGCTTCGAGCTTCCTGGTGAAACGCGCGTCGGTCGGCGGTACCCGGCGGGCCAGTTCGCCGTCGAGCCAGCCGGCGAGCACTTCCGGATGGATATAGGAACGTCGGCATACGGCCGGCGTGTTGCCGAGGATGGCCGCCACTTCCTTCACCGCGGCGGCCAGCGTGGATTTCACCGCGCGTTCGCCGCCCGTATCGGGCAGCGGCGTGGCGGCCAGCACCGCGACCGCCTGGACGGTGCCGCCCCACGTACGAAAATCCTTAGCCGTGAATTCGCCTCCGGTCACCTCGCGCAGGTAGTCGTTGACCATGCCCGAGTCGACGCCCTGGCGCTGGCCCTCGTCGTCGACGTACTGGAACAGGCGTTGCCCGGGAAGCTCCTGCACGCGGCGAACCGCGCGCACGAGCCGGCGGTCGTCGAGCACGACGTCGCGCCACTGTCCGCTCTTGCCGCGAAAATGGAACTCGATGCGGTTCTTGCGCACGGCGATATGGCGCGAGCGCAACGTGGTGAGGCCGAAGGAGTTGTTTTCCTTCGCATAGGTGTCGTTGCCCACGCGGATCATCGTCTCCTCGAGCAGGCTCACCACCAGGGCGAGCACCTTGTCACGCGGCAGGCCCGGCAGGGCGAGATCCTTGCGCAGGCGGCGACGGAGACGCGGCAGCATCGCAGCGAACTCGAGCATCCGCTCGAACTTGTCGCGATCACGGATCGACCGCCATTCGGCGTGATACCGATATTGCTTGCGCCGACGGGCGTCGCGGCCGGTGGCCTGGAGGTGCCCACGCGCGTGCGGACAGATCCACACCTCGCTATAGGCGGGCGGAATGGCCAGCGAGCGGATCCGGGCGAGAACGTTTTCGTCGGTGATCCGGCGGCCGTCGACGTCCAGGTAGGCGAAGCTCTTGCCTCGACGGCACCGGGTGATGCCGGCGTCGGTATCGCACACGTAGACCAGGCCCGCCGCTTTCGCGTGGGCCATCTCCGTGGTGACGGCCGCGAGGGCTTCGGGGACGGGTTTCCGGGACATGGCCGGCAGTGTGTGCCGGCCATCGATCAAGGCTCGGTGAACGTTACGAGACCCGGCAGAACACGGCCTTGAGGTAACGGTTTTCCGGTACGTTGCTCGCCACCGGATGGTCGGGGCCGGCGCCGGCCACGTGCAGCAACTGGATGTCCCGGCCGGCGTTGAGGGCCACGCGGCGAAGCATCTCGATGAAGTCGCCTTCGCCGACCAGGCCGGTGCACGAGCAGGTGAGCAGGATGCCGCCCGGCGCGATCACGTCGAGGGCGGTGCGGTTCATCGCGAAGTATTTCTTCAGCGCGTTGACCACCTGGTTGCGGTCGCGGGTGAGCTTGGGCGGGTCGAGCACCACGGCATCCCAGGTGCGTCCGGCGGCGATGGCCGCGCGCAGCCATTCGAAGACGTCGCCCTGCTCGAAGGTGGCGTCCACGTCGTTCATGCGCGCGTTGGCGCGGGCCACCTCGAGGATGGCGGCGTCGGCATCGACGCCGGTGGCCTCCAGCGCGCCGGCCTTCATCGCGTGCACGGCGAAGCCGCCGGCGTTGCAGCACAGGTCGAGCACGCGGCGGCCTCGGGCCAGGCTGGCGAAGCGCAGGCGGTTGTCGCGCTGATCGGCGAAGAAGCCGGTCTTGTGGCCAAGGCCGGGGGCGGCATGGAAGGCCAGGCCGTATTCGTGCACGTCGACGGCCTCGGGCGCGTCGTTGGAGCGCACGTCGAAGGACTCCTGCCGCTGCACGTGCTGTTCGGCGAACCAGTACAGCGACGCGCCGGGGAAGTGGCGCAGCAGTTCGGCATGGATGGCATCGCGGAAGCGCCACATGCCCGCGGCGAAGTATTCGACGACGAGGTGGTTGGCGTAGCGGTCGACCACGAGGCCGGACAGTCCGTCGCCCTCGCTGTGCACCACACGCCAGGCGTCGCTGGCGTCGTCGAGGCGGAGCAGGTCGCGGCGCAGCTCCACGGCGCGCGCGATGCGCGCGGCGATCCACGCGGCGTCGACGGTGTCCGCCGGGTCGGCGGTGAGCATGCGCAGCGCGACGCGCGCGTGGCCATTCCAGAAGCCGCGGCCGACGAACCGGCCCCGGGTGTCGACCACCTCCACCACGCTGCCGGGCGGGATGCGTTCGGCCGGTTTGACGACCTGGGCGGACCAGACCCACGGGTGGCCGGGCGTACGGTCGGACTTGAGCTGGATGACGGGGGAAGCGGGGGTATTCATCGGTGAATGATACCGGCCTCAGCGGCCGTATCGCAGGATCAGCCAGGAAACCAGCGCCAGCACGTTGATACCCACGTGCGCCGCCGAGGGCCCGCCCAGGGCCAGCAGCCAGCCATGCTCGGCGATGGCCCAGTCGAAGCCCAGGCGCGGCGAGCGCTGGAGCGTGATCGAGAGGTTGGCGAAGGCGCCCGCCGAAAGCGCATAGCTGAAGACCGGCATGGCCAGCAGCGGCACCTGGAGGAACTGCGCCCAGACCGACATCTGCGTGCCGCGCCCGTCGTTGCTCGCCAGCAGCACGCCGGCGACGAGGATGAAGCCGAACAGCAGCACGCCCAGTACGGTGGACACCGCCTCGAAGCCGTTCATCCGCGAGCCGAGCAGGTGGCCGATCTGGCGGACGAGACCGTAGAGACCGCCGGCGATCTCGAAGACGGCGATGATGCGGGTGAGGAACGATTGCATGCGTGATCCCTGGATAAGCGACGGGCGATTATGGACGCAGGCGCTTGAGCCGTGGCTAAAGCGCGTCGGCGGCGTCGTGCAGGTCGGCGATGTGCTGTTCCCACCAGCGCGGTTCGCCCGCGAACGGAAAGGCGGCGGGGAAGGCCGGGTCGTGCCAGCGCTCGGCGATCCAGCCGGCGTAGTGCACCTGGCGCATCGCGCGCAGCGCGGGCACGAGGGCGAGTTCGGCCGGATCGAAGTCGCGGAACTGGCCGTAGCCTTCCAGCAGCGCGTCGAACATCGCCTCGTCGGAGGCGAGCATCCACAGGTCCTGCACGGCGGGGCCCATGCGCGCATCGTCGAGATCGACGAAATGCGGGCCGACGTCCGTCCACAGCACGTTGCCGGGATGGCAGTCGCCATGGAGACGGATGCGACGCACCGGCCCCACGGCCTCGAAGCGGTTCGCCACCGCGTCGTCCACGCGGATGACGGCTTCGCGATAGGCGTCAGCCAGGTGCGGGGGCAACAGGTGGGAGGCCAGGGCGGCGCGGGCGGGGCCGTCGATCATGGTCGCGCGGTCGAGCACGGCCCGGTCGCGGAAGGGCTCGCGGGCGCCCACGGCATGCATGCGGGCGAGCAGGCGGCCCAGCCATTCGAGCTGGTCGGGCGATTCCAGCGAGGGCGCACGGCCGCCGCGTCGCGGATACACGGCATAACGAAAACCGGCGTGACGCAGCAGCGTCTCGCCACCGAACGCCATCGGCGCCACCACGGGAAGCTCGGCGGCCACCAGTTCGAGCGCGAAGGCGTGTTCTTCGGCGATGGCCTCGTCGGTCCAACGGCCCGGACGGTAGAACTTGGCGACCACGAAGCCGCCGTCTTCGAGCCCCACCTGGAAGACCCGGTTCTCGTAGCTGTTGAGGGTGAGCTGCCGCCCGTCGCTCCACAGGCCCGTGGCCTCCACGGCGGCGAGCACCACGTCGGGCGAGAGGGCCGCGTACGGGGCCTCTGGGCTCACGAACGCATCACCGCGTCCATGCCGCCCGGCGTGGCGATGACCGACATGGTCAGGCGCGAGAGGCAGACCAGCTTGTCGCGCTCGTCTTCGATGCGGATTTCCCACACCTGCGTGGTGCGCCCCAGGTGCACGGCCTTGGCGGTGCCGGTGACCAGGCCTTCGCGCACGCCGCGGACATGGTTGGCGTTGATGTCCAGGCCCACGGCCAGATGGGTGGTGGGATCGAGGGTGAGCATCGCGGCCGTGCTGCCGAGGGTCTCGGCCAGCACCACCGACGCGCCGCCGTGAAGCAGACCGAATGGTTGGCGCGTGCGGGGATCCACCGGCATCGTGCCGCGCAGCCAGTCGTCGCCGATGCCGGTGAAGCGGATGTCGAGCGTTTCCATCATCGTGCCCCGGCTCCAGGCGTTGATGTGGGCGAGGTCGGTGGATTGCTTCCAGATGGCCATGGGCGGCGTCTTCGCAGTGAACGATCCGGCATTGTCCTACAATGCGCCGGTGCCCACCGTAACCCTGACAACGTCCGGCAAGCGATTCGACGCCGCCGGCGACGAAACCGTGCTCGAAGCCGCCCAGCGCGCGGGCATCGCCCTTCCGTATTCCTGCCGCGGCGGCGTCTGCGGCAGTTGCAAGGCCGTCCTGGTCGAAGGCGTTTGCGACTACCCGCGCAACCCGCCCGTGGCGCTCGGTACCGACGCGCGCGCCGACGGGGCCATCCTGCTGTGCCAGGCCGTGCCGCGTGGCGACATCGCCATCCGCGCGCGCGAGATCGCCTCCGTGGAAGACATCCCCCATCGCCGCGTGGATGTCGAGGTGGTGGCGCGGCGCGAGCTCGCGCCGGAGGTGGTGGGCGTCTGGCTGAAGCCGGTCGACGGCTCGCGCCTGAACTGGCTACCCGGGCAATACCTCGACGTGGTACTCGACGACGGCCGGCACCGGCCCTTTTCGATCGCCAGCGGCCCCGTGGACGACGGCAGCATCGAGCTGCACGTGCGCTACGTCCCGGGCGGCGGCTTCACCACGTGGGTCTACGAATCGTTGAAGGTGGGCGACCGGCTGACCATCGAGGCGCCGCTGGGCACCTTCGTGCCGCGCGAGGATTCCGAACGGCCGATGCTGTTCATGGCCGGCGGTACGGGATTCGCGCCGGTGAAGGCCATCGTCGAGCATTTCATCGAACTGGGCACGCGGCGGCCGATGCACGTCTACTGGGGCGCGCGGCAGCCCGAAGACCTCTACCTCGTCGATCTGGCTCGCGGATGGGAACGGCGCATGCCGGGGCTGCGATTCACGCCCGTGCTGTCGGACATCGACGCGGCGTGGGAGGCGGGGATACGCGCCGGCCTCGTGCACGAGGCCCTGCTGGAAGACCATCCGGACCTGTCGGGCTTCGACGTCTACATGAGCGGCCCGCCGCCGATGATCGAACTGGCCCGCCAGCATTTCGCCGGGTCGGGCCTGCCGGACGACCGCCTGTATTTCGACTCGTTCGAGCTGGCGCCGGACGTGCTGGCGGAGATATTGCGTAGCCGGGCGGGGATTCACGGGCTTTGAGTCCCGGCTACCTGGATTCGCCGATACGATCGGCTCCCACCCCTCTGGTAGCAAGGCGGCTACCGAAGGGGTGGGAGCCGATCGTATCGGCGAAGTCGGTCGCGATACCGCTTATTTCTTGCCCTTGGCCACCGGCAACTGCGCGTTCTGCCAGGCGTAGGTACCGCCGTCGAGCACGAACACGCGCGGGAAACCGGCCTTGATCAGACGATTGGCCGCCTTGCCCACGCCGCGGCCGTCCTTGTCGACCAGCACCACGGGAAGCTCCTTCGCCTTGCTGAGGTCTTTCTGGGTTTCCGGATCGAACTGGCTCATCGCCACGTTCTTCGCCCCCGGGATGTGGGCCTTCTCGAAGTCGGCGCTGGCCGAGAGGTCGATGATGAGCGGGGTGTCGCGGTTGATGAGCTGGGTGAGCCCGGCCGGCGTCAGGGACTTCCACTTGCGGAACAGGGTGCCGACTTCACCGGCGATCAGGGCGATCAGCAGGACGGCGAACAGCGCCGCCAGCGCCAGGTGATTGCCTGCGAATTCGGGCAACTTGTGCAGTACGTCGTTCATCGGGTCTTCCGAGGCCGCCAGGGTAAAGCGGCCGATTATATCGGTTCAGTGCGGCGAGAAGTCCGGCAGGCCGGTCATCAGGCGCCAGACGCCCTTGTCGCGGTCGTAGTGCCAGCGCTGGCGGTCGATGATCGAGCGCTCGGCCTGGGTGTTGACGTTGACCACGTTGATCTGCACGACCTGGGTCACCTCGTCCTGGCCGTCCGGGTGCGGTCCGGCGCCTTCGTCGTAGGCGGTGACGCGTAGCTGACCGAGCCGGCTCTGCTCCAGCGAGCTCATCGGATGGGCCGTGGCGTAGTCGGGATCGACGAAGCCCTGCGCGTTGGCGAAGTCGCCCCAGCGAATCGCCGACGCGTAACGCATCAGCGTGCTGTTGAGCGCCTCGTTGCGCTTGTCGGTGGCACAGCCGGCCAGGACGGCCAGCAGCAGGGCGAGGGCGGGCAGGGCAATGCGGCGCATGGCGGGTTCCGTCGGGTCGAAAGCCCGGCCATTATGCCCGGCGCTTGGCGACGAAGCGCGCCTCCAGGCTGGCCGCCGGCTTGCCGTCGTCGCCGGGGAGCACGCAGGTGACGTCCACCCGGGCCCGTCCGCGCGCGTCGAGCGTGGCGAAGAACGGGCTCCAGTCGCCACCCGGCGCGAGCCGCGCTTCGGCGCGCAGGTCACCCCATACCGGGGCGAGGTAGCGCACGGTGGAATCGGCCACGAACAGGTCGCAATCGTGGCCGCGTCCGCGCAGCATGGATTCGACCAGGGCCCAGCCCGCCAGGGTCATCAGGCTGGCGAGGCTGCCACCGAAGGCGCAACCCTTGTCGTTGATGTTGGGTGCCAGCGGGGCGGTCATCGCCAGGTGCACGCCGTCGAAGCCGGCGATGCTCACCTGCATGGCGCGGGCGAGGGGAATGCCGTCGAGGATGAAACGCTCGAGGGCCTGCAGGGTGGCATCTGAAGAAGTCATAAGCGGCGCAGTCTACGTGCGTGCCGGTGACGTTCGCACGCGTATGGCGCATGCGATGATGAAAATCATAGACCTTCGGCATGCGTGCCATCGACCGCATGTACGTATGCTCGAAACGTCACCCGCAGGATGCTTTCGTGAGCCGCTCCCAGCCCCTACGCAACGTTACGGTCGTCATCACCCGTCCCGCCGGCACCGCCGGTCCGCTCTCCCGTCGCGTACGCAAGCTCGGAGGCATCCCGGTGGCGGTGCCCGGACTCTCGCTGCGCGCCACGGCCGATGCCTCGGCCACCCACGCGGCGCTGCGTTCGGCGTTGGAAGGCGACATGCTCGTCTTCACCAGCCCGGCCGCCGTGCGTTTCGCCGCCGACCTCCTGCCCCTGGTCACGCGTGCCACGGTGGTGGCCGTCGGGCGGGGTACGGCGCGCGCGTTGAAGGTGGTCGACGTCGCCGAGGTCCGCTTCCCGGAAAACCGGCAGGACAGTGAGGGCGTGCTCGGCATGCCCGAGATGAACGGCATCGCCGGCCGCCGCATCGCCCTCATCGGGGCACCGGGCGGACGGGGCGTGCTGCGCGAGCAACTGGTCGCGCGGGGGGCGCTGTTGGAGGAGATCCACGTCTACCACCGCGTGGCGCCACGCATCGACCGGCGCCACATCGATCCCTTGCTCAAGCTGGGCAAGCGTTCCGCCGTGCTGATTTCCAGCGCCGAGGCCCTGGAGCACCTGCAACGCGCGCTCATCGCCCCGGCCTGGCGCCGGCTCGTGCAGGCGGTGGCGGTGGTCAGCAGCGACCGGTTGAGAGAAATCGCAAAACACGCCGGTTTCGAGCGGGTGACGGTGGCCAAGTCGGCACTGCCCGCCGACCTGCTCGAAGCCGCTTCGGGGATCTCGTTCACCCGACGGTAAGGGATGTCTTCCGTGCGTTCGCGTATGGCCTGCTAGCATGCGGGCCATGACGACCGAGACCCCATCGACCGATACCGCCCCGGCCACGCCGGCCCCGGCCGCCGACGCCGCCTCGCGCCGCCCGGCGAAGCCACCTACAGCCGCGCCCCGCCGTGGCGGCGGCGCGCTGGCGGTGAGCATCCTGCTTTCCCTCGCGGCGCTGGGCGCGGCGGGTTACACGGGCTGGATGGTCTGGAACATGCGCGCCGAACTGGGTGCCGCCAACGGCCTGGGCGGGCAGGTGGGCGAACTGCGCACGCAGGTGGCCGCGCTCACCGAGGAAAACGCCACGTTGCGTCGCCGTGTGAGCGACGCCGACGGTGTGAACCGTTCGGCACGCGAGGAAATGCTGGGCGTGTCCGAGCGCACGAAGAACCTCGAAGACGCGGTCGCCAACCTGTCCGAGCGCAGCCTCAGCGGCCACGACGCGATGCTGCTCGACGAGGCCGAATCGCTGCTTCGCATGGCCAAGGAGCGGTTCGCCCTGTTCGGCGACGCGTCCGGCGCCCTGGCCGCCTACGACCTCGCCGACACGACGCTGGCCGCCGTCAACGACAGCGCATTCGCCGCCGTGCGGCGCAGCCTCGGCGCGGAGCGCGAGGCCCTCGTCGCGATCGAGCCCGCGTCGCGCGCGACCGACCTCGCCACCCTGGCCGACCTGCGCGCCCGCATTCCCACGCTTCCGCTGAAAAACCCCGACGACAAGCCGCGGCAGGGCGAGCGCGATTTCTGGCAGCGCGCCGGCGACGCGCTCGGCAGCATCGTGAAGGTGAGCCACGACGACGGCACGCCGCTCGGCCTGGCCGACGAGCGCATCGCCCGCGAACTCGCCGCGCTCGACGTCGCCCACGCGGAATCCGCCGTGCTCGCGTACGACGATGCCGGTCGCAAGGCCGCGCTCGAGCGCGTGGATGCGAGCCTCGCCGCCCGTTTCGATCCCGCGTCGCCCGACGTGCGCGATGTTCGTGCGCGCATCGCCGCGTTGCTCGCCGGCAAGACGAAAGGCCCGCAGCCGCAGCTCGGCGCCGCCCTGGGCGAACTGCGCAACCTGCGTTCGGTGCATGCGCTCAAGGACACGGCGGCACCCGCGCCCGCGTCGAGCGCCGCCGGCGCCCCGCAGGGGACTACGCCATGAGGCTCTGGCGCTGGATCGTCGGCCTCATTCTCGTCGCCGTATTGGCGGCGTTCGGTTGGCACTGGGTCGCCCAGGATCCGGGCTACGTGCTCGTGCACTGGCGCGGCACCAATGTGCAGATGACGCTGGTCACGCTGGTGGCGATCCTGCTGCTCGCCTGGGCCGTCATCGCGGCCCTCGTGGCCTTGATCCGCTGGCCGTTCGGCGCGTTCACTCGCCGCCAGCGCCACATGAGCCGCCGTCGACTCGCCGACGGCCTGGTCTCGCTGGTGGAAGGCCGCCACGCCGAAGCCGAGCGTGACCTCAACCGCGCCGCGCGGTATTCCTCGGTGCGCGGTCCGGCCTTGCTTGCCGCCGCCGAAGCCGCCGAACGCCACGGGGAATCGACGCGCGCGCTGGAAACCCTCGACGCGGCCGCGCAGGAAACGCCACGCGCCGCGCGCGTGCTGCGTGCGCGCCTGTTGCGTCGTGGCGGCAAGGCCGCCGAAGCGGCGGCACTGCTGGCGCCCGAGGCTGGCACGGCCGCGCTGACGCCCGCCGGTTGGGTCGAATACGCCGAAGCCTCGCTCGAGGCGGGCGATGCGCGCAGTGCCATGCGCGCGCTCGAGCCGTTGCAGAAAAGCGGCGAGTTGGGCGCCCGTGCCTATGCCGAACTGGAGTCGCGCATCCTTGCCGCTTACGTCGGCGCAGCCGCCGACGGCGCCACGCTCGCCACGCTGTGGTCGCAATTGCCCAAGGCGCAGCGTCGCCTGCCCGTGGCCGTCGATGCCTATGCGCGCCAGGCGGCGAAGCACGGGCAGACCATGGCGGCGATGGACGAAATCGAGACCGCGCTGCGTCGCGAATGGTCGTCGCAACTCATCGCCACCTACGGCGCGATGGGCTCGGAAGACATCGAGCAGCGCCTGCGCCGGGCCGAGGCCTGGGTCGATGCGCACCCCAACGACGCTGCCCTGCTCACCGCGCTGGGCCGCATGTGCGTGCGCGTGCGGCTATGGGGCAAGGCCCGCCCCTACCTGGAGCGCGCACTCGCCATCGCACCGAATGCCGATGCCTGGGAGGCATTGGGCGACGTGTATCTCGGCGAGGAACAATCGGAGCTGGCGCAGCGTTGCTACCGTAACGCGCTGGCGCTTTCGCGCGGCGAACTCACCGAAGCCCTGCCTGAATACCGCAGCCGTCGCATCGATACGCGGGTGACGGCGGTGGAAGAGCGCGATCAGCACGGCGTGCCGCGGTTGTCGCCTTGACGTCGCGCGACAACCGATTTCTTTAGTTTTTTTGCGTACCAGTGAATCTCGCAGCTCGTCGTTCGTGCGCGCGCGGGAACCCAGCGCCTCGCGCACGAGCTAGCGACGAGGCCCATCCGGCTCCTGCCAATACCCGTTGCGCAGGCACCACTCGCCACGATCCTTCAACTCGCGGATTTCATCGGCGGCCAGGCCGGCATAAGCATCGGCCCGCGAGAGCTGGTGATACAAATCGAGGCACGTGCGAGGCGTGTCCTCCACCGAGGTGTGGTAAGCCCCGACCACTGCCTTGACGATCTGGAACGCCAGCCAGGCGATCAGCCATAGCCCGTAACCGGGAATCCGGAACCGCCGACGCGGCTTCTTCACCACCGGCCGGTAGGCCTCGGGCGTCGCGCCGCTCTTGCGGTAGTCGGCTTTCGTCGATGGCGGCAGCGCTTCGAAGGCTTCCCGCCAACCGTCGCGCACCGCGGCATCCAAGTGAAGGCCGATCCATAGCGGATACTGCCGACAGAGCGCTTCGATTTCCGGCCAGTAGCGGACCAGCCGGGTTTCCACCGGAAGCGATATGCGCGCGATCAGGGCGAGCCACTGCTTACGCCGGGATTCCGCCAACTGCATCCAGACGCCGCGTTGTGTGAATACCTGCTCGATCCACCGGCCGCCCTGTCCCAGTGCAGCGGTCTGCCCGATGTCCTCCCACTGGAACAGGCGGGTGGCGGCCTCGAACAACGCCGCCCGATGCGGCAACTCGCCGGTCGCGAGCAGGCCGATCAGTCGTTCTTCGAATTCGCCGGGAGCGTCGACGTAACGGGTGCGCAGTGACGCCACGGTGCGTTCGAGTGCGGCGACCGCGCCCACGGCGTCCGTCTTCCTCGCCTCGGCGACAAAGGCGTCGCCCAGCAGGACGGCCGCCTGGCGTGCGTCCGCTTCCGTCGTTTCCGAGGGGTGTTCGGCATGGACCTCGTCCCCGGTTCGGGGCGGGAGCGACTGTGCATGGTCAGGCGAACGGGGTTCGTCATCGCTTTGTTCGCACCATGTGCGAGCGGCTTCATAGGCTTCGCGCAACCGGGCGAAGTCGTCGGGGGCGGCTTCCGGATCGATCGCCCGCAAGGCGTGCGCATAGGCGCGCCGCACGGCGGAAACGTCTGCATAGGGCGGCAGCCCCAGGGTGCGCAGAAACCAGGGCGTCTCGGCCATTATCGGTGCCGCACCCAATGGACCAGTTCCAGGATGGGCTCCGTGACGAAAATGGCCAGGAGCGCGACCGCGACGAAGATCAGGGGCCAGTTTTCCTTCCATGCCCTTCGTAACGAGAACGGCGGTTTTTGCCCGTAGCGACCGGCCCAGGTTTCGCGTATCCGGGAAGTGACGTGGAGTTCGAAGAGCTGCGGATATCGCACGGCCGCGTCGGCCATGGCCGGTCGGAGCGACTCCTGCGGCCGCAAGGCCCCATCACGTGCCGCCTGCTCGAGCAAGGCCAGCACGCGCTGGCCGGCCGGGCTGAGCAGCAGGGCACGCCTTTGCCGTTCCACCGCGTCGATCCAGGCATGCCGCTGCGGTCCGAGCGGAGCGACATGGTTCACGTCGTTCCAGGCGAAATAGGCCCAGGCCGCGCGAAAGACCCTGTCGCGCCGAGGCATCGAGCCGTCGACCAGCCGGTCGACGAGAAGAGCCTGAAACGCGGCGGCGGCATCGATCTGCATGAGGCGCAGGTCGGCGAAGGCTGCATTCAGCGCATGCTCCAGATGCAACGCGTCGTTGTCCTCCACCTGTCGACAAAAGCCGTCGAGCAGGCGACGCGCTTTCTCGACGGAGGTCTCCGTCGTCGGCAAGGTGACATTCGAGACGGGAAGCGGCATGTCATCCGGTGCTGCGGCGGCCGGCAGGTCATCGGCTCGATCGCACCAGGCCCGCGCCGCCTCGTAGGCATCGCGAAGGCGGGCGAACGCGGCCGGATCGGCGGCCTGGTCGATTTCCCTGAGACGAAGGGCGTATGCGCGTTTGATCTCCCGCTCGTCGGTATATGCCGAGAGGCCCAAGGTGGCGAAGAACCAGGGGATAGCCATCGCTTCAGTTCGCCGGATCGGGAGCGAAGAGGTTGTCCGATTCGATCGCCTTCAGCGCCTGGCGGAACAGTTCGGCATCGCGGGCGATCAAGCGCCCATCCTGCGTCGACAGCACTTGTTCGAAGCGGAGAATCATCTTGCCGACGTGGTCGCGCATGTCGCCGAGCAGTTGCTCGTACATCCGCTCGGCGCGGGCGAGCAGCGTGCGGTTTTCCAGCGTGTCCCGCGGATGGATCTTCAGCTCCGCCAGTGCGGCGAGGCGCTTCTGGACCTCGGCGGGCGGCATGTGCGCCTCGCCGCTCTCGATGACCAGGCGCTGCCTCTCGCCGGTGGCGACTACGGTGGCCTCCACTTCGAGGAGGCCGTTGACGTCGTAGGTGAAGCGCAGGTCCACGCCGTCCGCGTGCCCGGGGCCCGGTTGCATGGGAACGGTCAGTTCGCCCAGGAGGATGTTGTCGCGGACCATGCGCGACTCGCCCTGGTACACGCCCAGGCGGATGGACTTCTGCTGCGGCGATATCGGCGAGAAACGCTGCACGCGGCTGACCGGCACCACGGTGTTGCGCTGGATGATCGGCGCGTAGAAACCTTCCGCGTGGGCACCGTTTTCCAGCCGCTGCGCCACGTCGGTGCCGAGCGTGTAAGGGCACACGTCGGTCATCACCGTTTCGTCGAGCGCCGCGTCCTTCATCTTGAGACCCGCCTGTACGGCGGCGCCCAGGGCCACCACCTCGTCGGGATTCAGGCCCACGGCGGGAAAGCGCCCGAACATGCGGGTGGCGAGGGCACGGATCATCGGCATGCGCGTGGCGCCGCCGGCAAGCACCACGTTGTCGAGGTCGGCCGCGCGAATGCGGGCGTCGCGCAGCGCGCGCTCGATGGGCCGCCAGAGTCGGTCGAGCAGGGGCTGGGACAGTTTTTCGAAGGCGTCGGCGTCCAACGTCACGGTGGCGCGGGTGTCCTTCCATTCGACGTCGAAGGTGGCACTGCCTCGTGCGCCGAGTTCGCGCTTGGCCGCCTCCGCGCGGGCAGTGAGCCGCTGCATGAAAACGGCATCGGTTCGGGCCGCCTCGGGGATGCCTTCGGCGAAGGCGCGTTCCACGATCAGGGTGGCGAAGTCCTCGCCGCCGAGCATGTTGTCTCCCGCGCTGGCGCGCACCTCCATCACGCCCTCGAACATCTCCAGGATGGACACGTCGAAGGTGCCGCCGCCCAGGTCGAACACCAGGAACTGCGTTTCCGTCGCACCCTCGTGCAAGCCATAGGCGAGCGCCGCCGCCGTGGGCTCGTTGAGCAGGCGTTCGACCTTCAGGCCGGCCAGCTCCCCGGCTACGCGGGTGGCCTTGCGTTGGGCGTCGGAGAAATAGGCCGGCACGGTGATCACCGCCTCGGTCACGGCCTCGCCGAGGAAGGCTTCCGCATCGTCCTTGAGCGAGCGCAGCACCAGCGCGGAGAGTTCTTCCGGCCGGTAATCCCGGTCGGCGAGCCGTACGGTACGCGCGCTGCCCATGTAGCGCTTGAACAGCGCCGCGGTGCGCTGCGGATGGGTCTGCAAGCGCTCGCGGGCGGCCTCGCCCACGAGTACGCTGCCGTCCTCGTCGATGCCCACGCACGAGGGCGTGAGTACGCCACCCAACGCGTTGGGCACGAGGCGGGGGCCACCGTCCTTCCAGACGGCGACGAGGCTGTGGGTGGTTCCCAGATCGATTCCGATGATCATGCGTGGTCCTGGCGACGGTGGCCGACGCGCGCAGTCGCATCCTGGCGAGCGGTCGCGGCCTCCCGGGAAGGGAGGCGGGCGATCCGGCCGACGTTGGAGCCCCTTACAACGCGGTCAGGTTCGCATAAGCGTAAACCAACCACTTGCTGCCTTCATCCTCGAAGTTCACCTGCACGCGCATGTGGGCACCGGCACCCTCGGCGCTGACGATGGTGCCTTCGCCGAACTTGGGGTGGCTGACGCGCTGTCCGAGGCGGACGGGCAGGGGTTCGTCGAGGGAGGGGCCGGCGAAGCGGTCGGCATAGGCCGGGCGGGACACCTGCACGCGGGGCCGCAACTCGTCGATCAGCTCGGCCGGGATCTCGCCGAGGAAGCGCGAGGGACGGGCCAGCATCTCGGTGCCGTGCATGCGCCGGGATTCCGCGTGCGATACGAACAGCTTCACGCGGGCGCGGGTGATGCCCACGTAGGCGAGGCGACGCTCTTCCTCCAGGCGGTTTTCCTCCTCGGTGGACCGCTGGCTGGGAAAGAGGCCTTCCTCCATGCCCACCAGGAACACCACGGGAAACTCCAGGCCCTTCGCCGAATGCAGGGTCATCAGCTGCACGCAGTCGTCCCAGGCCTCGCCCTGGCCCTCGCCGGCCTCCAGCGCCGCGTGGGACAGGAAAGCGGAGAGTTCGTTGAGGCCCGCGTCGACGTCTTCGGGCGTCATCTCGAAACGGCTGGCGACGTTGACGAGCTCGTCGAGGTTCTCCACGCGCGCCTCGCCGTTGCCGCGCTTGTCGTTTTCGTAGAAGTCGCGCAGGCCCGTATGCACGATGGCGTGCTCGATCTGTTCGGCGAGCACGAGCGCCGAGGGCTCTTCGCCGTCGCCGTCGTGGCCGTTGAAGGTGCGCTGCAGGTTGTCGATGAGACCCACGAAGGCCTTGATGGCGTTCTTGGCGCGGCCCGCGAGCGACCCCGTGGACACTTCGTTGAGCGCGGCTTCCCACATCGAACTGCTTTCGCCGCGCGCGCGACGGCGCAGCTCGTCGAGGGTGCGGTCGCCGATGCCACGCGGCGGCGTGTTCACCGCGCGCTCGAACGCGGCGTCGTCGTGGCGGTTGGAAGCCAGGCGCAGGTAGGCCAGGGCGTCCTTGATTTCGGCACGCTCGAAGAAGCGCAATCCGCCGTACACGCGATAGGGCAGGTCGCGCTGGATGAGCTGTTCTTCGAAATTGCGCGATTGCGCGTTGGAACGGTAGAGGATGGCGCAATCGCGCGCGTTGCCGTGTTCGGCGATGTGCTCGCGGATGCGCTCGATGACGAAGCGCGCTTCATCCTGCTCGTTGTAGGCGGCGTAGAGCGCGATGCGGTCGCCCTCGTCGCCGTCGGTCCACAGCTGCTTGCCGAGGCGGCCGCCGTTGCGCGCGATGACCGCGTTGGCGGCGTTGAGGATCGTCGAGGTGGAGCGGTAGTTCTGCTCCAGGCGGATCGTCTTCGCGCCGGGGAAGTCGTTGAGGAACTGCTGCACGTTTTCCACGCGCGCACCGCGCCATCCGTAGATGGCCTGGTCGTCGTCGCCCACCACGAAGGCTTGGCCGGTCTGGCCGGCGAGCACGCGGATCCACGCGTATTGCAGGGTGTTGGTGTCCTGGAACTCGTCGATGAGCAGGTAACGCCACCGATCCTGGTAATGGCGCAGCACCTGGGGATCCTTCAGCCACAGCTCGTGCGCGCGCAGCAGCAGCTCGGCGAAATCGACCAGTCCGGCGCGCTGGCACTGCTGTTCGTAGGCCTTGTAGATCTCGACGAAGGTGCGCGTCACCGGGTGGTCGCGATGTTCGATGCCGTCGGGGCGCTTGCCTTCGTCCTTCCACTGGTTGATCTGCCAGGCGGCCTGGCGCGGCGGGAAGCGGGCCTCGTCCAGGCCCATGCCGGCGACCACGCGCTTGATCAGGCGCTGCTGGTCGTCTGAATCGAGGATCTGGAAACCCTCCACGAGGCCGGCCTCGCGCCAATGGCGGCGCAGCAGGCGATGGGCGATGCCGTGGAACGTGCCCACGGTGAGGCCCTGCGTGCCTCCGGGAATGAGGCCGTCGAGACGGGCGCGCATCTCGCCCGCCGCCTTGTTGGTGAAGGTGACCGCGAGGATCGCCCAGGGCGGCACGCGCTCGACCTGGGTGAGCCAGCCGATCCGGTGGGTGAGTACGCGGGTTTTGCCCGAGCCGGCGCCCGCGAGGATCAGGTAATGGCCCGGCGCGGCACTGACGGCCTCGCGCTGGGCCTCGTTGAGGTCGTCGAGAAGGTGGGAGACATCCATTCTCCCATTGTAACGGGCCGGGCTCAGCGTTTCCGCGCGATGCCCGCCACCGCGACGATGCCGCCGATCACGATGCCGGCGATGCCCACCCATTGCGGCACGGACTTGTCGTGCGTGGCGGTGATCTTGGCCGAGCCGACCTGCGCCAGGGTATCGGTCTTGCTGTAGCTGCCGTTGCCGGCGACGACCCAGATGCCCAGGCCGATGAGGATGACGCCGACGATGATGAGTCCTGCGCGCATGGATGTGCCTCCTGTTTGGGTGGAACGGAGGATGCACTGACAAATGTGAAGGCAAAAAAAAGCCCCGGAAGCCAGGGGAGCTTCCGGGGCCCGGGGAGCGGCCGGCCCAGGGGAAAGCCGGGTCGCTCCGAGGTTGTCCCAGGGAGGTGGGACACACCGATGCGGACGCCGTTGCGTACGTCCGAAGCTATAGACGTCCGGGGCGGGGCAAAGTTGCAGGCGAGGGCGAAAAAAGTTACCCGGGGTTCATTTAACGTATTGCCAACGAATTGGACCGGGGCGGTGGCCCGGCCCACGCCTTGTCGCCTGCAACCGGTTCATTCGCTTCCAGCGAATGCGTGTATCCACGCGCCTTCGGCGCGAAGCGCGATGCGGACCGAGGCGGTCGCCCCGGACGCGCGCGCTGTCGGCCGCACGTCGCCCGTCCCCTTCGGAGCGCGGACCTCTACGCGGGATTCTTCGACTCGACATCCTGTCTCGGCGAAGAACGCCGGTCATCCTGACCGGCGCCCCTGCGGGGTCTCTTCCGCTTCGAGGTCCTCGGGCGCCTAACGCGGCCGACAGGGCGCGCGGCCGGGGCTCTTTCGGCGGTGCGGTGTCGGGTGAGTCGGTGATGTTGTGGGAGACGATTTCGTCGGCGATTCAAGCGTGCGACATGCTCGCGGCGCGAAGATCAAGAGCCGATGGAACGTTGTCGCTCCCTCGGACGAGAGGCGCTGGGTTCCTGCGTGCGTGTACAGACCGGGCACATGGTGAACAGGTGTGCCAGGACATGGTGGACACTTTAGTCCAGGTCTCGCAGGTTGACGGTGTCGAGCCAGTGATGACGGAAATACAGGTCATAGATGCCGTCCTGCCCGTCCTGCGGGCGGGCGGCGATGATCTGGGCCTTCAGGGCCGACGACACCGTCAGAGGATGGCCCAGCAGCTGGGTTCGACCTCGCTGGTCGACATGTAACCGCAAGTCATCCGGGCCGTACTCAAACGCCGCGATCCGCTCGGGAAAGGCGCGCGGACTGATCCGGTAACGCTGCACCGGCGTGACCATGCCGATGCCTTCGTGCGGACGCACGTGGTTGTAGATCTCCCGCCAGTGATCCAGCGCCAGGCCCAGCTCCCTGAGGTTGAGGAAAGCCCGGCCGCGCAGCACCTCCACGTCCAGGCTTCGGTGGAAACGCTCGTCCTTGCCGTTGGTCTGGGGATGGAACGGACGGCTGAAACTCACGTGGATACCCAGCTCCACCAGCCACACCGACAAGGTCGACAGATGGCGTGCCGGGCCGTTGCCCACGCCCCACGGCGTGCCGTTGTCCATGTTCATGCGCAACGGCAGCCCGTAGCGACGAAACGCCGCCGTGAGCAGGCGTCGTACCGTCAGGCCTGTCTTATCGGCGTTGTTGGCCAGCACCAGGTTGAAACGGGAGTGATCGTCGAGCACGGTCAACGGATCGCACTGGCCCGCCCCCACCGGCACCGATCCCTTGAAGTCCATCTGCCACAGATCGTTAGGCGCGCTGTGCTCGAAGCGCTGCCAGGGCGTGATCACCGCCTCGGTGGGGCGCCACAGCAGGCCATGGCGACGCAGGATGTGGGTGATCGTGCTGGGCGCGGGCGCATCGCAACCTTCCCCGTTCCAGCACCTTGGCCAGCTTGCGCCCGCCCCAATGGGGATAAGTGTGCCGCAGCGCCAGGATACGGGCTTCGGTCTCGGCCGCCGTCTGCCCAGGACTGCGGTGCGGACGACGTGACCGGTCCGCCAGCGGCTCCGCGGCCGCCTCCCGGCGGAGCCATTTATAGCCGGTCGTCCGGCTGATCCCGAACCGCCGGCACAGCGGCGCCACGGGCTGGTCCGGGCGCCGGGCCAGGGCGAGAAACTCGGCACGCAAACTCATGACTGACGCTTCCTTCCAGGGCATGGGATGGGCCTCTGGCCGCCACAGGTTGGCGGTCGAGGTGTAAACCATGTCCTGGCACACCTGTCAGCTATGTGTCCGGTCTATACACGTGCGCAGGAACGACGGGCTACAAGAATGACCGTGGCGTATAACCCCCTCACGTCGTTCCTGCGCACGCAGGAACCCAGTGCGGTGCATGCGGGCAAGCGACACGCTCACCTACGCCTTGTCCCACTGCATCCGCCCGTGCGCCTGCATCGCACACCGCGTACCCATCGCCGTCAACGTACTGACCGCACCCAGTGCCAACGCCATCCGCTGCCGATCCGGCAACTCCGTCTCCTGCATCGATTCCACCAACAGGTCGGTCACCCCACGTGCGTACTGCAACCACTCCGCCGCACGGTTCAAAAGCTCATCCACCGTCGCATCCGCATCGAACGTCAAACACTCATCCATAGAAACTTCTCCAAGGTGCGGCACGCCACCAACGACGTGCCGCAATGAAACACATCGCCCAAGGCCATGAGATCTCACCGGCCCGCCCGTGACCGGGCGCCGGAAGCACTTTGATCGAGGAAGCAGGCGACGCCCTACCGCGTCTTACGGGCGCACGTGACTACGCCGGGTAAGAACGGCAAGAAACATCTCAAGCCCGAACGGCGGGCGCCGCGGTTCGTCAACCGTGTCTGGAGGAACGCCAGACGGCCCGGTAACCGTTGAGGGTGTCGCCGCGGGGAAGCGGCAAGCGGGGTAATGCCTTAGACTTCGACATAGCCGAATCAACTCCATTCAAGTTGGTTGGGTCAGCGGGCCTCGCGGTGTGCTACCACCCTTGGCCCGCGCTTCTCACCGCATCGAGCGATGGTTGCCTGCGCAGCGCATTCGACACACGGCGCAGGCAACGACACGAAACTACCAAAACACGTCCGTGTTGTATGTAGTCGCCTGATATCCATATCGGCCGACGCCTGCTACCGAAGGGGTGGGAGCCGATCGTATCGGCGAATCCTGCGAAGCACACGCCCCTCATTCGAGACAACTTTGAGTTGTTTCGTAAACATCGCGCCGAGCCCAACGTCGCAAGCACATCGACGAACCCGGCATCAGCCCGCCACCGATGCCGAATCCGCTCACGCCGGTTTGCAAAGCGGGCGTCGAAAACCAAGGCATGACGCGAAGGAGGGCGAGCCGCCGAGGACGCCCGAATCATCGCCTACCGTCGTGACCCGGATGACGTTCATTGCAACGCATGCATCGGTGGATGCTGCGCAGGCCATGACGGTGACGTATGAGCGATCGTACGAGGGATTCGAACAGATCAAACGGGAGCAGCGGTCGCAGGACCTGGCTTTCGAAGAGCAAAGAAGCTATTCGCGGCAGCAAAGGCGCGGCATGACGCTTCATTGAATTCGGGTCCCGGAAAGAGGGCGCGACCGGTCGTGGACATTCGTGCGCCGCGCTTGAGCTGCCGAGTTAGCCGGGGCGATGAGGTTCAACCCGTACAAGGGACGCCGTTGCCGGAGCGTGGTGAGCAAGCGCTTCGCGGGACTCGCCGATGCGATCGGCTCCCACCCCTCGGTCGCCGGGTTGACTCGCTACCGAAGGGTGGGAGGGGACCGTGTCCGCGATACCTGCGACGCGAAACGCCTTAGTGCGCTTCGTCCCAGTTCGCACCCGCCCCGATGCTCACCTCCAACGGCACGCTCAGTTGCGCCGCGCCGGTCATGAGCCTTTCGATGTTCGCGCGAACGTCGTCGACCGCATCCTCGCGCACTTCGAACACCAGTTCGTCGTGCACCTGCATGAGCAGGCGCACGTCGTCGCGCGGTTCGATCCAGGTGGCCACGGCGATCATGGCGCGCTTGATGATGTCGGCCGCCGTGCCCTGCATGGGCGCGTTGATGGCCGCGCGTTCCGCGCCGGCGCGATGGGCCTGGTTGCGGGAACTGAGGTTTTCCAGGTACAGGCGACGGCCGAACAGTGTTTCGACGTAGCCGTTCCGGTGCGCGCTTTCGCGGGTGTCGTCCATGAACTGGCGCACGCCCGGGTACCGCGAGAAATACAGACCGATGTAATCGGACGCCTCGCCGCGGTCCACGCCGAGCTGGCGCGCGAGGCCGAACGCGCTCATGCCGTACATCAGGCCGAAGTTGATCGCCTTGGCCGCGCGTCGTTGGTTGGTGGTCACCTCCTCCGGCGGCACGCCGAAGACCTCGGCCGCGGTGGCGCGGTGCACGTCGCCGCCTTCGGTGAAGGCACGCACCAGGCCTTCGTCCCGCGACAGGTGCGCCATGATGCGCAATTCGATCTGTGAGTAATCGGCCGCGACGATGCGCCAGCCGGGCGGCGCCACGAACGCCTGGCGGATGCGCCGGCCTTCTTCGGTGCGCACCGGGATGTTCTGCAGGTTGGGATCGGACGAGCTGATTCGCCCCGTGGCGACGGCCCCCTGGTGGTAGCTGGTGTGCACGCGGCCGGTGCGTGGGTTGACGATGCCGGCCAGCTTGTCGGTGTAGGTGGAGCGCAGCTTGGCGAGGCCCCGATAGTCGAGGATCAGGCGCGGCAGCTCATGCGCGTCGGCGATGGCTTCCAGTGCCTCCTCGTTGGTGGACGGCTGGCCTTTCGGTGTCTTCACCTTCGCGGGCAGGCCCAGTTCGTCGAAGAGCACGGCCTGCAACTGCTTGGGCGAATCGAGGTTGAACTCGTGCCCCGCCGACGCGTAGGCCTGCTGTTGCAGTTCGAGCATGCGCTTGCCCAGGTGCTGGCTCTGCTTGCGCAGTTCGTTGGCGTCGATGAGCACGCCGGTGCGTTCCATCTTCGCCAGCACGGGTACCAGCGGAATCTCGATGTCGCGGTACACCGACTGCAGCGAAGGCACGGCTTCGAGTTGCGGCCACAGGGCCTGGTGAAGGCGCAGGGTGATGTCGGCGTCTTCGGCGGCGTAGCGGCAGGCGGTGTCGCAATCGACCTGCGAGAACGGAATCTGCTTCGCCCCCTTGCCGGCCACTTCCTCGTATTTGATGGTGGTGTAGCCGAGGTACTTCTGCGCCAGCGAATCCATGTCGTGGCGCGTGGCGGTGGCGTTGAGGACGTACGACTCCAGCATCGTGTCGTGGGCGAGGCCGCGCAGCGCGATGCCGTAGTGCGAGAGCACGTTGACGTCGTACTTGCCGTGCTGGCCCACCTTCGGGCGAGCCGGATCTTCCAGGATGGGTTTGAGCGCGCCGAGCACGTGGTCCATCGGCAGCTGCGACGGCGCGCCCGGGTAGTCGTGCGCGAGCGGCACGTAGGCGGCCTTGCCCGGCTCCACGGCCAGCGACAGGCCGACGATGTCGGCCATCATCGCGTCGATGCTGGTGGTCTCGGTATCGAAGGCGATCAGCGGCGCGGTTTCCAGCTTTTCCAGCCAGGCCGCGAGGCGCTCTTCGGTGGCGACCAGTTCGTATTCGACGTCGACCTCGGCGGCCGGAACGAGCGGCGCCTGCGCGGGCACCGCGGCGGGCGGTGCCGCGGATTCGGAAGGCGCGGCCGCGTCGAGATCCTTCAGCGCCGCCTTGAAGTCGTAGCGTTCGTACAACTCGCGCAACGCATCCACGTCGCGTTCGCGCATGGTCAGGTCGGTGGGCCCGTGGTCGAGCGGCACGTCGGTGCGGATGGTCACCAATTCGCGCGACAACGGCAGGCGGGGCAGGGCGGCGCGAAGGTTTTCGCCGATCTTGCCGCCGATCCGGTCGGCGTTGGCCATGAGCGCGTCGAGGTCGGAATATTCGGCCAACCACTTCGCGGCGGTTTTCGGGCCACACTTTTCCACCCCGGGCACGTTGTCGATGGAATCGCCGGTGAGGGTGAGGAAGTCGACGATCTGCTCCGGGCGCACGCCGAATTTCTCGATCACCCCATCGATGTCCATCGTGGTGTTGCTCATCGTGTTGATGAGCACCACGTGCGCGCCCACCAGCTGGGCGAAATCCTTGTCGCCGGTGGAGATCACGGTGTCGATGCCTGCCTCGCGGGCCTTGTGCGCGAGCGTGCCGATCACGTCGTCGGCCTCCACGCCCGGTACGCAGAGCATGGGAAAGCCCAGGGCCGACACGATCTTCATCATCGGCTCGACCTGCGCGCGCAGGTCGTCGGGCATGGAAGGCCGATTGGCCTTGTAGTCGGGGTAGAGGTCGTCGCGGAAGGTGCGCCCCGGCGCATCCAGCACGAAGGCCACGTAGTCGGAGCCGGCCTTCATGGTGGTGCGCAACATGTTGACGATGCCGAACAGCGCCCCGGTGGGTTCGCCGTGGGCATTGGTCAGCGGAGGGAGCGCGTGGAACGCGCGATACAGGTACGAGGACCCGTCGATGAGGGTGAGCGTAGGCATGCGTCGATTCTCGCATGGAGGGGCGTCGACCGCCTGTTCACGTGGCCGCGGGGGATCGGCTTGGTATGCTCTCAACCCCGTACGGAGACTCCCTCATGAACCGCTCGCATGCCCTCGTCGCCGCGCTCGCCCTCGCCCTGGCGTTGCCCGCCGCGGCGCAGACCGCCAAGGCCCCTCAACTGAAGACCCTGCCGCCCCCGGCGTTGAACGATCCGGGCGTGAAGCCGGGCGAGCCGGACCGCTCGGGGCAGAAGCCGGTGGAACGCCCGGTGCCGTACGACCAGGCCGAGGAGACGCAGTCGACCCCGGCCACGTCCGATGCGATGGGGCGTACGGTGTCGGCCGATAACCTTCCCGCGATGGACGCCCGTGGCAACCCGCCGCCGGAAGTCACCATTCACCAGGAGGGCGACAACCGCGTCGAGGAGTACCGTTCGGGCGGCAAGCTTTTCCAGGTGGTCGTTACGCCCAAGAACGGCGTGCCGCAGTACTACTCGGTCGACGACGAGGGGCGTCGTCATGCGGTGGGTGGCCGAAATGGGCCGGTGAGCCCGACGCAGTACAAGGTTTACGAGTGGGGTAATGCGCCCAAGCCCGCCGGGGAAAACTGAGATGGCATGCATCGCGGACAGGGTCCGCTCCCACCCTTCGGTAGCAAAGGCTACTGACGACGTGTGGGAGCGGACCTTGTCCGCGATTCGATCGGGCGATCACCCATCCAGTTCGGCGTAATGCCGGAAGATCCCCGTCTCGTTGAACGGCACGCGCCGTTCCGAGGCGAGATACGCCGCGACGTTCGGCCGATCGGCCACGCGTTTCGCCAGATCGCGCAGCAACGGAATCTTCTGCTTCGCCATCGCCTTGGGAAAGGCGTACTCCAGTCCCGCCATCACCTGGAACAGCGACAAATCCACGTAGGAATGCTCACGTAGCGGAAACCGCCCGCCGCCGCGTTCGATCGCTTTCTCGAAGTACCCGAGGAACTTCGGGATGCGCGACTCGCGAAAATCCTTCGAACGGCGTTTCGCCTCGGCGCGCTGGTCTTCGTAGTACAACCCGCTCGCTACCGGATGGTGCGTATCGTGCGCTTCGGCCACGAGATCGGTGATGGTCAGTTCCAGTTGGTGGGCGTAGATGCGCTTCGGTTCGCTCTCGGGCACGAGCCCGTGGCGAGGCCCCAGGTAGTGCAGGATGTTCGCCACCTGCGCGATCACCAGCCGTCCGCTCTTGAGGATCGGCGGCGCGAAGGGCAGGGCGCCGTCTTCCTTGCCGTCGAGGAACGGCATCATCGCGTCGTCGCCCTCGATCCGCGCGACGTCGGTGTACGCCGCCCCGGCATCCTCCAGGCAGAGGCGGACGAATTCCCCCCGCCCCTGCAATCCGGTCCAGTAATACAGCTGGTAGCTCATCGAAGCACCTCGTGGTCCGAAAGACACGAGCATGGCGGGCGCGCGTTCAAGCGAGCGTGAGCGCGACCTCGCGGAAGGCGTCCCAGGCGGTCTGCGCGGGAGGCGACAGGGAGCGGGCGCGGCGACGTAGCAGGGTGACCTCGCGCCGTACCTCGGGCTCCAGGCGAAGCACCGTGAGCCCCGGCCGCAAGGCGTCCAGCGAAAGCGCGGGCGTCACCGTCAGGCCGAGCCCGGCTTCCACCATGCGGAAGGCGGTATAGGGATGCCCCACTTCGAGCGCCACCCGCATGGGCAGCCGCCGTTCGGCGAAAGCCGCGTCGATGAGGCGGCGGCTGCCCGAGGCGTAGTCGAGCAGCACCAGCGGCTCGTCGACCAGCGTCCGCCATGTCGTGGACGGGTGCGCGGCAAGGGCGTGGTCGTCGCGACACACCAGGCGGAACGGATCGCGCAGGATCGTTTCCGCATCGAACTCCTCCCGGGTGGCCGGCTCCACCGTGAGGCCGAAGTCCACTTCGCCGCCGCGCACGGCGTCGAGCACCTGGGCCTGGTTCTGGTCGCGCAGGAGGATGTCCAGCGAGGGGTGGCGCGCCGCGCACAAGGCGATGCAGGCGGGCACGAGCCCGGCGGAGACCGTCGGCACGGCGGCGATGCGCACGCGGCCGCGCAAGGGGTCGGCCTGCGTCCGCGCGTGGGCGAGCACGCCGTCGAGTTCGTCGAGCACGCGGGCGACCGCCTGCGCCAGGTAACGGCCCGCTTCGGTCGGCACGACCTCTCGGGTGCTGCGATCGAACAGGCGCACGTCCAGTTCGGTTTCCAGGTCGGCGATGAGCCGGCTCACGGCGGGCTGGGTCAGGTGGAGGGCGTCGGCGGCACGCCGGAAATGGCGATGCCCCGCCACGGCGAGGAAGGCGCGGAGCTGACGCATTGAGACATTCATGCGATTAATCTATCACTGAATCAGATAAAACGATTTGTCTTATGAGTGGGTTGGCGGTGCAATAGCGACATTCCCTCGACCGGCTTTCCCGTCATGCGTCGCTTCCTTCCCGATGGATTCACCCTGTCGCTCGTCGCCACCGTGTTGTTGGCGAGCCTCCTGCCCTGCCAGGGCGTGGCGGCCCGGGTGTTCGACGTGGCAACCGACGTCGCCATCGCCCTTCTGTTCTTCCTGCATGGCGCCAAGCTGTCCCGTGACGCCGTGGTGGCGGGCATGACCAACTGGCGCCTCCACCTCACGGTGCTGGCCAGCACCTTCGTGCTGTTTCCCCTGCTGGGCCTGCTGCTGAAGCCGGTGCTCTCGCCGCTCGTCACGCCCGATCTGTATCTTGGCGTCCTGTTCCTGTGCACCTTGCCTTCGACCGTGCAGTCGTCGATCGCCTTCACCTCGATCGCGCGGGGCAACGTGCCGGCGGCCATCGTCGGCGCGTCGGCGTCGAGCCTGCTCGGTATCTTCGTCACGCCGCTGCTGGTGGGCCTGATCATCGCGAACTCCGGGCACGGCGGGCTCTCGTGGCATGCGGTGGGTGCCATCGTCGTGCAGTTGTTCATTCCCTTCGTCGCCGGGCAGGTTGCCCAGCGCTGGATCGGCGACTGGGCGCGCCGTCGCGCGACGCTGCTGAGCTTCGTGGATCGCGGTTCGATCCTGCTGGTGGTGTACACCGCGTTCAGCGCGGCCGTGTTGCAAGGGCTGTGGCATCAGCTGCCGTTGCCGGTGCTCGCGGGCCTGCTCGTTGTGAACGCGGTGCTGCTCGCGCTGGCGCTGTTGGCGACCCGTTACGGCGCGCGTGCGCTGGGTTTCGCGAAGGAGGACGAGATCACCATCGTGTTCTGCGGCTCGAAGAAGAGCCTGGCGTCGGGCGTGCCGATGGCGAAGGTGCTGTTCGCCGGCCATCCGCTGGGGCTGATCGTGTTGCCGATCATGCTGTTCCACCAGATCCAGCTGATGACGTGCGCGGTGCTGGCGCGGCGGTATGCGGTGCGGCGGGAGACAGCCGCCTTCGCACGCTGATTCGCCGATACGATCGGCTCCCACCCCTTCGGTAGCAGGGCTTTCGCGATCCTGCCTACCGAAGGGGTGGGAGCCGATCGTATCGGCGAAGGATGTTCTTCAGTGCCTGAAGTGGCGAATGCCCGTAAACACCATCGCCATCCCATGCTCGTCGGCCGCTTCGATCACTTCGTTGTCGCGCATCGAGCCGCCCGGCTGGATCACCGCCACGATACCCGCCGCCGCGGCGGCATCGATACCGTCGCGGAACGGGAAGAACGCATCGGACGCCATCACGCTGCCCGGTACCACGAGACCAGCTTCCTCCGCCTTCAGCCCGGCGATCTTCGCGCTCACCACACGGCTCATCTGTCCGGCGCCGATGCCGACGGTGCGATGGTCCTTCGCGTAGACGATGGCGTTGGACTTCACCATCTTCGCCACGCGCCAGGCGAACAGGAGGTCGTCGAGTTCGGCCGGGGTCGGCTGGCGCTTGCTCACCACCTTCAGTTCGTCACGCGTCACCTGGCGATGGTCGGCGGTCTGCACCAGCAGGCCCGAGCCCACGCGCTTGACGTCGTGCGTGTTGCGGCCGTCGCCCATCGGGATTTCCAGCACGCGCACGTTGGCTTTCTTCGTGGCTTCTTCCACCGCGCCGGCTTCGACGACGGGAGCGATCAGCACCTCGACGAACTGGCGCTTCAAAATGACCTTCGCGGTTTCCGCGTCGAGCGGGCGGTTGAAGGCGATGATGCCGCCGAACGCCGAGGTGGGATCGGTGGCGTACGCCAGTTCATAGGCGGCCAGCGGATCGGCGGCCACGGCCACGCCGCAGGGATTGGCATGCTTGACGATCACGCAGGCGGGCGCGTCGAACTGGCGCACGCATTCCCACGCGGCATCGGCGTCGGCGATGTTGTTGTACGAGAGCTCCTTGCCCTGCAACTGGCGGAACGTGGCGAGCGTGCCCGGCGCGGGGTAGAGATCGCGATAGAACGCGCCGGCCTGGTGCGGATTCTCGCCGTAGCGCAGGTCCATCACCTTCACGAAGCGGCCGTTCGACTGTTCGGGGAATTCGGCGTGTCCGGCGATGGCGGTATGCGTATCGTCGAGGCTGAGCCCGGAAAGGTAGTCGCTGATCGCGCCGTCGTAGTTCGACACGCGGTTGAACGCGGCCACCGAAAGGCGGAAGCGCGTGGCGCGCGAGAGGCCGCCCTTGCTTTCGATCTCGGCGAGCGCGTCGTCGTACTGCGACGGATCGGTGAGCACGCCGACGTCGTTCCAGTTCTTCGCCGCGGCGCGCAGCATCGCGGGGCCGCCGATGTCGATGTTCTCGATGGCGTTCTCCAGCGTGCACGACGGATCGGCCACGGTGCGTTCGAACGGATAGAGGTTCAGCACGAGCAGGTCGATGGGCAGGATGCCGTGTTCGGCCATCACCGCGTCGTCGGTGCCGCGACGGCCGAGCAGGCCGCCGTGGACCTTCGGGTGCAAGGTCTTGACGCGGCCATCCATGATTTCGGGGAAGCCGGTGAGGTCGCCGACGTCGCGCACGGGAATGCCGGCGTCGCGCAGCGCTTTCGCGGAGCCGCCGGTGGAGAGGATGTCGACGTTGGCCGCGACGAGGCGGCGGGCGAGTTCCGTCAGGCCCTGCTTGTCGGAAACGCTGACGAGCGCGCGGCGGACGGGAACGAGATCGGGCGAGGGCATGGGCGCTTCCGGGGTGGAAAGCGCGCCATTATAGCCGTCCGGACGCCCGAGGGCGGCTCAGGAGATGCCGTGGGCGGCGAGCTTCTTGCGCAGCGTGGCGCGGTTGATGCCGAGCGCGGCGGCGGCACGGCTCTGGTTGCCTTCGTGGAAGGCGAGCACTTCGCGCAGCAGGGGGCCTTCG
The DNA here is from genome assembly GCF_023078455.1 of Luteibacter aegosomatis. GTDB lineage: Bacteria > Pseudomonadota > Gammaproteobacteria > Xanthomonadales > Rhodanobacteraceae > Luteibacter > Luteibacter aegosomatis. Next base: position 4,131,240 of record NZ_CP095740.1, on the reverse strand, counting down.
ACCTCGCGGATGACCAGGGCGTGCAGGCCTTCGCCGCACTCGGTATCGCCGATGTCGGCCAGGTAACGACGCACGGTGCGGCTGACGCATTCGCTGAGGGCGCTCTGCATGGAGGTCTCGTTGGCGGCCTCGACGGCAGTCAGTCTCACAGCGTTCAAGGCATTCCCCTCTCGCAGCCCGGAACAGGGCTCCGGTCAGTTCTTGTTCTAATCGATGGTCACGAGTGCGATACGGCCACGCCGTCAGTCGGCCGCCGAAAGTCGCGAAGGGGACCGAGTGTACTCGCCTCGGAAGGCGAAGTGCAGGCTTGCAAAAAGAAATTTTTTCGAACGGTCAGTCGAAGCTGAAGGCGAACGCGACCGCGCGCTGGCCCGGGTCTTGCACCTCGAACACCATGGCCGTGGTCGCCCCCGCCGCCAGCCCGCGCGCGCGGATGGCGGCATCGCCGACGTAGTCCTCGGGCCGGAAACGGCGCATCGCGAGCTTCTGCCCCTGCGCGTCGGAAAGCACGATGGTGACCACCGGATACGGTTGCCCGAAAGCGGCATCGTTGCGCACGCTGGCGGTGATGAGCAGGGCATCGCGCACGGTGGGGTGCTGCTCGACGTCGCGCGCCAGCAATCGCAGGCGGTCGGGTGCGGCGACGAGCGGGAGACGGCAGCCGACCAGGTCGCACACGCGTGCCAGCATCGGGCCGGCGGTGGCATCGGCGACCAGCATGTCGCGCTCGGCCCAGGCGAGTTGGGCCAGCAGGCCCAGCAGCAGCGCGCTGCAGACGGACACCCAGGCGAAGGTCCGCCAGGAGCGCCGACGGCGCCGCGCGAACGCAGGGGTGAAGGTGAGCTGGCTGAAATCCTCGCCCGCCGCGGGTGATTCCGCGGGCGCGACCTCGTCGACGACGGGCGGTGGCGGAAGGGTTTCGGGTTCGGGCGGACGGGGGCGGAACACGGCCACGTCGACGAGTGGCGGATCCCGGTCGAGCGCGTGCTCGGGCAGGCGCGTGAACGGCTCGGGAGGGAGCTGCTCGGCGAGCGTGCCCAGTGCGTTGAACACGGTGTCGCAGCGATGGCAGCGCACGCAGCCGCAGGCCGGCACCAGCAGCCGGGCATCGAGCTTGTAGACGGTGAGGCACTCGGGACACTGCGTGTACATCGTTCGATCATAGCGTGCGGGGCCGTTAGAATCGTGGTCCTCTTCCCCTTTGCGTGATGCCACGATGCCCTGGCTCGAACTGTCCCTCACCATCCGCGCCGCCGAGCAGCCGCGCGTGGAAGCCGCGCTGGAAGACCTGGGCGCCCTGTCGATCACCTTGCGCGACGCGGACGCGGAGACGCCCGACGAGGAGGCGATCTTCGAGCCCGGCGTCGGCGAGATCCCACTGTGGAACCAGATCGTGCTCAACGCGCTGTTCGATGCCGACGCCGACCGGCGGGGGCTCACCGCGGCGATCGCCGACGACCTGCCCTTCATCGAGCCCGCGCACATCGCCTGGCGCGAGGTCGAAGACCAGGATTGGGAGCGGGCCTGGATGGACCAGTTCAAGCCGATGCCGTTCGGTCGCCGCCTGTGGGTGTATCCGTGGAATATCGAGCCGCCGGTGGACGGCGGCATCGTCGTGGTGCGGCTCGACCCCGGCCTCGCCTTCGGCACCGGCACGCATCCCACCACCGCCATGTGCCTGGAATGGCTCGACGGCCAGCAGCTGGCGGGCAAGCACGTGCTCGACTACGGCTGCGGTTCGGGCATCCTCGCCATCGCCGCGCTGAAGTTGGGGGCCGGTCGCGCCGTGGGCATCGACAACGATCCGCAGGCCTTGCTCGCGTCGCGCGACAACGCCGAACGCAATGGCGTGGACGGCGACCTGGACGTCTATCTGCCGGGCGAGGCGCCGGCGGAACGTGCCGACGTACTCGTGGCGAACATCCTCGCCGGGCCGCTCGGCGAACTGGCGCCGACCTTCGCCGCCGCCGTGAAGCCGGGTGCGCCGTTCGCGCTGTCGGGCATCCTGCAGGGGCAGCACGAGGAATTGCTCGTGCGCTATGCGGAGTGGTTCGAGGGGCTGGAAGTTCGCACGCTGGAGGACTGGGTGCGGATCAGCGGCGTGCGAAAGCGCGATTGAGCGATATCGCTCGGACGCAAGGCGCTGGGTTCCTGCGTTCGCAGGAACGACGAGCTACAAGATTGGAGCGCCACCTAATAGCCCTCACGTCGTTCCTGCGAACGCAGGAACCCAGCGCCTTGAGCACGAAGGGGCGACAACCCGCAAGAAAAGATCCCGCCTCACGGCGGGATTTTTTCATCACTCGGCGGAAGCCTGAGCCTTCTCTTTCTGCTCGGCCATCCGCTTCTCCAGGTAGTGGATGTTCTGTCCACCCTGCTGGAAGCCCACGTCGGCCATGATCCGCTGCTGCAGCGGGATGTTGCACTTGACGCCCTCGATCACCGTCTCGGTGAGCGCCATGCGCATGCGCGCGATGGCGGTGGCGCGATCGGGGCCGTGCACGATCAGCTTGCCGATCATCGAGTCGTAGTTCGGCGGGATGCGGTAGCCGTCGTACAGATGCGTGTCCACGCGCACGCCGGGACCACCCGGCGCCTCGAACCGCTTCACCGTGCCGGGACTCGGCATGAAGGTGTCGGGATCCTCGGCGTTGATGCGGCACTCGATGGCATGGCCGGTGAGCACGATGTCTTCCTGGCGGATCGACAGCTTGTGGCCGCTGGCGATGAGCAATTGCTCGCGCACGAGGTCGATGCCCGTGACCAGCTCCGTCACCGGATGCTCCACCTGGATGCGGGTGTTCATCTCGATGAAGTAGAAGCGGCCGTTCTCGAACAGGAACTCGAAGGTGCCCGCGCCGCGATAGCCGATGCGGATGCAGGCGTCGACGCAGACCTTGCCGATCTGCGCGCGCAGCTCCGGCGTGATACCCGGCGCCGGGGCCTCTTCCACCACCTTCTGGTGGCGGCGCTGCATCGAGCAGTCGCGTTCGCCCAGGTGGATGGCGTTGCCCTGGCCGTCGGCCAGTACCTGGATTTCCACGTGGCGCGGGTTCTCCAGGAACTTCTCCATGTAGACCTGATCGTTGCTGAAAGCCGCCTTGGCTTCCTGCTTGGTCATCACGATGGAGTTGGCCAGGTGGGCCTCGGTGCGCACCACGCGCATGCCGCGACCGCCACCGCCGCCCGCGGCCTTGATGATGACCGGGTAGCCGATCTCGCGGGCGATGCGCAGGTTTTCGTCCACGTCGTCGCCGAGCGGGCCGCCCGAACCGGGCACGCAGGGCACGCCGGCGGCCTTCATGGCGCGGATGGCCTCGACCTTGTCGCCCATCAGGCGGATCACGTCGGCCGTGGGGCCGATGAAGACGAAGCCCGACTTCTCCACCTGTTCGGCGAAGTTGGCGTTCTCGGAGAGAAAGCCGTAGCCCGGGTGGATGGCGCCGGCGTCGGTGATCTCGGCGGCCGCGATGATCGCCGGAATGTTGAGGTAGCTGTCGGCCGACGGAGGCGGGCCGATGCATACCGATTCGTCGGCCAGGCCGACGTGCTTGAGGTTGCGATCGACGGTGGAATGCACCGCGACCGTCTTGATGCCCAGCGCGTGGCACGCGCGAAGCACTCGCAGCGCGATTTCGCCGCGATTGGCGATGACGACCTTCTCGAGCATGGCGAGGGCCTCAGGCGATGACGAACATCGGTTCGTCGAATTCCACCGGCTGGCCGTTCTCGACCAGGATGGCGACGACCGTACCGGAGACGTCGGCCTCGATCTGGTTGAACATCTTCATCGCTTCGATGATGCCCAGCGTTTCGCCGGCCTTGACCTGCTTGCCGACGGTGGCGAACGCCGGGGCGCCCGGCGTGGACGAAGCGTAGAAGGTGCCGACCATCGGGGCCTTCACCACATGACCCGCCGGAAGGCCGCTGTCCGCAGGTGCGGCGGCGGGCGCGGGAGCGGCGACGGCCGGCGCGGCCGGTACGGCAGCCGCCGGCGCCGCGATCACCTGCGGCGCGGCCACGGTCACGCCGCCCTTCGGCACGCGCGACAGGCGAACCACTTCTTCGCCTTCCTTGATTTCCAGCTCGGCGAGGTTCGATTCCTCGAGCAGGTCGATGAGCTTCTTGATCTTGCGCAGGTCCATGGGACAAACCTTTACTGGTGGTGGGACGGGCGCCCTCCCGGGGCGCCTCCAAATCGAATCAGGCGGCCGGGACGGCCAGTCGCAGCAGGGTGGCTTCGAGCGCCAGGCGGTAGCTGTCGCCGCCGAAACCGCAGATCACGCCGGCGGCGAGATCGGACATATAGGAGTGGTGGCGGAACGCCTCACGCGCATGCGGGTTGGACAGGTGGATCTCGATGAACGGGATCGCCACGCCGGCCAGCGCATCGCGGATGGCCACGGAGGTATGGGTGAACGCGGCCGGATTGAAGAGGATCCATGCCGTGCCTTCATCGCGCGCCTGGTGGATGCGGGCGATCAGCTCGTGCTCGGCGTTGGACTGGAACCAGCTCAGGTCGTGGCCGGCCGCCTGGGCGCGGGCCGACAGCGTCGCGTTGATGTCGGCCAGGGTCTCGTGACCGTAGACCGACGGCTCGCGCACGCCGAGGAGGTTGAGGTTGGGTCCGTGCAGGACGAGGATCCTGGCCACTGTTCACCTGTGCCGTGGGTCCGGGATTCCGGAACGCCGCGCAGTGTGCGCCTGTCCGGGGAGGTTGTCCAGTTCGGTGACGTTCGACGCAGTTCGCTGGAGATCGTGAATTTCCAGACGGTGCCGTATGGTGGAGGCCTGATTCGCCGATACGATCGGCTCCCACCCCTTCGGTAGGAGACTCACTACCGAAGGGGTGGGAGCCGATCGTATCGGCGAACCCCGCGAAGCGGATGCTTCAAGGCTCGAACAGCTTCCGCCACCCCTCATGCCCCAGCTTGTCCAGCGTCGCCATGTTCGCCTCGAAAATCGCCGAAGCCTCCGGAAAGGCCGCCACGGCCTTGTCGATGCTCGCCTCGCGCAACAGGTGCAAGGTAGGGAAGGGCGAGCGGTTGGTGTAGTTGGTGATGTCGTCGGGGGCCGTGCCCTCGAACTGGAAGTCGGGATGGAAGCTCGCCACCTGGATGTCGCCCTCCAGGTCGAGGTCGGCCACCGTGTCGTCGGCCACCTCGAGGAATTCGTTGAAATCCTCGAAGTCGGCCAGTACGCGCGGGTGGATCAGCAACGTCGTGTCCACGGCCTCCGGGTCGGCGTCGCGCAGAAACTCCAGTTCACGTACCAGGTCGGCATGCAGCTGCAACGGCTGGTCGGCGTCGCTGACCACGTAACGCACTTGCCCCTTGCGCTGCACGGCCTTGGCGAACGGGCACAGGTTGAGGCCGATCACGGCGCGCTCGAGCCAGAGGCGCGTCGCGTCGATAGCCTCGTCGTGGGTGGGCTGGGTGTCCATGGAGACTCTCAGGGGCCGAGCCAGTCGTCGAGCTCGGGGGCGGTGAAGGTGCCGATCTTGCGGCGCTGGATGCGTCCATCTTCGCCGATCAGCACGCTATAGGGCAGCACCCGCAGCGTATTGCCGAACGACAGCGAGCCGCCGGGCGCGTCCGCGTCGACGATCACCACCGGGTAATCCACGGGACTGTCGGCGAGATAGCCGCGTACGCCCGCGGCGGTGTCCTCGGCCACGCCGACCACGGCCACGCCACGGCCGCGATGGCGATCGTAAGCCTGGCTGAGCAACGGCATTTCACGACGGCAGGGCGCGCACCAGCTTGCCCAGAAGTTGAGAAGCACGCGCTTGCCGCGCCAGTCGGACAGGCGGCGGGCCTTGCCGTCCAGGCTCAGGAAGGTCGCGTCGGCGGCGAGGTCGCCCACGTCGGCCACGGTCACGCCCTGCGGCGGGGGCGGGTGCAGCCGGCGGTGTTCCACCCACAGTCCCGCGGCGGCCGCGGCCACCGCGAGCGATACGATCCAGAACGTCGGGCCGCGCGCCATCAACGCGTGGCGGCGGCCAGGGCCTGCTCGACACGGTCGTAGGTGAGCACCGTGGAGAGCTTGCGTCCGTCGCCGCCGCCCTTCGGATACACCACGTAAAGCGGCACGCCCACCGAGTGGTACTGCTCGAGGAAGGCGCCGATGGTGGCGTTCACGTCGGTCCAGTCGCCCTTCATGTAGACGGTGCCGGTCTTCTTGAGCAGGTCGCGGAAGGCCTGGGTGTCGAGCACGGCGCGCTCGTTGGCCTTGCAGGTGATGCACCAGTCGGCGGTCATGTCGACCAGCACCGGCGTACCGGCCGAGCGCAGTTCGGCGAGCTTCTCCGGCGAGTACGGCACCGAGCCGTCGGCGGCAGTGGTGGCCGACGCGGCCTGTGCCGGAAGTCCGTGCACCGTCCACAGGGCGAACGCCGCACCGGCCGCGAGCGCGGCGCTGAAGATCCATGACAGGCCGCCGCGACGGCGTCCATACCACCACAGCGCCATGGCCAGCAGCACGCCACCGGCCAGCACCAGGGCCGAGGCGTCGGCGCCGCGCTGCTTGGTCAGCACCCACAGCAGCCACACGGCCGTGAGGTACATGGGGAAGGCGAGGGCCTGCTTGAGCGTTTCCATCCAGCGTCCCGGGCGAGGCAGCAGGCGCGCCACCGCGGGTACGAAACCGATCAGCAGGAAGGGCAGGGCCAGGCCGAGGCCGAGCGCGAGGAAGATCAGGAAGGCCACGCCGATGGGGGCGGCGAAGGCGAACGCGATGGCCGAACCCATGAAGGGCGCGGTGCAGGGGCTGGCCACCACCACGGCGAGTACGCCGGTGAAGAAGTCGCCGGAAGGGCCCGAGCGGGAGGCGAGCCCGTTGCCGATGTTGCCCAGCGAACCGCCGATCTCGAATACGCCGGACATCGACAGGCCCACGGCGAGCATCACGTAGACCAGCAGGCCCACGGCCACCGGTTGCTGGAACTGGGCGCCCCACTGCACGCCATGGCCGGCGGCGCGGATGCCCACCACCACCAGGCCCAGCGCGGCGAAGGCCACCAGCACGCCGGCGGTGTACCACAGCGCGTGACGGCGCGCGGCGCCCGGGCTCTCGCCGCTTTCCAGCACGGTGATCGCCTTCAGCGAAAGCACCGGCAACACGCAGGGCATGAGGTTGAGCACGAGGCCGCCGAGCAGGGCGAGGCCGATCGCCGCGACGATGCCGACCTTGGCCTCGTCGGCGGGTTCGAGGCCGGCCGGCGGCGGCGTGGGCGCCACCTCGGCGGGGCCGGCCTTCGGCGCCGATTCGGCGGCCGAGCCGATCTGGACCGCGCCGCTACCGAGATCGGCGCTCAGATGGCGGGTCATCACCGGGTAGCAGATGCCGTTCTCGAGGCAGCCCTGGTAGGCCACGTCGAGCTCGACCTTTTTCGCCGCGTCGCCGACGCCTTTCAGCGCCACCGGTACGTCGACCTGGTCGAAATAGACGATGGTGTCGCCGAAGTGTTCGTCGTGGTGCGCGATGCCGCTGGGCCAGTCGGGCTCGCCCGCGGAGACGCCGGACGGCGAGGTCACCGTGATTTGCGTCTTGTCGCGATAGAGGTAGTAGTCCTTCGGCATCGTCCAGCGCAGCACGAGCGTCTTGCCGTCCTTCGCCAGCGCCTCGAAGCGGAAAGCCTGGTCGGCCGGCAGGGCGGCGCCCTCGGTGCCGGGGGCGGCGGTGGGCGCGCCGAGCAGCGACGCACCGTCGGCCGGCGGCGCGGAGGCGGCTGCCGAAGGTGCGGCGGGTGAGGTCGGAATGGTGGACGCGCCGCCGACGGTGAGCTTCAGGTGCTCGGTGTTCGGCGGGTAGCAGATCTTCGGCTCCACCTCGTGGCAGCCCTGGTACTGCACGTCGAGGGCGAGCGTCTTGGTGGCGGCGTCGGCGAGCGTGTAGGGCACGGTGGCCTCGATGTCGCCGTGGTAAATCTCCACGTCGCCGAGGTATTCGTCGTGCTTCTTGATGCCGTCGGGCAACGCGGGCTGGCCCAGCGTCACCGCCGACGGATCGGCCGCCTTGATCTTGATCCGGCCGCGATAGAGGTAGTAGTCCGGCGCGATGCGCCAGTGCAGCTTCACCGTGCCCGGCTGGCTGGGGTCGGACGTGAGGTGGAAGGCCTCGGTGACCGGCAGCAGGTCGTCGTCGCTCTGCGCGAAGGCCGGCAGGGCGAGGAGGATCAGGGTGGCCGTGGCGGCCAGGTTCCGCGCGAAGCGGGCAAACGACGACATGGTGGCTCCGTGGATCGGGGGCGTCGGTGATTATGACCGGGTGAGTGCCGCGTGGCTTACGTCGACGTTGCTTTCCACCCAATCGAGGTAAGGCGCGTGGCCCGCCACCACGGGAAGCGCCACGATCTCGGGTACGTCGTAGGGATGGTGGTTCGCCACGAAGGCGGCCAGCGCCGGAAACGCCTCGCGCGTGCTCTTCACCATGAGCAGAGCCTCCTCGTCGCAGGTGACCTTCCCCTGCCAGCGGTAGGTGGACCGCACGCCGGGCAAGCGGTTCACGCACGCGGCCAGGCGGGATTCGACGATGGCCTTGGCAAGGGCGTCGGCGGCATCGCCGAGGGGGCAGGCGACGAGGACGACGATGCAGTTCGTGTCGGTCATGGACGATTACTCGGAATATTTGAACCGCTGGCCCTTGAACCGTTTCGACGCGCCGCCATCTGTCGGTCAGCGCCAGGGCCTTTACGTTTCGTGACGGGCTTTGGCAAAATTCTGGCACTCACCCCGGCCAAGTGCTAACAGGGTGTATCTTTTTCCTTTTCCATCAACCACCTGCTTGGAGTAGTCATGAGCAAGCTGAAGCCGTTGCATGATCGCGTCATCGTCAAGCGCCTCGAAGAAGAGCGCGTGTCCGCCGGCGGCATCGTCATTCCCGACAGCGCCACCGAAAAGCCCACCCGCGGCAAGGTGATCGCCGCCGGTACCGGCCTGACCCTGGCCAGCGGCACCGTCCGCGCCATGGGCGTGAAGGAAGGCGACGTCGTCCTGTTCGGCAAGTATGCCGGCCAGGAGATCAAGGTCGACGGCGAAGAGCTGGTCTTCCTGAAGGAAGACGACATCGTGGCGATTCTCGAGGGCTGATTTGCGTGAGGCCTGCCCCTGGCGCGTCATTCGCGCTTGCAGGTCCGAGAGCAAGATCAAGAACCCGTTCCCTATTTCAAAATTTTTGAGGCAAAAATTTTATGGCAGCTAAAGAAGTCCGCTTCGGCGAAGACGTCCGCGCACGCATGCTCAAGGGCGTGAACACCCTGGCCAACGCCGTCAAGGTCACCCTCGGTCCCAAGGGCCGCAACGTGGTGCTCGAGAAGAGCTTCGGCACCCCGACCGTCACCAAGGACGGCGTCTCGGTCGCGAAGGAAATCGAACTGGCCGACAAGTACGAGAACATCGGCGCCCAGATCGTGAAGGAAGCCGCCTCGAAGACCTCCGACGTGGCCGGCGACGGCACCACGACGGCCACCGTCCTCGCCCAGGCGTTCATCCAGGAAGGCCTCAAGGCCGTGGCCGCCGGCATCAACCCGATGGATCTCAAGCGCGGCATCGACCAGGCCGTCACGGCCGCCGTCGGCGAGCTGAAGAGCCTCTCCAAGCCCACCGCCGACGACAAGGCCATCGCCCAGGTCGGCACCATCTCGGCCAACTCCGATGCCAACATCGGCGACATCATCGCCAACGCGATGAAGAAGGTCGGCAAGGAAGGCGTGATCACGGTCGAAGAAGGTTCGGGTCTCGAGAACGAACTCGACGTGGTCGAGGGCATGCAGTTCGACCGCGGCTACCTGTCGCCGTACTTCATCAACAACCAGCAGTCGCAGCAGGTTGAACTGGACGACCCGTTCATCCTCATCCACGACAAGAAGATCTCCAACGTCCGCGAACTGCTGCCGGCCCTCGAAGCCGTCGCCAAGGCGGGCAAGCCGCTGCTGATCGTCGCCGAGGAAGTCGAAGGCGAAGCGCTGGCCACCCTCGTGGTCAACACCATCCGCGGCATCGTGAAGGTCGCCGCCGTCAAGGCGCCGGGCTTCGGTGACCGCCGCAAGGCCATCCTCGAAGACATCGCCATCCTCACCAATGGCGTGGTGATCTCCGAAGAAGTGGGCCTGCAGCTCGACAAGGCCACCATCAACGACCTCGGCCGCGCCAAGCGCGTCGTGATCACCAAGGAAAACACCACCATCATCGACGGTGCGGGTGAAGCCGAGAAGATCCAGTCGCGCATCGGCCAGATCAAGGCGCAGATCGAAGAGACCTCCTCGGACTACGATCGCGAGAAGCTGCAGGAGCGCGTGGCCAAGCTGGCCGGCGGCGTGGCCGTCATCAAGGTCGGCGCCGCGACGGAAGTCGAGATGAAGGAAAAGAAGGCCCGCGTCGAAGACGCCCTGCACGCCACCCGTGCGGCCGTCGAGGAAGGCGTGGTCCCGGGCGGCGGTGTCGCCCTCATCCGCGCGCTCAAGGCGCTGGAAGGCCTCAAGGGCGCCAACCAGGACCAGGACCTCGGCATCGCGATCACCCGTCGCACGCTCGAAGCCCCGCTGCGCGCCATCGTCACCAACGCCGGCGAAGAAGCCTCGGTCGTGGTGAACAAGGTGAAGGAAGGCAGCGGTAACTTCGGTTACAACGCCGCGAACGGCGAGTTCGGCGACATGATCCAGTTCGGCATCCTCGATCCGACCAAGGTCACGCGTTCGGCCCTGCAGTTCGCCGCCTCGGTGGCCGGCTCGATCATCACGACCGAAGCCGCCGTCACCGAAGTGCCGAAGAAGGACGAAGGCCACGCCCACGGCGCCCCGGGCGGCATGGGCGGCATGGGTGGCATGGACTTCTAAGTCCGGCTTTCCCTGCGTTCGTCGCAAACGAAGGAGCCCTGCGAAAGCAGGGCTCTTTTTTTGTCGTGAAAGCCGATGGGACGGTGTCGTCCGAGGTGGCGAAAGCGTCTCGACGAACCTTCAGTACGAAATCGTCGCGCTGGTCGCCGTCGTGCTCAACCCATACCCGCACTGCGGATTGATCCCCGACGTATCGCTTCCCTGCCACGGCGGATTGGAAACGCGCGTGTTGTTGCGGTCGTACACCTGGATGTTGCTGAAGGTGATCGGTCCGCCCGGGTATTGGCCGCACGTCGCCACGTTGTATACCTCCAGCACGCCACCGAAAACCCAGGTCAGGTCGGCATAGGGATTGGTGGTGAGCGTCGAGGTACGTCCCGTGGTGGTGTTGCGCGAGTCGATCTTCCACGTCGAGCACGCCTGTCCGGCCGCGCAGGTGGAATAGGTGTCGCCGACCACGACGTCGCCGGCCTTCGCCGGAATCGGATCGCTGTGGAAGGTGGTGCCGTCCACGCAGCAGTTCCAGCTCGCCAGGGTCCATGCCTTGTCGTTGTAACCGTTCCAGCCCAGCACCGGTTGCAGGATCGACTGCACGGTGGGCAATTGTTCCAGGCCGGGGAAGAAATAGATCACCTGGTTGCTCTTGGTCGCCGGCGCGGTCGGCACCGTCCACGTCGCGACGATGCGTCCGATCGGCTTGCCGCTGGTGTAGTTGGCCGCCTGGACCCAGCCGCTCTGCTCCGGCGGTGGCGTGTTGGTGAAGGTATGGCGTCCATCCGCCTCGATGCGCTGGCCCTGTAGCGTGAAGTTGGCCTTGGTGCAGACCGGTGCCCGTTCGACGGCGCCGGAGGCCCGGTGGATGACGCCGTCGGTTTGCACCTGGTCGCCGTCATGCACCGTAGCCACGCAATCGGGTGAGAAATAGCCGTTGGGCGTGACGACGTAATCGTCGGGAATGCCCGCGGGCTTCGCCGAGGTCGGCAGGCTGCCGACCCGGGTGAGCTGCATGGATGCCGAAAGATCTTGCGATTCGGCGGCATGCGCCGCGATCGCTAGGGAGAACATGGCCGCCATGATGCCCGCGTGCGCCACGACCCTGCCGAGTGAAGCGAACCTCTTCATGCGTACGACTCCTGCCTTGATGTGGAAGAGTGTCCATGAAGTGCCGACCGGACCCGGTCGGCACGCGCCCCCGTGTTCCTCCACCTGCATGAGGTGGAAGAACGAGGCTAGCGGTGGGGTAGGCGTCGAACTGTGACCTGCGTGGCGTTCGCGTGGTTCTTGCCGTTTACTGCTCGGCGCCGGCGGCGGCTTCGTGTTCCGCGCTACCCGGCTGTCGGGCGATCGTCGAGATGTCGGGCGTGGCGTACTGCGCCATGATCGGATCGAGCTTGCGCTTCATGCGCAGCAAGGCGACGTTGCCCATGGAGGTGTCGGTGGCTTTCTCGACGTTGTCCTCCGCCGGTGCCGGCGCGTCCGGTGCGTGGGTGAGCGCGGCGAGCCGGGGACCGATCACCTGGGTGAGCGCGAAATAAGGATCGTCGTGGATGCCGGCACGTTCGAGCAGGCGTCCCGGCAGCATCCATGCGGCCACGTCGTCGCGCTGCGGCGCGGGGCCATCGCCATGCGAGTCGACGAGAATGTAGGGCACCGTCTGCGAGAGCATGTTGCCGCCATCGACGAAGCCGAGCTTGTCGTAGGCTTCCGTCAACGCGGGCAGGTGGTCGCCGTAGAACAGCAGCAGCGTGGGGCGCTCGCGTTTGGCGAGCAGGTCGGCGAGACGTCCCAGTTCCGCGTCGGCGTGGCGCATGTGGTAGACGTAGTTGCGCAACTGCAACTTCGCCGCGTCGCTCAGGCCGTCCGGCACGGCGATGGCGTCGCGTTCCGCGACGTCGACGTTGGGCGATTTGTCGTACGGGCCGTGCGCCTCCATGCTGATGGCGAAAACGAAACGCGGCGGGCCGTCGCCCTTGAGCTGGCGCATGATCTCGTCGGTCATCGCGCTGTCGGCCATGTACTCGCCGCTTCGCGCGAAGTCCTTCGGGAAATCCGCCTGCGATACGAAGCGATCGAAACCGAGCGATTTGAAGGCGCTGGTGCGATTCCAGAAGCCGGGGTCGTTGCCGTGCACGGCGATGGTCTCGTAGCCGTGCGAACGCAGCGTGCGGACCATGCCCGGCATCACGCCCGAATGCATCTGCAGATAGGGAAACTGCATGGTCGGGAAATAGCGCAGCGACAAGCCGGTGAGCACTTCGAACTCGGTGCGGATGGTGCCCCCGCCGAACGTCGGTACGTGCAGCTGGCCGAAGCTCGCGTGCGCCGCGAGACGATGCAGGTTGGGCGCCAGGTCTTGCCCTTCCATTCCGCGGATCACGGAGGGATCGAAGAACGACTCGCTCTGCACCACGACGATGTCGGGCGTCTGCCGGTGGTTGGCGGCGGCTTCGGTCATGTGTTCGCGCAATGGGCCGTCGGTACTCGCGATGAAGCGCGCGGCACCGTCCGGATCGGCTTTCTGCTTCTTGCCGGCGTCTTGCAGGCGAAACTGCATGATCGTGGTGACCACGCCGTTGTAACCCGCGTTTGCCGCGGCGGACCAGGGCTGCATGCCGAGGCGGTCCTTGTCGTACATCTTCGACCACGCGGGGACGCCGGCCATCAGCGTGCCGATCAGGGCGAACAGGGCGAGTCCGCTGACGAGGCGGCGGCCGTGCGTCCGGCGGTCGAACAGCGGCGGCTCGAGGCGCGCGGCAAGCACCACGAGCGCGATGGCGGCGACGATGCCGAGATAAGGCAGGGGGTTTGCCGGCAGATAGCTGCCCAGCAGGTGCAGTCCGCCGTTCTTCAGCTGCCCCACCATGCGGAAGTCGGCCGGCAGCAAGGGCGAGCCGAGGTTTTTCATCTTGATGGCGCTGACCGCCAGCACCGTGCCCTGCGCGAGGAACGCCAGTCCGAACGACAGCCATGCCCGCCGGGTGAGCACGAGCAGCAAAGCCGCGATGAGCAGTCCCGGAAACGCGTTGACGAACATGTGCCACGGCCGGTCGGCCCACTGCGCGCTGGCCACGCCGGGGTTGCCATCCATGAAACCCGTGTACAGCACGAAAGCCACCGCCAGCAGCAGCGGCAGGGCGATGCGCGATGCCATATCACGATACGTTGAGACGTTTCGGAGCATTGCGGTCTCTGTGACAGCCTGTCATCGAGGGGAAGGCGACTGTAACCGAATGGACATGAATAGGCGGGCAGGCCGGATGTTCCAACGGCGTGAAATGTCGAGACGCCCCGCTCCGGCGCACGTGGGCGTGAGACGCGGTGATAACGTCGGTTCCGGGGAATCGGGATCGATCACCTTCGTCGACAACCAAGGAGCTTCACCTTGATAAAACGTACGACCCGCGGCGCCGTTCGCACCCTTCTCGCCGCCACCCTGCTGGCCGGCGCCGGCATGGCGGAAGCGGCAGGCGCCCGCTATTTTTCGTTCATCAACTATGCCGGGGAGCCGACCTACGCCCCCAACGAATTCGTCGTGGAAGTCCGCGATCCGGCTCTGGCCGAGCGTTATTCGCAAATCCTGCGCAATATCGAGAAACAGCCGCACGTGGCATTCATCGCGAACGTGCTGCCGGGGAGGGCACCCTATAACGAGGCCTGGGCCTTCCACGTGGACCCGGCATCGCTGAAGCCCCCCACGGATGCCTCGTTCCATGAGTGTTCCCTCAGCGCGGAGGACGTCGAGGAAAACCTCTGGGCGGTGGGCGACCAGATCCTGCCCGGCAGGATGTGGTGCCCGTGGACCATGCGCCTCTCGCGCGAAGTGAAGCGCTGACGGACGGGGCGGAAGGGTCGTTGCCCTTCCGCCTTCGGGGCGTGTGGGCACGCGGCCCGTTGAGGCACAATGGCCGGGATGACCACTCCCCAGCCGGCCCGGCGCGAAAGTGCGGAACTTCGCGCCCTCATCGACCAGCGCTACGCCGACGTGATGGCGGCCTGCCGCGCGGCCAGGATTCCCCTTTACGACGATGCGGGGGTGGCCGAACGCATTCGGCGCACCCTCATGGCATCGGACTTCGCCTTCGACGTCTTTCGCCGCCAGCCCGACCTGCTCGCGCCCGCCGGCCTGGAGCGGCTTCGGGCCAGCGCCGACGCGGGTTCGCGTGGCGCCATGCTCGACCTGCCCGCCGACGAGGACGGTTGCATGCGGGTGCTACGCCGTTTCCGTCACGCCGAGGCGGTGCGCCTGGTGTTCCGCGACGTCAACGGACTCGACGACCTCGACGAAACGCTCTCGTCCACGAGCGTGCTCTACGAGGCCCTGCTCGGTGCCTCCCTGCGCTGGTCTGAGAGCGCGCTGCGAGCGCGCCATGGCCGTCCTCGCGATGCCGCGGGCAACGAGCAGCGCATGGTCGTGGTCGGCTTCGGCAAGCTTGGCGGCAACGAACTCAATTTCTCGTCCGACATCGACCTGGTGCTCGCCTATGCGTCCGGCGGCGAGACCGACGGCACGCGGCCGCTCGATAACGGCGAGTACTTCATCCGCGAAGCGCGCCAACTGGTGCGCCTGCTTGCCGAGCCAACGGTGGACGGCATCTGCGCGCGGGTGGACCTCCGCCTGCGTCCGTTCGGCAACGCCGGCCGCCTCGCCCTGCCGTTCTCCGCGATGGAGCAGTACTACCAGCGCGAAGGCCGCGACTGGGAGCGCTACGCATGGATCAAGGCCCGCCCCGTGGCGGGCGATCGCGCGGCGGGGCGTGAACTGCAGGACATGCTCAGGCCCTTCGTCTATCGCCGCTATCTCGATTACACGGCCTTCGCCGGCCTGCGCGAGATGAAAGCCCTGATCGACGCCGAGGTGGCACGCAAGGACCTGGCCGGCAACCTCAAGCTCGGCCCGGGCGGCATCCGCGAGATCGAGTTCGTGGTGCAGCTCACGCAGATGATCCGCGGCGGGCGCGATCCCGCCCTGCGCGTGCGTGGCCTGCTCCCCGCCCTGCGTGCCTGCGAATCGAGGGGCTACATTCCCGCCGGACGGGCGAAGTCGCTTCGTGCGGCCTATGTGTTCCTGCGCCGGTTGGAAAACCGCGTGCAGATGCTGCGCGATGCGCAGACGCACGATATCCCCGACGATGCGCTCACGCGGGAACGCCTCGCGCTCGGACTCGACTACGACTCGTGGGAAGCGCTCGAAAACGAGCTCACGGCCCATCGCACGGCCGTGTCGGCGGAATTCGCCGCCGTGCTCGTGCCGCACGCGGGACACACCGCCACGCCGCCCGCGGCCGACGTCGAGCTGTGGAACCATGCGCGCGACGGCTCGCTGACGGCGGCCACCCTGGACGCATCGGGTTTCTCGCCCGGTGCCGAGGTGGCCGAAGCGCTCGGCAAGCTGCCGCATGCCGCTTCCGTGCGCGCGATGTCGGCGCGTTCGGCCGAACGGCTCGAAAGGCTCATGCCGCAACTGATCGGGGCGGCGCGCTCGAGCGTTTCGCCGGCCGCGAGCCTGCTGCGCATGCTCCGGCTGGTGCAGGCCGTGGCACGCCGCTCGTCGTACCTGGCCTTGCTCGACGAGCAACCCAACGCGCGCCGTCGCGTCGCTGGCGTGTTCGCCGACAGTGCCTTCCTCGCCGAGCGCGTGATCGCGCAGCCGCTGCTGCTCGACGACGTGCTCGACCCGCGCATCGACCAGCTGCCGCTCAAGCGCGCCGACATCGTGGCCGAGATCGCCCGCACCCTGGGCGCACTGGACGAGCGCGACGCCGAGCGGGAGCTCGAGCGCATCAACGAATTCCGCTCGAGCATCGCCTTCCGCCTCGGCCTCGCGTTCAACGACGCGCGCGCCGACGCGACGGCCACGGCCCGCCGCCTGGCGGGGTTGGCCGAGGCGGTGGTCGGCGCCGTCCTGGCGCTGGCCACGCGCGAGCTGGCGGCACAGCATGGACGACTGCCCGGAGACGGCGGCGGTTTCGCCGTGCTGGGTTACGGCAGCCTCGGCGGCGAGGAACTGGGCTTCGCCTCCGATCTCGACCTCGTCTTCGTCTACGACGGCAAGCGGGCCCATGTCATGAGCGACGGCCCGCGTCCCGTCGACGGCACGCGCTGGTACCAGCGTCTGGCCCAGCGCGTGATGCATTGGCTCGACGTGCAGACCCACGCGGGCAAGCTCTACGAAGTCGACACGCGGTTGCGCCCCGACGGCTCCAAGGGCCTGCTGGTGGCCAGCGTGGATGCCTTCGAGGCCTACCAGCGCGACCGCGCGTGGACGTGGGAGCACCAGGCCCTGCAACGCGCGCGGATGGTGGCGGGCGACGAACGGGTGGGCACCCAGTTGTCGGACATTCGCCGCCACATCCTGGCCCAGCCGCGCGACGCGACGCGCGTTCGTTCCGAAGTGAGCGCGATGCGGGTGCGCTGGCGCGCCGAGCGCGACCGTTCCGACGAGGCGCGGATCGATCTCAAGCAGGGCAGGGGCGCCCTGATCGACATCGAATTCATCCTGCAGGGCATGGTGCTCGCCCACGCGGCCACGCATCCCACGATCCTGGACACCACGTCGAGCAGCACGCTGATCGACGTACTGCGCACGGTCGGGTTGCTTACCCAGGAGCAGGCCGACACCTTGCACCTGGCCCACGCCGACCTGCTCCAGGCGGGTCTTGCCTGCACGCTCGACCTTCGGCCGCGCGTGGCGTTGCGCACGCCGGAGCTGGATGCATGTTGCGAGGGCGTGTCGCGGGTGGCGGCCGAACTGGGCTTCGACTTCGACGCGCCGGCAGCCGACGAGCGGCAGGCTGTCTGAAGCCGTCGGGCGGCGCTATGCTGTCCGGCCGATTCAAGGCGGTTTCACGATGACCCGACTTCCCCTGCTGATCGACACCGACCCCGGCGTGGACGACGCCCTGGCCATCCTGATGGCCCACGCGCATACCGACGTGGCGGCGCTCACCGTCGCCGCCGGCAACGTGGGCCTCCGTCACACGGTCCGCAACGCGCGTACCCTGGTCGACCTGATCGGCGCCGCCACGCCGGTATTCGCGGGCTGCCCCTCGCCCTTGGTGCGCGCTCCCGAGGAAGACGCGGCATTCGTGCATGGCGAAGACGGCTTCGGCGACGTCGGCTTTCCGGAGCCTCGCCATCCGGCCGACGCCGAACATGCCGCGCTGGCGCTCATCCGCCTCACCCGCGAGCGCCCCGGCGAACTCACCCTGGTGGCCCTCGGCCCGCTGACCAACCTCGCGCTGGCCGTGCGGCTCGACCCCTCGTTGCCGGAGCGCGTGAAGCGGCTGGTGATCATGGGCGGCGCCGTCACCGGTCACGGCAACACCGGCAAGATACCGGCCGAATTCAACATCGGCTTCGATCCGGAGGCGGCCCACGTGGTCTTCGAAACGTTTCCCCTGTTCGATCTGGTCGACTGGGAAGCCACCGTGCGCCATGCCTTCCCCGACGCCGACTACCAGGGCTGGGTGGCGGGCGACAGCGAGCGCGCCCGGTTCTTCGGCCGGATCTTCGAGACGGCCCGGCGCTTCAACGCCGACAACGAGCGTACGGGTTTCATCGCCGCCGACGCGCTGGCCATGGCCGTGGCGCTGGACCCGGCCATCGTCACCCGCGCCGAAACCCGTCACGTGGGCATCGAACTGGACGGCCGCCTGACCCGTGGCGCCACCGTGGTCGACTGGCAGAACCGCCTGGGTGGCCGGCCGAACGCGCGGATCGTGCTGGAGGTCGACCAGGCGAGGTTCGGGGCGATGATCGCCAAAGCGTTGGGGGCTTAGCCCGTCGCACCGGCGCAGGCCGGTGCCTGGGGTCCCGGCCCCTCCCTGGGCGATACGGCGACAACCCCATTCGTCGCCGTAGGCACCGGCCTGCGCCGGCGCGACGCTTGTTTGGTTGCCAAGCCGCCAGCCCCCGGCTACAATGCCGCTCTTTTCACCCCGCTATTAGTCGAGTCACGACCATGAAAGAGAACATCCATCCGAATTACAAGCCGGTGGTCTTCCAGGACCTCTCGTCCGACTTCGCTTTCCTCACCCGCTCGACCATGAGCAGCAAGGAAACCGTCAAGTGGGAAGACGGTAACGAATACCCGGTGATCAAGCTCGATATCTCCAGCCATTCGCACCCGTTCTACACGGGCAAGCAGAAGACGCTCGACGTCGGCGGCCGCGTCGACAAGTTCCGCCAGCGCTACGGCAAGAAGTAATCCCTCGACATCCGCGCGCCGCCTGCGGGGTGGCGTTTCGCGAGGATCGACGGACACGGGGCAGGCTCAGCGCCTGCCCCGTGTCTTTTTGCGTCCGCGATTAAATTTTGTCTAACGGACGTTCGAATCGGCTCTATGCGATAATGGGGAACTTCGGTCGCACATGGCGGCCGGTACGGTGCCTTCCCCCGGCGCCGTTTTCCCAACAGCGCCGCGCCGCTCCAACCTCCGGGACGGCGAGCATCAGCTAGAGAAGAGGAGACCGCCGTGTCCGACGCCAAAACCGTCAAATTGGTCGATGAATCCAACAAGCCCGTCAGCGAACTGCCCGTCATCGGCGGCACGCTCGGTGCCGAGTGCGTCGACATCGGCACGCTCTACAAGGACACCGGCTACTTCACCTACGACCCGGGCTACGGCAGCACCGCCAGCACCAAGAGCGCCATCACCTACATCGACGGCGACAAGGGCGTGCTGCTGTACCGCGGCTACCCGATCGAACAGCTGGCCGAGAAGTCGACCTTCCTCGAAACCTCCTACCTGCTGCTCAACGGCGAGCTGCCGAGCAAGGCCGAGTTCACCAAATTCGAGAACGAGATCACGCATCACTCGATGATGCACGAGAACCTCAAGGACTTCCTGAAGGGCTTCCACCACAACGCGCATCCGATGGCCATGCTGGCCGCGTCGATCGCGTCGCTCTCGGCGTTCTATCACGACGATCTCGACGTCGATAATCCCGATGACCGCAAGCTCGCCGCCATTCGCCTCATCGCGAAGATGCCGACGATCTCGGCCGCCATCTACCGCCATTCGATCGGCTGGCCCACCCGTTATCCGCGCAACAACCTCGAGTACGTCACCCGCTTCCTGCACACCATGTTCGAAGTGCCGAGCGAGCCGCTCGAGCTGAACCCGGTGGTGGCCAAGGCGCTCGACCTGCTCTTCATCCTGCACGCCGACCACGAGCAGAACGCCTCCACCTCCACGGTGCGCCTGGTGGGTTCCACCGGTGCCAATCCGTACGCGTCGGTGGCGGCGGGCATCACCGCGCTCTGGGGTCCGGCCCACGGCGGTGCGAACGAAGCGGTGCTCAAGCAGCTCGAGGAAATCGGTTCGGCCGACAAGGTCGAGACCGCCGTCAAGCGCGCGAAGGACAAGAACGACTCGTTCCGTCTCATGGGCTTCGGCCACCGCGTGTACAAGAATTTCGACCCGCGCGCCAAGATCATTCGCGAGATGTGCCACAAGGTGCTCGAGGAGCTGGGAGTCAACGACCCGCTGCTCGACGTGGCCATGAAGCTGGAAGAAGCCGCGCTGAAGGACGACTACTTCGTCGAGCGCAAGCTCTACCCGAACGTCGACTTCTACTCGGGCATCATCTACAAGGCCCTGGGTATCCCGACCGAGATGTTCACGGTGATGTTCGCCATCGCCCGCACCTCCGGCTGGATCTCGCACTGGATCGAGCAGCACGAAACCCCGGGATCGCGCATCGGCCGCCCGCGCCAGATCTACACCGGCCCCGACGTTCGCGATTACGTGTCGAGCGACAAGCGCTAAGACGAAAAAGCCCCGCGAAAGCGGGGCTTTTTTATGGCGAGCGCCAACGCGACGCTTCGTAGGATTCGCCGACACGGTCGGCTCCCACCCCTTCGGTAGCCAGCGCTCGCCGATCTGACTCTCACCCCTTCGATGGCAGCCTTTCAGCGGGCTGATCGGACACCTGCTACCGGAGGGGTGGGAGCCGATCGTATCGGCGAACGGTTTGCGAAAGCGCGGCTAAGACGCCGACTCGTAAGCCGCCATGTCCTCTTCCGCCAGCAGCTGCTGCACCGTCGCCACGCTGGCGCGCCGCATCGGCCGCTCGTCGACGCGGTCCAGCGGAGCCTGGCGGATCGCGTCCACCGGCAGCACGGTGATGTCGAACGGAATGCCGTCGGCGCCGAACAGCAGCACCGTGTGCTCGCTCTGCTCGTGGTCGGACCAGCGTAGCCGCCGGGTCTGGGTTTCGAGTGGGATGCCCTGCTCGCGGAGGAACATGCCGGGGGCCTCGGGATCGTCGCTGAACACATGAAGGCAGACGGCCGAGTGTTCGTCGGCGGTGCCTTCGAGCACGGCACCCACCAGGCGCGCGTCGAAACCGCGAAGGAAACGCATGGCCTCCATGGCCGCCTCGCGACGTGCGCGCAAGGCCTGGGGCTGGGTATCGGCGTGGAAGATGCGCTGGTGTTCGCGCAAGGCCTCCTCGATCTCGTTGTTACGGGGAAGGGCTTGCGTATCGACGATGCCGAGCCGTTCGGCGGCTTTCAGTTTCGCGTGGTGGAAGTCGCGGATGCCATGCTCGCTCATCAAGCGGGCCGCTTCCTGTGCGACGAGGACGCGGTTGCGCTGCGTCCGGTCCTGGGCATGGATCCTGTGGTGTTCACCTCGTGCCATGACTCACCCCCATGTGATGTGTTCGTCTGCCAGGCGCACGCCAAGCCAGCGTGCGCTCAAAAAATGTCGTAGGCGTGGTCCTGCTGCTCCTCCTGCTGTTTCTGCTGTGCCTGTTCGCGGAGCCGGTCGACGTCCTCGACCTTCATGATTTCACTCATGCCGCCGCCGGCGGACGGCAGGCCCGAACCGGGGTCGATCTGCACCGTGGCGATGCCCGGGGGCATGGCGAGGGTGTGCGACGGGCGATCCTTCAGCACGCTGCCCATGTAGTCCATCCAGATCGGCAGCGCCGCCTTGGCGCCGAATTCGCCGCGTCCGAGCGAGCTGAAGTCGTCGAAGCCCACCCAGACGGCCGTGGAGTAGTCGCCGTTGAAACCCACGAACCAGGCGTCGCGATGATCGTTGGTGGAGCCCGTCTTGCCGGCGAGGTCGTCGCGGCCGAGTGCCTTGGCGGCCGAGCCGGTGCCGCGCTTGATAACGTCGAGCATCAGCGAGGTGACCAGGTAATCGTTGCGCACGTCGATCACGTGGGGCGCGAGTTTCGGCGCTTCGGCGGCGTTGTCGTGGGCGTCGGCCGGCAGTACCGCGTCGCCCGTACCCGTGCCGCCGGTGCTGCCCGCACTGGCCGGCTTGGCCGGGATGAGCGCGGTGGACGGCTGCGTGGGCGGTCCGGGCGGCGTGGGGTTGAGCAGGCGCTCCTGGCAATCGGCGCAGGCGCGTTCGGGGTTGGCCACGTAGACGGGCTTGCCGTCGCGGTCGTCGATCCGCGAGATGAAATACGGCGTGATGAGGTACCCGCCATTGGCGAACACGGCATAGCCGCGCGCCATGGCCATGGGCGACACCGAGGCCGTGCCCAGCGCCAGCGAAAGGTTCTGCGGCAGCGCGTCGGGCGTAAAGCCGAAGCGCGTGGCGTAGTCGCGTACGAAGCGCACGCCGATGGCATCGAGCAGGCGCACCGACACGAGGTTCTTCGACTGCACCAGCGCTTCGCGCAGGCGCATCGGACCGTCGAACTTGTTGTCGTCGTTGGCCGGCGTCCACACGCCGTCCGGGCGCGACGGGTCGGGGAAGGCCACGGGGGCGTCGTTGACGATCGACGCGGGCGTGAAGCCGCGCTCGAACGCCGCCGAGTAGAGGAAGGGCTTGAAACTGGAACCGGGCTGGCGGGCCGCCATGACGGCGCGGTTGAACTTCGAGCGCACGAAGCTGAAGCCGCCGACCAGGGCGCGCACGGCACCGTCTTCGGGATCGAGGGAGACCAGCGCCGCCTGCACGGCGGGAATCTGGGTCAGGCGCCATGGGCCCTTCTGCGGTTCGGCCTTGCCGGTTTCGGTGCCGGCGGCGGTATCGGCGGCCTTGGCGTTCTCGGCGATGTCGTCCTTCTCGCTGCGGATCAGGCGGACGACGTCGCCGCGCTTGAGCACGGCATCGACCCGGGTCGGCGTGGCGCCGGCGCGGCCTTCGTTGACGTAGGGACGTGCCCAGGCGATGGATTCCAGGCTCAGCGTGGCCGTTTCCTTCGCCGACAGGTACACCTTCGCCTCCTTCGGACCGGTTTCCGTCACGATCCCGGGCATCATGCCCGCGACGCTCGTGTAGCCGGCGAGAACGCGGTCGTAATCCTCCGGGCCGGCCTGGGCAGGGAGTTCTTCGTGACCCTCGGGTCCGCGGTAGCCGTGGCGACGGTCGTAGGCGGAGAGCTTGCCGCGCAGGGCCTCGTTGGCGGCCGTCTGGTCGGTGCTGGATACCGTGGTATGCACCACGTAGCCCTCGGTCAGGGCGTCGTTGCCCAGCTTTTCGAGCGTTTGCTGGCGCACCATTTCGGCAAGGTACGGCGCGTCGACCTCGATCTGCTGTTCGTGCGGGAAGGCGTCGTTGGGCTCCTTGATGGCCTCGTCGTACTCCGCCTGGGTGATGAATCGGTTGGACAACATCTGGCCCAGCACCCAGTCGCGGCGGGCGATCATCCGCTTGGGGTTGTTGAGCGGGTTGACCACCGAGGGCAGCTGGAAGGTGGAGGCGATGGTCGCGCACTGGGCCACGGACAGCTGGTCGAGGGTCTTGCCGTAGTAATACGAGGCGGCCGCGGCCACGCCGTAGGCGCGGTGGCCCAGGAACATCTTGTTGAGGTAGAGCTCCAGGATCTGGTCCTTGGAGAGCTCGTTCTCCATGCGCAGGGCAATGAACATCTCCGTCAGCTTGCGCGAGTAGAGCTTCTCGGGGCTCAGGAAGAAGTTGCGGGCCACCTGCTGGGTGATCGTGGAGCCGCCCGGGCCCTTGTCGCCGCCGGAAAGGATCACGTGGACGCCGGCGCGGACGATGCCGTGCCAATCGATGCCGGGGTGGCTATAGAAATCGCCGTCCTCGGCCGATAAGACAGCATTCTTGAGGCGCGCCGGCACGTCGGCGATGCGGACGGGGATGCGTCGGGTCTCACCGAACGATGCGATGAGTTTGCCGTCGGAGCTCAGCACACGCAGGGGAACCTGCATATGGTAGTCGCGCAGGACCGCGACCGACGGCAGGCGGGGCGCCAGCAGCCAGTAGGCGACGCCCACCGCGCCGACGACGAAAAGGATGCCGGCCAGGGCGAGGTACAGGGCGTAGCGCAGCAGACGCTTGAGGATTCGCATGGATGGGGACTTCGTCACCGCCGTGTGGGTCGGGGCGCAGTATAGGGCCTAGGCACCTATCCGCGCCCGGCCCGGAACGCTAGACACTAGGTCAGCGGTGGTCGCTAACCCGGTGATCGGATTTGTGAAATAGTGCCGGTAAGTGGCCGAGAGCGGCCGTTGCCAATCCGTTAAGTTTTCGATCTAATGCCATCGCGCCAAGACACAAATTCCGACAAAGGCGCGGGGAATAGGGGGACATCGTGGGGCTCTTTACACCCAAATCGACGCCATTGATCGGCGTCGACATCAGTTCGACCGCGGTCAAGCTGCTGCAACTCAGCCAGGCGGGCGGGCGTTACCGGGTCGAGCACTATGCCGTCGAACCGTTGCCTCCCAACGCCGTCGTCGAGAAAAACATCGTCGAGGTCGAGGCGGTGGGCGAAGCCATTCGCCGCGCCCTGGCCCGCTCCGGCGCCAAGCTCAAGCACGCGGCGGCCGCGGTGGCCGGCTCGGCGGTGATCACCCGCGTCATTCCCATGTCGGCCGATCTCTCCGATGACGACCTCGAAGGCCAGATCATGGTCGAGGCCAACCAGTACATTCCTTATCCCATCGAGGAAGTGAGCCTCGATTTCGAGGTGCTGGGCCCGGTCCGCGACAACCCCGAAATGAACAACGTGCTGCTGGCCGCCTCGCGTACCGAGAACGTGGACATGCGCATCGCCGCGCTCGACCTGGGCGGGCTCACCGCCAAGGTGGTCGACGTCGAGGCGTTCGCCATGGAAAACGCCTTCGGCATGGTCGCCGACCAGTTGCAGGTGCCCCGCGACGCCCTGGTGGCGGTGGTGGACATCGGCGCCACGATGACCACCCTGGCCGTGCTGAAGAACCAGCGCACCATCTATTCGCGCGAGCAGGTGTTCGGCGGCAAGCAGCTCACCGACGAGATCATGCGCCGCTACGGCCTGTCCTACGAGGAGGCCGGCCGCGCCAAGCGCAAGGGCGGCCTGCCCGAGTCCTACGAGATGGAGGCCCTCGAGCCGTTCAAGGAGTCGCTGGTGCAGCAGGTGAGCCGCCTGCTCCAGTTCTTCTTTGCCGGCAGCGAATACAGCCGCGTCGACCAGGTGGTGCTGGCCGGTGGCTGCGCGGCCATCGAAGGCATCACCGAGCTGCTCGAGCAGCAGATCGGCGTGCCCTGCGTGGTGGCCAATCCGCTGGCGCGCATGGCGCTTTCCAATCGCGTGCAGGCGCAGACGCTGGCCCAGGACGCCCCGGCCCTGATGATCGCCGTGGGCCTGGCCATGAGGAGCTTCGACTGATGGCACGCATCAATCTGCTTCCGTGGCGCGCCGAGCGGCGGAAGCTTCGCGAACGGGAGTTCTACCTCCAACTGGGCATGGCCTTCGGCGCGGCGCTGGTCGTGCTGATCGCCTGGTCGTTCTGGATGGACGCCCGCATCGACAACCAGGGCGAGCGGAACACCTACCTGCAGGGTGAGATCACCCAACTCGACGGGCGCATCGAAAAGATCAAGGAACTGGAGAAGGTTCGCGCCGACCTGCTCCAGCGCAAGCAGATCATCGAGCAGCTGCAGGCCAACCGCTCGCAGATGGTCCACCTGTTCGACGAACTGGTGAAGACCATCCCGCCCAGCGCGCGCCTGTCCGGCATGAAGCAGTCGGCCGACTCCATGTCGCTCGACGGCGTCGCCCAGTCCAACTCCAGCGTGGCCGACTACATGCGCAACATCGAGGCCTCGCCCTGGATGGGCCATGCCGACCTGCGCAAGACCGAGAACACCCACGACGCCTCGCGCATGCCGTACACCTTCGGACTCGACGTGAAACTCAACACCCCGGCCGACGGCGGCGGCGACGGTGCGCCGGCACCGGCACCGGCACCGGCACCGGCCTCGACCTCGACCTCGACCGCCGCGGCCCGGTCCGCGCCGGCCGCGCCCGCCACGACGGGAGGGGCTAAGCCGTGAAGTTCCTCGACGACCTGCGCAACCTCGACCGCAACAACGTCGGCGGATGGCCGAAGTCGGTGAAGATGTTCTTCACCGGCCTGGTCTTCGTGCTAGTCACGTTCCTCGGCTGGTACCTGTACATCAGCGACCAGCAGGACGAACTGGCCAGTGCCGAGCAGAAAGAGGAGTCGCTCAAGCAGGACTTCTCCCAGAAGCAGGCGAAGGCCGCCAATCTCGAAGCCCTGGAACAGCAACTGGCCGAGATGAAGGACATGCTGCGCACGCTGCTTCGCCAGCTTCCCAGCAAGACCGAAATGCCCGAGCTGCTGATCGACATCTCTCAGACGGCACTGGCCGCCGGCATCGAGACCGAGCTGTTCCAGCCCGGTCCGGAAACGCCGCGCGACTTCTACGCCGAGAAGCCGATCACGCTGCGCATGGTGGGCACCTACCACCAGTTCGGCAGCTTCATCAGCGGCGTGGCCTCGTTGCCGCGCGTAGTGATCCTCACCTTGCACGACGTGTCGCTCAAGCCGAAGGACGCCGACAAGAAGGGTGGCTCCACCTCGGGGCAGCTCGTGCTGCAGGGCACGGTCAAGACCTATCGCTACCTCGACGACGACGAGGCGGCGGCCGAGGCCAAGAAGGCCAAGGCGGGAGGCAAGTGATGAGCCACGTTTTCGCACGCGCACGCATCGTCCTGCTGGCCGTGACCGCCGGGGTGGCCCTGGGCGGCTGTACCCGCGGTACCTCCGACCTGCACGAATGGGTCGATGCCGAAAAGCACAAGAAGGGCGAGCCGATCCCGCCGCTGCCGGTGATCCGCACCTTCGAGACCTTCGCCTACCAGGACCAGAACGCCCGCGATCCCTTCAGCCCGAGTTCGGCGGAAATGGATACCTCGGCGACCTCCGGCCCGCGACCCGACGAGAACCGTCCCAAGGAGCCGCTGGAGATGTTCGCGCTCGATACCCTGAAGATGGTGGGTACGTTCGGGGCCGGCGCGGGCATGGAGGCGCTGGTCCAGGATCCGGGCGGCGTGATCCACAAGGTCCATCGCAACGAATACATGGGGCAGGCCTACGGCCGCATCACCGCGTTGAGCGAAGATCGCATCGACCTGGTCGAGCTGGTGCCCAACGGAGCCGGCGGCTGGATGGAGCGCCCGGCAAGCATCTCGGTCGGCGAAAAATGAGTATCTCGGGGATGACGCACATGACCACCACTTTCCACCGCCTGCCGGGACGCGCTCGCCGCTGGATCCTCGGCGCGGCGATGGCCGCGACGCTTGGTTTCACGGGCCACGCCGCCGCGGCCAATGCCTTGCGCAACGTTACCTACGACGCCCAGCCGGGCGGACGCGTGGAACTGACGCTGGCGTTCACCGAAAAGGCGCCCACGCCCAAGGTGTTCACCACGAACAACCCGCCGCGCATCGCCATCGACCTGGCGGATACCACCAACGCCTACAGCACCCGCCACCTCGATATCGGCAAGGGTTCGACCTCGGGCGTGTCGATCGTGTCGGCCGGCGGGCGCACGCGTGTCACCGTGGAGCTGTTCCGTGAATCGGCCTACCGCACGCGGGTGGACGGCAACAACCTCATCGTCACCGTGAACAACGGCCCCACGGGTGCCACGACCACCACGGCGGTCGTTTCCGATCCCACCAAGGCGCTGCCGTCCAGCGCCGGCGTACCGGTGTCCAACATCGATTTCCGCCGCGGCCAGAACGGTGAGGGCCGGGTGATGGTCACGCTCGGCCCGTCGGCCACCACCACCCCGGAAATGCATCGCGAGGGCGACCACGTCATCGTGAGCCTGCCGGGTTCCTCGTTGCCGCCGAAGTTCGCCCAGCGCCTCGACGTGGTGGATTTCGCCACGCCGGTGCTTTCGATCACCTCGAAGACGGCGCCGGGCGGTGCCCGGATGGACGTCCAGACCAAGGGCGACGTCGAGGTTTCCTCGTACCAGAACGGTAGCGACTACGTGGTGGAGGTGGCGACGAAGAAGGCCGCCGCGCCCACCGGCAAGGCCGCCAAAGGACAGGAGCCGGTCTATTCCGGCACGCGCTTCAGCCTGAACTTCCAGGACATCCCAGTCCGTTCCGCGCTGCAGCTGATCGCCGACGAGGCCAAGCTCAACCTCGTGGCGTCCGACAGCGTCGGCGGCAGCGTCACGCTGCGCCTGGTCAACACGCCCTGGGACCAGGCGCTGGACGTGATCCTGCGTGCCAAGGGCCTGGACAAGCGCCGCAGCGGCAACGTGATCTGGATCGCGCCGCAGGCCGAGCTCGCCAACTACGAGCAGAGCCTGGCCGATGCCCGCCAGAAGGCCGAGGACAGTGCCGAACTCGTGTCCGACTACGTGCCGATCAGCTACGGCAAGGCCGAGGACATCGCCAAGCTGCTGACCCAGGGCAGCCTGCAGAGCAACAGCAGCGGCGCTACGTCGGGCGGTACCAGTCGCGGCTTCCTCTCGGCGCGAGGCAGCGTGTCCTTCGATGACCGCACCAACACGCTCCTCATCAACGACACGCCGGACAAGATCCGCGACCTCCGCGAGCTCATCTCCACGCTCGACCGCCCCGTGCAGCAGGTGCTCATCGAGTCGCGCATCGTCGCGGCCTCCGACACCTTCAGCCGCCAATTGGGCGTGCGTTGGGGCGCGCAGGCGTTCAAGACCAACTCCAGCGGCCAGGTCATCGGCACCACGCCGGACCTGAGCAGCGGCGGTTCGGATACCACGGCGGGCGGTGCGGCGAACCTGGCCACGCAGGTGCATAACCTGAACAACGGCACCGCTACGAGCAACACCCTGACGTTCCCGGGCGGCTACAACGTCAACCTGCCGGTGGCGCAGCCGGCCGGCAGCCTTGGCCTCGCCATCCTGGGCTCGAACTACCTCGTCGATCTGGAACTTTCCGCCGCGCAGACCGAAGGTCGCAGCGAAGTGATCTCCAGCCCTCGCGTCATCACGGCCAACCAGCAGGAAGCCGTGATCAAGCAGGGTACGGAAATCGGCTACGTGACCTACCAGGCCTCGAACTCCGGCGGCGGCGCGCAGAACGCCACCGTGCAGTTCAAGGACGCGGTGCTCGAACTGCGCGTCACGCCGACGATCACCGCCGACAGCCGCGTCTACCTGAAGATCAACGTGAAGAAGGACGCCCTGAACCAGTTCATTGACAGCCCGGGCGGCGGTTCCGTACCGCAGATCGACACGCGAGAGATCAACACCTCGGTACTCGTCGACAACGGCCAGACAGTGGTGCTTGGCGGTATCTACGAAATCACGAAGAACAACAACACCACGAAAGTCCCCGGGTTGGGCGACATTCCGGGCCTAGGCTTCCTGTTCCGCAAAACGACTCGTCAGAACGACAAGGCCGAGCTGCTGATCTTCGTGACGCCGCGCATCCTGAGCGACACGCTGCAATAAGCCTGTCGCCCCGGAACATATGGAGCCCGCTTCGGCGGGCTTTTTTTTGCGGTTGCCGGCGATCCCGGTCGCGCCGGGACTTCCGGCCCTAAACTTCTCGCCCTTGCTGTGGTCTGATCGGGCCTGACGCCCACGTAGAGACCCGCCGATGTCCGACACGCCGACCGCCACGACGCCGCTTCAGGAGGCCTTCGTCCGCCTGCGCGAGGAACTGGCCCGGGGGATCATCGGCCAGCCCCACCTGGTCGAATGCCTGCTGATCGCGTTGCTCGCCGACGGTCACCTGCTGGTCGAAGGCGCGCCGGGCCTGGCCAAGACCACGGCCATCAAGGCCCTCGCCACCCGCATCGAGGCCGATTTCCACCGCATCCAGTTCACGCCCGACCTGCTGCCCGCCGACCTGACCGGCACGGATATCTTCCGTCCGCAGACGGGCACCTTCGAGTTCGAGCGCGGGCCGCTGTTCCACAACATCGTGCTGGCCGACGAGATCAACCGCGCGCCGGCCAAGGTGCAGTCGGCGCTGCTGGAGGCCATGGCCGAACGCCAGATCACCATCGGCCGGCGCACCTGGCCGCTGCCCGAGCTGTTCATGGTGATGGCCACGCAGAATCCCATCGAGCAGGAGGGCACCTTCGCGCTGCCCGAGGCCCAGCTCGACCGTTTCCTGATGCACGTGACCATCGGTTATCCCGATGCGGCTTCGGAGCTGGCGATCCTGCGCCTCGCACGCGACCAGGCCCGCCAGGTGATGCATCCCGCGCCGCCGGTGGCCCACCTGTTGCGCCCGGACGATGTCTTCGCCGCGCGCGACGCGGTGCTCTCCGTGCACATGGCGCCGCCGCTCGAACTCTACGTGACGCAACTGGTGGTGGCCTCGCGCGAGGCCGGCAAGTACGGGCCGGAACTGGCCCGCTGGATCGCCTGGGGCGCCAGCCCGCGCGCCACCATCGCGCTCGATCGCTGCGCACGGGCGCATGCCTGGCTCGCCGGTCGCGACTACGTGTTGCCGGAAGACATCCACGCCGTCGCGCACGACGTGCTGCGCCATCGCGTGCTGCCCAGCTACGAGGCGGAGGCCGAGGGCGTGCGCGTGGATACCATCGTCGACCGCCTGCTGGATCTCGTGCCGCTGCCGTGAACGCCGTCGCCGCCGCCGACGGGCGCGTACGTGTTTCGTTGCCCGAACTGATCGCCTTGCGCTCGCGCGCGATGCGCGCACCCGCGCCGCCCGTGGTATCCCGCGCGCCGCGTAGCGGCCAGCGTCCGGGACGCCTGCACGGACGGGGCATGGACTACGCCGAATCGCGCGTCTACCAGGCCGGCGACGACGTTCGCCGGATGGACTGGCGCCTCACCGCGCGCAGCGGCGTGGCCCACACCAAGCTCTTCCAGGAAGAACGCGAAGGCCGCCTTCTGGTGCTGCTCGATACCAACGCGAGCATGCGCTTCGGCACCCGCGTGCGTTTCAAGTCGGTGCAGGCCGCGCGCGCCGCGGCGCTGGCCGCGTGGTACGCGATACGCGGCGGCGATCGCGTGGGCGTGCTTGCCTTCGGCGCGCAGCGCCAGCTGGTGAAGCCGCAGGGCGGTGCGCGCGGCGCGTTGGCCGTGGCCGGTGCCATCGCCGCCTGGGATGCCTTGCCCACGGGCGAGGACGAAAGCCTTTCCGCCGCGTTGCAGCGGGCCGGCCGCCTGATGCATGGCGCATCGCGCGTCTTGCTGGTGAGCGACGGCTTCTGCGTCGACGAGGCCGCGCGCGGCCGCATGCTCGGCCTCGTCGGCAAGGCCGAGGTCTCCGTGCTCAACGTAGCCGATGCGCTGGAGATGACCGAGCCTCCCGCCGGGCGTTATCCATTCGCTCATCGCGGCGTCCACTACGACGTGGCGCTGCACGCCGATCGCGAACGGGCCGCCTTCACCCGCGCCATGGGCGAGGGTCGTCATCGCCTGCTCGCCTTGGCGAACGGGCTCGGCCTGCGCCAGCGGGCCATCGACACCGCGGCCGATCCGCTGGATGCCGTCGTGGCCCTGCTCGGTGCGAGGAGGCCGTGATGCAGCAGCAAAGCGGTCCGGCGTTGCGCGATATCCACGTGCCCCATGTCTCGATGTGGTGGCCGCTGGCACCGGGTTGGTGGGCGCTGATCGCGTTGCTGGTCGTTGCCTGCATCGTCGCCGCCCTTGCCTGGGGTCGCCGCGCGGCACGCCGTCGCCGTGCCGATGCCGTGGTGGCCGAGTTGCATGCGGCGCGCGAACGGTATGCGACGGACGGCGATGCCGCCGCGTTCGCCGCCGCCGCGAGCCAGCTGTTGCGACGCGTGGCGCGCCTGCGCGACCCGCGGAGCGTCACGTCGTCCGGCGACGACTGGCGTCGCGTGCTCGCGACGCAGGCGCCGCGCGTGGCGGTCGATCGCCTCGTCGCGCTCGACGGGACGATGTACCGGCCGAAGGCCGAGCTCGACGTCGCCGCCACGGCGCGCGACGTCGAAGCCTGGGTGCGGGCCGCCATGCGGAGGACGTCACGTGTCCCTGCCTGAGTTCGCCTGGCCCTGGGTATTCGCCGCACTGCCGTTGCCGTGGTTGCTGCGCCATGTGCTGCGTCCCGTGCGGCCCGCGCAGGCACTCAACCTGCCGCACCCCGGCCTGGCGCTGGCGCAGGGACCGATGGGCCGTGCACCGTTCGCCGCCACGGCATTGCTCGTGCTCGCCTGGCTGTGCCTGGTGACGGCGGCGGCACGCCCGCAGTGGCTGGGGCCCCCCGAGCCGCAGCGCCGCAGCGGCCGCGCGACGATGCTGGCGGTGGACCTCTCCGGCAGCATGTCGCTCGACGACATGGAACTGGCCGGTCGTCAGGTCACGCGTTTCACCGCGGTGGAAGCCATCGCCGGCGACTTCATCGACCGCCGCGTGGGCGACGAACTGGGCCTCATCCTGTTCGGTTCGCAGGCGTATCTCGTCACGCCGCTCACTTACGATCTCGACGCCGTGCGGGCGCAGTTGCACGGTGCGGTGGTCGGCCTGCCCGGGCGCGAAACGGCCATCGGCGATGCGCTCGCCGTGGCGGTCAAGCGGCTGGCCGACATGCCCGAGCAGGTGCGCGTGGTGGTGCTGCTCACCGACGGCGTGAACAACGCCGGATCGATCTCGCCCCGCGAGGCCGCGCGCGCGGCGAAGGCGGCGGGCGTGAAGGTCTACACCATCGGCATCGGTGCTACCGCGATGCGCGTGGACGATCTGTTCGGCGCGCATACGGTCAACCCATCGGCCGACCTCGACGTGAGCATGTTGACCGACATCGCCAACCAGACCGGCGGCCACTTCTTCCGCGCCACCGACACCCGCCAGTTGGCCGACGCCTATCGGGCCATCGACCAGCTCGAGCCGGTGCCGCAGGAAGGCGCCGCCCTGCGGCCGCGTTACGAGCTGTTCCGCTGGCCGTTGATCGCCTCCCTCGTGTTGCTGGCCCTCGCGGCCCTGCCGGGCCTGACGTGGCGGAGAAGCGCCGCATGAACGGGTTGCTGGCGAACTTCCATTTCATCCAGCCAGGTTGGCTGTGGCTGCTGCTGGCGGTACCGGTGGCGGCATGGCTGCTGTCGCGGCGACAGCCCGGCGCGCGCGTACTCGCGCGGCTCGCCGATCCCGCCCTGCTGCCGCACCTGCTCGACGGCGCGCCGGCGTCGACGCGCGCTCCCGCGTTCGCCCTCGCCGCCGCCGGCATCCTCGCCGTGCTCGCCCTGGCGGGGCCCACGTGGAACCGGCAGACGCAGCAGCTGTTCGCCGAGCGCAGCGCGCAGGTGGTGGTGGTATCGATGTCGCAACACATGCTCTCCCACGACGTCGTGCCCGATCGTCTCAGTCGTGCGCGCTACAAGGTGCGCAAACTCTACGAGGCGAATGCGGGCGGCCTCAACGCGCTCGTCGCCTACACCGGCGAAGCCTTTACCGTCGCGCCGCTCACCACCGACGCCCACAGCGTCGACGACCTGCTCAACGCGCTCTCGCCGGACACCATGCCGGTCGAGGGCGACGACGCGGGCAAGGCGATCGACCTCGCCGCCGACCTCATCCGCCGGGCCGACCTGCATGGCGGCTCCATCGTGCTGGTGACCGACCGGGTGGATGCCGATGCCGCCGCGGCCGCACGGCGCGCACGCGCCGCGGGCGATCGCGTGTCGGTGCTCGGCATCGGCACCTCGCGCGGCGGTCCGATCACCAGCCCGGACGGCGGCTTCATCAAGGATGCGCAGGGGGCCATCGTGATGGCGCCGCGCGACGACGCATCCCTCTCGTCGCTCGCCGACGCCGGTGGCGGACGCTATGTGCCGGTGGCGAACGATGCCTCCGATGTCTCCTCGCTGTCGGCGATGCTGCACGACGAAGGCGCCGGCAACGCGGTCTCGGGTGCCACGTCGGGACAATGGCAGGATCGCGGTGCGTGGTTGCTGCTGCCGTTGCTGCCGCTCGTCGCGCTGGCGTTCCGGCGTGGCTGGCTCATCGTGTTCGTGTTGGCCCTTTTGCCGCTGCGCCCCGCGCACGCCGACGGCCTGGCCGACCTTTTCCGTACGCGCGACCAGCAGGCCGCGCACGCGCTGGCCAAGGGCGATGCGGCGGCAGCCCAGTCGCTCGCGAACAGCGCCTCGTTGCGCGGTGCCGCCGCGTATCGCGCCGGCGATTACGCCGCCGCGGCCGCCGCGTTGCAGGAGGGCAAGGACGCCGATTCGCAATACAACCTCGGCAACGCGTTGGCGAAACAGCAGCGCTACGAGGAAGCGATCGCCGCTTACGACCGTGCGCTGAAAACGAATCCCGGCGATGCCGATGCGGCTGCCAATCGCAAGGCCGTCGAGGACTTCCTCAAGCAGCAGAAGCAGAACAAGAACGACGACTCGAAGAACGGCCAGGGCGGCAAGCAGGGCGACAAGGATCCCTCCAAACGCCAGCAGGGCCAGCAGGGTTCGCAAGGCGGCCAGGACAAGGATGCGCAGAATCAGGGCAAGGACGGCCAGTCGTCCGGCGACGCGGGTGGCAACGAGGGCCAGCCCCAACAGGGCGATCCGTCGAAGGCCGGCGAGGGCGAAGGCAAGGACGCCGGTCAACGACAGGGCAAGGGCGAATCGCCGCAGGGTGATGCCGCCACGAAGTCGCAGGCGGAACGCGCGCAGGCCGAGCGTGCGCAATCGGCGCTCAAGCAGCAGATGGACGCCGCGCTGGGCAAGGACGGCAAGGCACAGGACAAGAAAGACGACGGCAGCCACGACCTCGGCACCATGTCGGCGGAAGATGCGTCGTCGAAGCTGCCCGCCGACGTGCGTCGTTCACTCATGCGCGTTCCGGACGATCCGGGTGGCCTGCTGCGGAGGAAATTCATGCTCGAGTACCAGCGTCGGCACGGCGCGGAGCCGGAGGAATGACGATGCGTGGTTTGCGGTACCCGATGATGCTCGCCCTCGTCTGGGCGCTGGCGTGGCCCATGCTCGCACTGGCCCAGGCGGCGCCCGTCGCTTCGCTCGATCGCAGCCGCATCGGCATGGGCGAGACGGTGACGCTCAATATCGAGGTGGGCGAGGGCGATGCCGATACACCCGACCTGTCGCCGTTGTCGGCCGACTTCGTCGTGCTGGGTACGTCGACCAACCACTCGCTGAGCATCGTCAACGGGCGCCGTGAAGCGCATGCGATCCTCGGCATCGCGCTGCGTCCGCGGCGCGAAGGCCATCTCACCGTGCCCTCGCTCGTGATCGGATCGCAGAAGACGCAGCCGCTCGAACTGGACGTCGAAGCGGCCGGGCACGACGCTCCGTCGAATGCCGATGCACCGGTTCAGCTCGAGGCGAAGGTCGACCCCGCGCAGGCCTATGTGGGCCAGCAGATCGACTACACGTTGCGCCTGTATTTCACCAATCTCGCGGACGGCAATCTCGGCGACCCCACGGCCGAAGGCGCCGAGGTGCGTCGTGTCGGCCAGGATGCCAACTACCAGACGATGCGCGGCAACCGGCGTTTCAACGTCGTGGAACGCCATTACGCGATCTTTCCCCAGCGAGCGGGCACGCTCGATGTCCAGCCGCCCGCGTTCCAGGGCACCGTGGTCGATCCCAACGACATGGGCGCCTTCTTCGGTTCGGGCTCGCCCGTCAGTGCCGTGGCCGAGAAGCTTCGGGTGGAGGTACGCGGGCGCCCCGCCGGTGCGGCGGACGGCGCATGGATTCCGGCGCGCGCGCTGAAACTCGCCCTCGACGGCCTGCCTGCCGACGGCAAGGCCGTGGTCGGCCAGCCCCTCACGCTCACCATGCGGCTGGACGCCGTCGGCATGCCCTACGAGGCCTTGCCGGCGCTTTCCCTGCCGAAGCTCGATGGCGCCGACATCTACCCGGACAAGGCCGTCACGGGCGGGAGCACGAACGGTTCCTGGGTAACGGGACGGCGCCAGCAAAGCTTCGCCGTGGTGCCCACGCGGGCCGGCACGCTGCACATTCCCGAAACCACGTTGCACTGGTGGAACGTGGTGACCGACAAGGCCGAGGTCGCGACCATCCCGGCGCACGACCTCGACGTATCGCCCGGTAGCGGAGCGGCCGGGACGAAGCCCGCCCCGCCATCGGCATCGGCTCCGACTGCCCCGTCGTCCGCGCCACCCGCGGTGACCGCGACGGGCCATCCGTGGCAGTGGCTCTTCATCGGCATGGCGTTGCTCTGGGTGCTTACGCTGGTGGCCTGGTGGCTGGCCTCGCGTCGTCGGCCTGTCGTGGCGACGACTTCGCTGCCGGTGCCGCCGCCGCTTCGCGACGGTCCCGCACGCGACGCCTTCATGCAGGCGGCCGGGCAGGGCGATGCCGCGTCGATCGAACGTGCCCTGCTCGCCTGGGCGAAGGTCCATCGTCCGGACGTCCGTTCGTTGGGTGGCTTGTCGGTGCTATTGCGTGAAGGGCCGCAACGCGACGCCATCGCGATGGTGCAGCGTGCTCGTTTCGGCGGCGGGGCGTTGCAGGGCATTACCCTTAAAGACGCCTTTGCCAACGGCTTCGACTGGATGTCCGTGGCGAGCGGAGGGGAAGACGTATTGCCACCGCTTTATCCCCGATGAGCTCTCGCGACCTGGATTCGCCGATACGATCGGCTCCCACCCTCCGGTAGCGGAGGGCCTGCCGGGGCTGGATTCGCCAATGTGATGGGCCTCCTTTTCGGTAGCAGACGTCCTACCGAAGGGGTGGGAGCCGATCGTATCGGCGAATCCAGGTCGCCACGAACGTCCTTTCAGCGAAGCAGCCCTTCATAGGCAGCCGTCGCACTGGCCCCGAACGTGCAGAACACCACCCGCTCCGGTCGCCAGGAAGCCCGGCGGATGCCATCCACCGCGATCCGCGCCGCTTCATCCAGCGGATACCCGTACACCCCCGCGCTGATCGCCGGAAACGCGATCGAGTCGACCCCCTGTTCCCGGGCCAGATTGAGGCAATTCTCATAACACGCCGCCAGCAGGTCGGGTTCCCGATGCGATCCTCCCCGCCACACCGGCCCCACGGTATGGATGACGAAACGGGCGGGCAGGTCGAAGCCGGACGTGATCCGGGCTTCGCCGGTAGGGCAGCGCACGCCCGGGCGCGTTTCCGGCAGGAGGCGGCAGGCGGCCAGCAGCCTGGGCCCGGCGGCGCGGTGGATGGCGCCGTCCACGCCGCCTCCGCCCAGCAGGGATTCGTTGGCGGAGTTGACGATGGCATCCACGGCCAAGGTGGTGATGTCGGCTTGGGTGACTTCGATACGCATCGGGGTTTTTCCTATGACGGTCGGGCTGCAAACGGCTAGGATGGGGCGCACCAGAAGCATCACCCAGAAGGCCATGGCCGACCAGTTCAAAGTTGAAGACATCTCGTTCGCCTATTTGATCAACGACGTGACCTTGCTCTTCCGCAAGCACTTCGACCGTCGGGCGGTGAAGTTCGGCCTGACGCGTGCCCAGTGGCGGGCGCTGAAGACGCTGCATCGTCGCCCCGGCATGCGCCAGAACGAACTGGCCGAGCAACTGGACATGGAACCCATCGCCGTGGGGCGCGTCATCGATCGCCTGCAGGCCGCGGGCTTCGTCGAACGTCGCGCCGATCCCAAGGATCGCCGCGCCTGGCGCCTGCACGACACCGAGCAGGCGCGCGGTGTCATCGACGACATGGAAGACATCGCCCGGGGTCTGCGCCTGGACGCCGTGGGAGGAATCGCGGCGGAAGACCTCCAGACCACGCTGGACACGCTCAACCGCATGAAGGAAAACCTCCAGGCTCTCGACGGCCCCTGCGAAGAAAGCTGAATTCTTGCCGTCAACCGATCCGCAACGCATGCGTTAGGGCTTACGATAGCCGTTCACCCATGACCGCGTTTCCCCCGCGCGGCGACCGATCCAGGTGGCATCGGCCGGAGAAACCATGCAGCGATCCCCAGGGAAGAAGTTCCTCCTCGTCATCGGCCTCCTGCTCGTCGCGGTGGCCGTGACGTTCGTCTGGCGGCACACCGGTCAGACGAAGGATGCCCCGACAGCCACGGCCAAGACGTCCCCCGCGGGGGTGCCGGTCACCACGGCGGTCGCCACCCGTGGCGAAATCGACCTGTCGCTGAGGATCATCGGTCGTGCCGAGGCCTATTCCACGGTGAACGTGCGTTCGCGCGTCAACGGCCAGATCCAGAAGCTCGCCTTCACCCCCGGTAGCCACGTGAAGAAGGGCGACCTGCTCGCCCAGGTCGATCCGCGCCCCTTGCAGGCCGCGCTCGACGCGGCGAAAGGCAATGTCGCCCGCGACCAGGCCTCGCTCGCCAAGGCCGAGGCCGATCTCCAGCGTTTCGAGAGCATGCTCGGCAAGGGCTTCGTCAGCCGTGCCGACTACGACCTCTACAAGGCCAACCTCGGCGTGGCCCGGGCGAACCTCGAGAGCGACAAGGCGGCGGTTCGCGCGGCCCAGGTGCAACTGGACTACACCACCATCACCGCGCCGTTCGACGGCGTCACCGGGGCGCCGCTGGCCTATCCGGGCGCGACGCTGAGCGCGGACACCACCGACATCGTGGTGCTCAACGAGGTGGACCCGATCCGCGTGGCGTTCGCCGTGCCCGAGGACAGCCTCGCCGCCGTGCGCATCGAGGCGCGCAAGGGCACGCTACCCGTCGAGGCGCACATTCCCGGTGACACGGAGGGGCCGCTCAAGGGCGAGCTGGAATTCATCGACAACGCCGTGGACGCGACCACGGGCACCATCGTCCTGAAGGGCCGGTTCGACAACGCCGACGGCCGGCTCACGCCCGGCCAGTTCGCCGAGGTGACCCTGCCCACCACGCGCCTGCCCGACGCGGTGAGCATCCCCGTCGTGGCCTTGCAGAGCTCCACGGCCGGTGCGTTCGTCTTCGTGGTGAAGGCCGACCACACGGTCGAGCAGCGGTCCGTCACCACGGGCGCGACCTCGGGCAGCCGCGTGGTGATCGACAAGGGCCTGCAAGGTGGCGAGGTGGTGGTGACCGAAGGACAGATGCTGCTCACCGACGGTGCGCGCGTGCGCGTCGACGAGGCCTGAGGATCGCGCCATGAACCTGCCGGAACTCTGCATCCGCCGGCCGGTGATGACCACGCTGCTGATGGCGGCGCTGGTGATCTTCGGCATCGCCGCGTACCCCAGGCTGCCCGTCAACGAACTGCCCAACGTCGACTTTCCCACGATCAACATCAGTGCGAGCCTCCCGGGTGCCTCGCCCGAGACCATGGCGTCGTCGGTGGCCACGCCGCTGGAAGCGCAGCTGTCGACCATCGCCGGCATCGACCAGATGAGTTCGACCAGTTCGCTGGGGTCCACCACCATCACCGTCACTTTCGCGCTGGACCGCAGCATCGACGGCGCCGCGCAGGACGTGCAGTCGGCCATCTCCGCCGCGCAGCGCCAGTTGCCGCAGGACATGCCCACGCCGCCCACCTACCGCAAGGTGAATCCGGCCGACGCGCCGATCCTGTTCCTTACCATGCAGTCGTCGACGCTGCCGTTGTCCACCGTGGACGACTACGCCGAAACCGAGCTCGCGCAACGCCTGTCGATGGTGGACGGCGTGGCGCAGGTGAACGTCTACGGTTCGCAGAAATACGCCGTGCGCATCGCCGTGAATCCCGACCGCCTCGCCGCGACGGGCATCGGTGTCGATCAGATGCGCGAGGCGATCGCCGCCGCCAACGTCAACAAGGCCACCGGTTCGCTCAACGGCAGCCGCCAGCTGCTGTCGATCCGTTCGGACGGCCAACTGATGCGCGCGGCCGATTACAACCAGGTGGTGGTCGCCTACCGCAACGGCGCACCGGTGCGCCTCTCCGACATCGCCGTGCCGCGCGACAGCGTGCAGGACGACCAGAAGGCCAGCTGGTTCAACGGCACGCGCGCGATCACGCTGGCGATCCAGCGCCAGCCCGGGGCGAACACGGTGGAAACGGTCGATCGCATCTTCGACCTGCTGCCGGGCTTCAAGGCCACGCTGCCGCCGTCGGTCAAGCTCGACGTGATGTACGACCGCTCGGTGTCCATCCGCGATTCCGTGCACGACGTGCAATTCACCCTGATCCTCGCCGGCATCCTCGTGGTGGCGGTGATCTATCTCTTCCTCGGCAATGCCTCGGCCACCCTGATTCCCGCGGTGGCGTTGCCGATCTCGGTGCTGGGTACCTTCGGCGCGATGTTCGCGCTGGGCTACAGCCTCGACAACCTGTCGCTGCTGGCGTTGACGCTGGCCGTGGGTTTCGTCGTGGACGACGCCATCGTGATGCTCGAGAACATCGTGCGTCACATCGAGCTGGGCGAACGGCCCTTCGACGCCGCGGTGAAGGGATCCAACGAGATCGGCTTCACCATCTTCTCGATGACGCTGTCGCTGGTGGCGGTGTTCATCCCCGTGATGTTCATGGGTGGCATCGTCGGTCGCCTGTTCCATGAGTTCGCCGTGGTCATCAGCGTGTCGATCCTGATCTCGGGTTTCGTATCGATCACGCTGACGCCGATGCTCTGCAGCCGTTTCGTCAAGGCGCACGACCACGGCAAGCGCAGCTTCGTCGTGGCCTGGTTCGACAGGGGTTTCGCCGCGATGAGCAACGGCTACACGAGCACGCTGGGCTGGTGCATGCGCCGGCCGCTCGTCGTCATCGGCGTGTTCGTGCTGAGCCTCGCGGCCACCGGCGTACTCTTCGCGATCACGCCGAAGGATTTCATCCCGTCGGGCGACAGCGGCCAGCTCCGCGTGACCACCGAAGGCCCCACGGACATCTCGTTCGCCGCGATGTCGGCACGCCAGCAGGCGCTGGCGAAGATCGCCGGCGACGATCCGAACATCGAGGGCTACATGTCGACCGTGGGCGCGGGCGGACCGCGCACCACGATCAACTCCGGCTCCATCCTGCTCCGCCTGAAAGAGCGAAGCGCGCGCGGTTACACCACGCCCGACGAGATCATCCAGGAGCTTCGGCGCAAGTTCGCGCAGGTGCCGGGCATCCGTACCTACATCCAGAATCCCCCGGCGATCCAGGTCGGCGGCCGCCAGTCGAAGGCGCAGTACCAGTACACGGTGCAGTCCACCGACCTGCAGGCACTGTACGACTGGTCGGGCAAGCTGGTCGCCGCGTTCCAGAAGCTGCCGGGTTTCCAGGACGTCACGACCGACCTGGATCTGAACAGCCCGTCGATGATCGTGCGAGTCAACCGCGACAAGCTGGCGCCGCTGGGCCTCACGATGGACCAGGTGCAGACGGCACTGGGCACGGCGTTCGGCGAGAACCAGATTTCCACCATCTACGGCGCGGCGACGCAGTATTGGGTGATCCTGCAGGTGGAACGTCGCATGCAGGACGATCCGGCGGTGCTGTCCAAGTTGTACGTCACGTCGGATAGCGGCAAGCTCATTCCGCTCAGCACCGTGGCCCGGTTCGAGCGCAAGCCGCAGGTGCTCACGGTCAACCATCAGGGGCAACTGCCCGCGGTGACGGTGTCGTTCAACCTCGCGCCGGGCGTGTCGCTGAGCGACGCGGTGGCGAGCATCGATCGCGCCACCACCGAGATGAAGCTACCCGCCACCTTGAGCGGCAGCGTGCAGGGCACGGCGCAGGCGTTCCAGGATTCGATCAAGGGCATGGGCTTCCTGCTGCTGCTCGCCGTGTTCGTGATCTACCTCGTGCTGGGCATCCTCTACGAGAGCTTCATCCATCCGCTCACCATCCTTTCCGGCCTGCCGGCGGCGGCGGTGGGCGCGTTGCTCACGCTGGTGATCTTCGACGCGTCGCTCGATCTCTTCGCCTTCGTGGGCATCGTGATGCTCGTGGGCATCGTGAAGAAGAACGCGATCATGATGATCGACTTCGCGCTGGAACGTCAGCGCGACGAGGGCGTGGCGCCGTTCGACGCCATCTATGAAGCGTGCCGCGTGCGTTTTCGCCCCATCATGATGACGACGGCCGCGGCGTTCGCGGGCACCCTGCCGATCGCCCTCGGTATCGGCGCGGGCGCGGAGACCCGTCGTTCGTTGGGTCTTGCCGTGGTCGGCGGCCTGGTGGTGTCTCAGATCCTGACGCTCTACCTCACGCCGGTGATCTATCTGTACATGAACCGCCTGCAGGAGCGGATCGCGCCGAAGGCAGTGGGTGGGGAGCCGGTGGCGCATCACTGACGGTGGGCGCAAGACGCTGGGTTCCTGCCTTCGCAGGAACGACGTGAGGGGAACACGCGATGCGGTCAAGCGTATAGCTCGTCGTTCCTGCGAAGGCAGGAACCCAGCGTCTTGAGCTTCGCAAGAATGACGTGAGGGGAATACGCGATGCGGTCAAGCGTATAGCTCGTCGTTCCTGCGAAGGCAGGAACCCAGCGTCTTGAGCTTCGCAAGAATGACGTGAGGGGAATACGCGATGCGGTCAAGCGTATAGCTCGTCGTTCCTGCGAAGGCAGGAACCCAGCGTCTCGACGCCCGGGCGCGACCCACTTACCCGGGCGCTCTTCGGCCGCGCTCAGTCGTGCGCCCCATCCTTCGCGAACGCCCCGGGCGCCGAGCCGAAATTCCCGTCCGCCTGCGCCGCCATGTACGCGAACGCCGCATACACCGCCACGTTCTGCGCGAGATCCTTCGGGTCGATCTTGTCCAGCGTGTCGTTCGCGTTGTGGTGGTAGTCGAAGTACGTCGTGCCGTCCTGCGTGAGCGACAGCGCGGCCATGCCCTTGGCATGCATCTGCGAGAGATCCGAACCGCCACCGCCAGGTTTCGTGGTGTCGTAAGCCACGCCGATCGGTTCGAGCACCTTGGCGATCTGCGCGATGGCGTTGCGTGCCTCGGGCTTCACCGACGCGCTCATGCGCCACACGCGTCCCGAACCGAAGTCCGACTCCGTACCGAGCTGGAACTTCGATACGTCTTTCGCATGCGCCTCGGCATACGCGCGACCGCCCCACAGGCCCATTTCCTCGTTCGCGAAGGCGATCACGCGGATGGTGCGATCCGGACGCTGCGGCATGTCCTTGATGAGCTTCGCGGCCGCCGCGGCGATGGCCACGCC
Source organism: Luteibacter aegosomatis (assembly GCF_023078455.1). GTDB lineage: Bacteria > Pseudomonadota > Gammaproteobacteria > Xanthomonadales > Rhodanobacteraceae > Luteibacter > Luteibacter aegosomatis. The sequence continues at coordinate 4,088,193 of NZ_CP095740.1, read as the reverse complement.
CGCGCCGTCGTCGATGGCGCCCGTGCCCAGGTCCCACGAATCCAGGTGTCCGCCGATGGCGACGACTTCGTCCGGGTGCTTGCGGCCCGTGACCTCGGCGATCACGTTGGAACCTTCATACGTGCCGTTGAAGCCGACATCGAGGTCGAGCTTGAGCGTGACGGGCTTGCCCTGCTTCACGATACGCTCGAGCTGGTCGGCATCCGGCAGCGACAGCGCGGCGGCGGGAATCGCCTCCTTCGGATCCCGGAAGCCGGTCACGCCCGTGTGCGGCGTGCGGCTGTGCGGGTCGGTGCCGGCCGAACGAAGCAGGTAGGCGGCGGCGCCCATTTTCGCGGCGATCACCGCGCCACCGGTGCGCGTAGCCGAACCCATGCCGTAGTCGTGGCCGTCTTTCTGCTGGGTCATGTGCGTGCTGACGTAGACGATCTTGCCCTTCACCGTCGCCGGATCGGCCGCCTTCAGCGCGGCGAGATCGTCGAAGGCCACCACCTCGGCGGTGAGCCCGCCCTTCGGCGTACCGGCGGAATAACCCAGCGCGGTCAGCGTGAGCGGCTGCGGGTAAGGCGCGACGACCTGCGCGTGTTCGCTGTGGCGCTCCCACAGCGGGTAACTCACCTTCTCGGTGTAGACCTTGTCGAAACCCATGGCCTTGAACTTCGCCACCGTCCATTCCACGCCGCGCTTGTCGGCGGGGCTGCCCGCCAGGCGCGGACCGACTTCGGTGGTGAGCCCGGCGACGAAGTCGTAGCCGGTGTTGTCATTCATCGCCCTATCGCGCAGCTCGGTCGCGGCGGCGACGGCTTTCGCGGGAATGACCGTGTCCTTGGCGGCGGCATGGGCGGAGAAAGCGAACGCGACGCACGCGGCGAGCGCGTGCAGGCGGAAGGTGTGGCGCATGGTAACCCCCGGGGACGGAAAGGTCCGATTATTGCGCCGGGGTGGGGAGGGCGAGTAGGCCGGAAGTCACGAATCGCGGACCCTGTCCGCGATGGGAATGCGAACCGCCTCAGGGAGCGCGGTCCTTCTGCTTCAGCAGATCGCGAATCTCCTGCAACAACACCACGTCGGCGGGCGTCGCGGCCGGCTTGTCCTCGTGGCGGGTCAGCTTGTTGATCGCCTTGACCACCAGGAAGATCGCGAAGGCGATGATGATGAACTGGATCAGCACGTTGATGAACACGCCGTACTGGATGGCCACTTCGGGAATCTTCGCGGCCGCGTCGCCCGGTCTGAGCACCCATTTCCAGTCGGAGAAGTCGATGCCGCCGATGGCCCAGCCGAGCGGCGGCATGATGATGTTGTCGACCAGCGAGGTGACGATCTTGCCGAACGCCGCGCCGATGACCACACCGACGGCGAGGTCGACCACGTTGCCGCGCAGGGCGAATTTCTTGAATTCCGCGATGAAGCTCATCGGGTTGTTCTCCTTCGTTGGCGGTGTGACGAATCGTCGAGGTTAAAGGCCCGCATGTCAGGACTTCGCGAATTCAGCTGACGCGCCCCTCGAGCGTCGCGATGTCGCCGAGCGTCGCACGAAAACGGTCGCCGCGCACCAACGCCGACACGCCGGCGGGCGTGCCGGTATAGACGACGTCGCCGGCCTTCAACTCGAACAGGCGCGACAGGTGCGAGAGGATTTCCGGCACGGTGAACAGCATGTCGCCCAGGGTCGCCGACTGGCGCACCTCGCCGTTGACCACCAGCGCGATGCGCGTGTCGGCGGAAGGGTGCGCCTCGGTGGCGGGTACGAGGGCGGAGATGGGAGCCGAATGATCGAAGGCCTTGGCCACGTCCCACGGCGCGCCCTTGGCCTTCGCCTGCGCCTGGAGATCGCGGCGGGTGAGGTCCAGGCCGATGCCGTAGCCCCAGACGAGCTTGCCGGCCTCGTCGGGCGAGAGGTCCGAACCGCCCGCGCCGAGAGCCACCACCATCTCCACCTCGTGGTGGAGATCCTCGGTAGCCGAGGGGTAGGGCACGTCCGCGCCGTCGGTGACGACGGCGTCTGCGGGCTTGGTGAAGAACATGGGGTTCGTCCTGTCGGGCGTCGCGCCCATCTCCTTCGCGTGGTCGGCGTAATTGCGGCCGATGCAGAAGATGCGGCGGACGGGAAAGCGCTCGGCTCGACCGGCGACGGGGATGCTCGGCTGGGCCGGCGAAGGGATGACGGTATTCATGCGGCTAGGTTAACGGTCCCGGGTGACACCTGTCACGGCAGATGACTGATGGCGGCAAGTGGTTCACGGTCTGCGTCGATCGCATGATCTTGCCATGGGCGACGACGGGGACCAGGGGAGCATGAATTCGAACGCCGAGCTGCTGCGGCAGCTGAAGATCGACAAATCGCACAAGGACACGCCGGGTGGCGGCAACGGCGGGGGCATGCGTACCGTCTGGATCGTGCTCGCCGTCGTGCTCGCGCTGCTGGCCCTGGCCGGCGGCGGTTGGGTATTCCTGGCCCGGCGCCCCGTCGAGGTTCGCACCGCCACGGCCGTGGCTCCCGCGAGCGCCGCCGAAGCCGGTGCGGTCCTGCAGGCCACCGGCTACGTCACCGCGCGGCGCCAGGCCACGGTGTCGGCGCAGATCACGGGCACGCTGACCGAGGTGCTGATCGAGGAAGGCGACCGCGTGAGCAAGGGCCAGGTGCTGGCGCGCCTGGAGGACAACGCGCTGCGCGCCAACCTGCAATCGGCCCAGGCCAGCGCCGCCGCCGCCCACGCGACGGTGGCGCAGAGCGAAGCCCAGCTCACCCAGGCCCTGCGCGACGCCGACCGTCAGGAGGCGCTGGTCGGGCGGGGCCTGGTATCGCGGCAGCTCGCCGAGCAGGCGCGCACCCAGGCCGACACCTACCGCGCGCAGTTGCAGACGGCCCGCCGCCAGGCCGGGGCGGCCGACGCCCAGGTGGGCGTGGCGCAGGTCAACCTCGACTACACCGTGGTGCGCGCGCCGTTCGATGGCGTGATCACCGACAAGGCCGCGCAGGTGGGCGAAATCGTCTCGCCGCTGTCCGCCGGCGGCGGCTTCACGCGGACCGGCGTGGGCACCATCGTCGACATGGACTCGCTGGAGATCGACGTGGACGTCAACGAGGCCTACATCGGCCGCGTGCAGGCGGACATGCCGGCCGAGGCCGTGCTCGACGCGTACCCGGACTGGAAGATTCCCGCGCACGTCATCGCCATCGTGCCCGCCGCCGATCGTGGCAAGGCCACCGTGAAGGTGCGCGTGGCGCTGGAAGCGAAGGACGCGCGCATCGTGCCCGACATGGGCGTGCGCGTGTCGTTCCTCGAGCGTCGCGCGCCCACGGCGTCCGCCGCGCCCAAGGGCGTCATGGTGCCCGCGGCCGCCATCGTGCAGCGCGACGGGCACGACGTGGTGTTCATCGTGGCCGACGGGCATGCGCGGCGCCACGACGTCACCGCCGCCGCCGCGAGCGGCGATCTTCGCCTCGTCACGACCGGCGTGAACGCCGGCGACACCGTGATCGTTTCGCCTCCCGACGACCTCGCCGACGGCAACGCCGTCCAACCCGCCAAGCCGGCCCCCTGATAGCGCACGGAGATACCGATGAGCACCCTGATCGACATCCAGGATCTTTCCAAGGTCTACGAACGCGGCCGGCAGAAGGTCGAAGTGCTGCACGGCGTGAACCTCAAGGTGGAGGAGGGCGACTTCCTCGCGCTGATGGGGCCGTCGGGTTCGGGCAAGACGACGCTGCTCAACCTCATCGGCGGGCTGGATACGCCGACCGGCGGCAGCCTCAGCGTGGCCGGCGAACGCATCGACCGCATGAGCGGCGGGCAGCTCGCCCGCTGGCGCGCGGCGCACGTCGGCTTCGTGTTCCAGTTCTACAACCTCATGCCGATGCTGACCGCACAGCGCAACGTGGAACTGCCCCTGCTGCTGACGAAGCTCTCCGCCTCGCAGCGCAAACAGAATGCCTCGGTGGCGCTGCAACTGGTGGGCCTGGCCGATCGCGCCACGCACAAGCCGTCGGAGCTCTCGGGCGGCCAACAGCAGCGCGTCGCCATCGCGCGTGCCATCGTGTCCGATCCCACGCTGCTGGTCTGCGACGAGCCCACCGGCGACCTCGACCGCCAGTCGGCCGAAGACATCCTCGGCCTGCTGCGCGAACTCAACCGCGAACACGGCAAGACCATCGTGATGGTCACCCACGATCCGAAGGCGGCCGAATATGCCAACCACACGCTGCATCTCGACAAGGGCGCCCTCGTCGAGCAGGCGGCCTGAACGGAGATGCCGGCATGAAATACCTGCACCTCATCTGGGCGGCGCTGTTCCGGCGCAAGTTGCGTACTTTCCTCACGCTGGTGTCGATCCTCGCCGCGTTCCTGCTGTTCGGCATGCTCGACGCCACCCGTGCGGCGTTTTCCTCGGGGGATAGCGTGATCGGCGTGGATCGCCTGCTCACCACCTCGCGTTATTCGATCATCCAGTCGTTGCCCTCGAGCCTCGCCACGCGCATGCAGGCCATTCCCGGCGTGAAGGCGGTGGGCCACGCGAACTGGTTCGGCGGCATCTACCAGGATCCGAAGAATTTCGTGCTGAGCTTCGCCGTCAGCGACAACTACCTCGACATCTACCATGAGGTCCAGTTGCCGCCCGAGCAGCGCAAGGCCTTCGAGACCACGCGCACCGGCGCCATCGTGGGCGAAGCGCTGGCCAAGCGGTTCGGCTGGAAGGTGGGCGACAAGATCCCGCTGCAATCGACGATCTTCCCGCAGCGCAACGGCGACAAGACCTGGCCCTTCGACATCGTGGGCATCTACACGCCCGCCAAGGGCGCGGCCAACGGCACCGACCAGCAGTTCTTCTTCCACTACAAATATTTCCAGGAGGCCAACGCCTACCAGAGCATCGGCAACACCGTGGGCTGGTACGTGGTGCAGCTCACGTCGTCCGACAAGGCCGACCAGGTGGCGAAGGCCATCGACGCGCTCTCGGCCAATTCCGATCACGAAACCAAGACGCAGACCGAACAGGCCTTCAACGCCTCGTTCGCCAAGCAACTCGGCGACATCGGGCTGATCGTCTCGGCCATCATGGGTGCGGTGTTCTTCACGCTGATCCTGCTCACGGGCAACACCATGGCGCAGGCGGTGCGCGAGCGCACGAACGAACTGGCCGTGCTGAAGACCATCGGCTTCTCCAGTCGCAGCGTGCTGGGCATGGTGCTGGCCGAAGGCATCCTGTTGCTCGTGCTGGGCGGCGTGATCGGCCTGGCCATCGCCGCCGTGCTGGTGCCGATCGTGGCCAAGGGCAGCGGCGGCATGCTCAACCTGCCTCCGATCGGCACGCAGACCTGGCTGCTCGGCCTCGGGCTGATGGTGGTCATCGGTGCGCTCGTCGGTGCCTTGCCCGCCATTCGCGCCATGCGCCTCAACATCGTCGACGCGCTCGCCGGGCGCTGAAGGGAGAGACCTCATGAAGAGCTTCGGTACCGGATTGCTCATGCTGCTCGTCGTCGCGGCGTTCCTCGCGCTGTGGATCGCGTTGCCCTGGCAGGGCGTGGTCGTGCTCGCGGTGCTGCTGGCGCTGTGGATGACCCTCACCCGGCGTGGCCGGCAGACCTGGCAGGTGACCCGCGTGGGCCTTTCGACGGTGTGGCAACGGCTGGGTTCGTCGTCGGTCGTGGTGGTGGGCATCGCCGGGGTGGTGGGCGTGCTCGTCGCGATGCTGGCGATGAGCGAGGGATTCGCCGAAACACTGCGCGCCACGGGCAACGACCATACGGCCATCGTGCTGCGTGGCGGCTCGCAGGCGGAACTCAACTCCGTGCTCGACCGCGATAGCGCCAACGTGGTGATCCAGGCGCCTGGCGTGAAAAAGGGCGCCGACGGCAAGCCGATCGCGTCGAGCGAGCTGGTGGTGGTGGCCAACCTGCCGCGCAAAGGCGATCCCAACAGCGACTCCAACGTGCCCATTCGCGGCGTGAGCGGCGACGTGTGGGCGCTGCGCGATCAGGTGAAGATCGTCGAGGGTCGCAAGTTCAACCCGGGTCTGCGCGAGCTGATCGTCGGCAAGGGCGCCAAGGCGCAGTTCGAAGGGCTGGATGTCGGCAAGTCGCTGCGGCTGGCCGGGCAGGATTGGACCATCGTCGGCACCTTCGCCTCGGGCGACGCGCTCGAATCGGAGCTGTGGGGCGACACGCAGAGCGTCGCGTCGGCTTATCGACGGGGCAGCAGCGTCGCCTCGGTGACGGTGCTGCTCGATTCGCCCAAGGCCTTCGACGCGTTCAAGGCCAACCTCGCCGCCGACCCGCGGCTCAAGGTCGACGCCACCACCACGCGCGAGTACTTCAGCAAGCAGTCCGAAGGCCTGACCAAGGTGCTGCGCATCGTCGGCATCACCGTGGGCATCATCATGGCGATCGGCGCCGTGTTCGGCGCGCTCAATACCATGTTCGCCGCGATCCAGGCGCGTGCCCGGGAGATCGCCACCTTGCGTGCGATCGGTTTCCGCGGCGTGCCCGTGGTGGTGTCGGTGATGCTGGAGACGATGTTGCTGGCGTTGCTCGGCGGGCTGATCGGCGCGGGCATCGTGTGGATCATCTTCAACGGCTATTCGGCGTCGACGCTCGGCGCGAACTTCAGCCAGGTGGTGTTCCGCTTCCACGTCAGCGGCGCGCTGCTCTGGACCGGTATCAAGTGGGCACTCGCCATCGGCTTCATCGGCGGGCTGTTTCCCGCGCTACGCGCGGCTCGCCTGCCGGTAACGACGGCCTTGCGCGAGCTGTGACGATCATGACGCCCCCTCGGCGGCGAGTGGGGCGTCGTTCGTTTCCGCCGGGTGCGGCTGCCATGCATCGTCGGACGCATGGCACGACGCGAGCGCGGCCATCGCTACTCCGAAGACCGTCGCCGCCCGGGCCGCGCAGAGATGGAGGCGCGCTCGCGGTGAAACTGTGTTGGACGTCACGTGGGGTTATCCCGCTGGCGAAAAGCGAGGAGGCTAGGTCGTCCGCGCCGCCGGGGGATATGGAAGGATTCTCAAAAATCGTCGCGGGCGGTAGAGCGTGGGACACGCTTCACATCGTGCGCTGTCGTGCCGTTTCCGTAGGTGCGGCACCGCGAAAACCATGCTCGTCGCGTGGGCACCGGCCTCAGGCTTTCCGGGTTCGCATCATCGTGATGATGCCCACGCCGACGAGGATGATCGCCATCCCCGCGAGATCGAACGGCCCCACGTGCTCGCCCGCCACCGCCACGCCGAACAGCACGGCCACCGGCGGGTTGACGTAGGCATAGCTCGTGGCCAGCGCCGGCCGCACGGTTTTCAGCACGTAGAGATACGCGCTGAACGCGACGATCGACCCGAACACGATGAGGTAAGCCAGCGCGGCGGTGGCGCTGGCCTGCGGATGCGCCGGCAGCCGCTCGCCGTGAAGCAGGGCGATGACGGTGAGCGATACGCTCGCGCACAGCATCTGCGCCGCCGTGTTCATCGGTCCGGCCGGCATGTCCTGCTTCTTCGACCACACCGAGCCGAACGCCCAGGCCATCGCCGCGCCGATCAGCGCCACGGCGCCGAGCGGCGAACCGGAGAGGCCCGCGCCGAGGTTGAGCACCACCACGCCGACGAAGCCCAGCAGCAGGCCCACGGTTTCGCCACGCGACGGCCACTCGCCGTAGAGGCCAGCGAACACCGCCGCGAACAGGGGCATGCTCGCCACCGCCACGGCGGCGATACCCGAACTCACCGTCTGCTCGGCGAAGCACACCAGCCCGTTGCCGCCCGCCAGCAACAAGGTGCCGACGATGGCGGCGTTGCGCCATTGCCGCGTCGTGGGAAGTGCGAAGCCACGGAGCCGCAACACGGCGAAGAGCAGGACGCCCGCGATCGCGAAGCGGATGGCCGCGAGCAGGAAGGGCGGGTAGCTCGCCAGCGCGTAGCGGATGCCGAGGTAGGTGGAACCCCAGATGACGTACATCGACAGCAGCGAGATCGGCACCATCCAGCGCGGATCGGTGAGCGTCGAAGATGGCGTGGCGGTACAGGCGGTGTCGGACATGGGGCGCGATCCAGGGGCAAGCGCGCGTGGGGTGCGGCGCGAACGTTCACGATATCGCCGCCGCGCGGCGCGCGGTAGCGAAACCTGCGAAGGTCAGCCTTTAACGGCTTTCATGCCGCGCTCGTCCGCGAGCAGTTGCCGCTTGATGTCCACGCCCCAGCGCCAGCCGCCGAGGCTGCCGTCTTCGCGCACGATGCGGTGGCACGGCACCAGCAGCGCGAGGCGATTGCTTCCGCAGGCGCGGCCGACCGCTCGGGCCGCCTTGGGCACGCCGAGCTTCGCGGCCAGCTCGCCGTAGCTGAGCGTCTCGCCGCGCGGAATGCGGGTGAGGGCATCCCACACCCGCCACTGGAAGGCGGTGGCCGCCACGTCGAGCGGCGGCATGTCGGGCGTGTCGCCGCGTGCCCAGCCCAGCTCGTTCGCCACGCGTGCGATCACGGCATCGAGCCATTCCTCGCGTCCCGCATCGACCCGTTCGCGTTCGGCCAGCGGAAATTCGGCGACGAGCCGCCCCTCCAGCTCGGCGTCGTCCCGGCCGAGGGTCACCGAGCAGATGCCACGCGCCGTCGTGGCGACGAGCAGGCGGCCCAGCGGGGTATCGGTGGTCGTGTAGCGGATGGACGCCCCCGCGCCCCCGGCGCGATAGCTCGCCGGCGTCATGCCCAGGCGGCGGTCGCTTTCCTCGTACACGCGGCTGCCCGAGCCGAAACCGGCTTCGTAGACCGCGTCGGTGACCGCCGCGCCGCCGCGCAGGGCGTCGCGCAACTGGCCGAAGCGATGGACGCGGGCGTATTCGGCGGGGCTCACGCCATAGCGCCGACGGAAGGCGCGCTGCAGGTGGGTGGGACTCAGGCCCGCGATGTCGGCGAGGCTGGCTAGATCGCGTGGCCCGTCGGTCCGGTCCAGGGCGGCACGGACACGTTCCAGGGCGTCGTCGGCGTCGGGGCGCATGGCGAGGGCGGTAGTCATGAGCGGCCTCCTTGGGTGGGAGGCCAGTGTCCGGCGGCGACCAGTGGGCCGCCATCCGCTTCTTGCGCCGTCAGTGGTGAGCCGGGCGGCCGGTCCGGATCACGGTGAACTCGCCTTCGAGCACGTCCGGTCGGTGCGGCGCGGCGGTTGCCGCGCGCGGCGCACGGGCCAGCTTCCACTGGCGAACCACGAGGAACGCGATGCTACCCGCGGCGAGCACGCCCAACACGACCACCCCGAACACCAGCAGCACGCCGAGCAGGGCCAGGCCGGCCAGGACGGAGAGGGCGCGCATCAGCGGGTTGCGCGAGCGGCGGAGGGGTGGGAAGACGAAGGTCATGGGTTAAAAATCCGTATGGCACAATGACATGCGTGCCCCCATACCTTGGGGCATCCCCTCCCCACAGACAAGTGCCATGACGCCTACCGCCCTCTCTTCCCTGTGTCGCCTCGACGACATCCCCGACGGCAACGCCATCGACGTAGAAGCGGTCGTCGCCGGCGAGACGGAATCCCTGCTGGTCTATCGCAACGGCGGCGAGGCGCGGGCCTACCTCAACGTGTGTCCCCATGCGGGCCGCCGGCTCGATTACGCGCCCGGCAAGTTCCTCGTGCGCAGCGGCAACATCATCTGCGCCGCCCATGGGGCGACCTTCACGGCCGACGACGGGCTGTGCCAGGCAGGGCCGTGCAAGGGGCAGAGCCTGCGGGGCGTTCCGGTGGTGGTGATCGACGGCTTCGTCCACCTGGCATGAGAAAATTCGCCGCCACGCTCCGCAGGGTTCGCCGATACGATCGGCTCCCACCCCTTCGGTAGCGACCTCTCCTACCAACGGGGTGGGAGCCGATCGTATCGGCGAAGGGCGCGCGACGGCGTCCGTCGGTCACCGATACATCAGGTTGATCGTCACCAGCGTGATCACCAGCACCAGCAAGGTCAGCGGTACTCCCACCCGCAGGAAATCCTTCGCCCGGTAGCCACCGGGGCCGGCCACCATCATCAGGGCCGGATGTCCCGAGGGCAGCAGGAACGTGTTCGACGACGATACCGCCACGATCAGCGCATAAGCCGACGGGTTGCCGCCCGTACTCACCGCCACGCTGATCGCGATGGGCACCATCATCACGGTGGCGCCGACGTTGGACATCACCTGCGAGAACAGCAGCGTGAGCACGGCGATGGAGAGCTGCAGCGTCCATTGCGGCGCATGGCCCAGGATGGCGAGCACCTCCTGGGCGATCCACGAGGCCGTGCCGGTGGAGTCCATCGACCAGCCCAGCGGGATGAGGCAGGCGGTGACGAAGATGGTCTTCCAGTTGATCGCCTTGTAGGCCTCGTCCATGTTGAGCACGCCGGTGAGCAGCATGCCCACCGCGCCGGTCATCATCGCCACGGAAAGATCGAGGTGGGTGAACAGGGCCAGGCACTTGGCCAGCACGAAGAAGCCCACGGCCTGCCAGATCTTGCCGGGACGCTGTTCTTCCTTGGGAATGTCGGTGACCACGACGATGTCGCGGTCTTCCTCGGCCAGCATCAGGTCGCGCCACTTGCTGTGCAGCACCAGCGTGTCGCCGGCGCGCAGCGTGATGGCGCGCACGTCCTCCCGGAAGACGTCGTCGCCGCGATTCACCGCCAGCACCGAGATGCCGAAGCGCTTGCGCAGGCGCAGCTCGCCCACCGTCTGCTTGATGAAGCGCGAGCTAGGCGGCACCACCGCCTCGGAAATACCCGCGCGCGTGGTGTTGAACTGCTCGCCCAGCTCGCGCATGCGCATCGACACGCGGCAGAGCTGGTTGTTGGCGAAGGTGTTGATGGCGTCGCGCGGGGCCAGCACGCCCAGCACGGTGCCCACCCAGATCATCTGGTCGGATGGCGGCGCCACGCGGCTTTCGTTGCCGGTCTTCATGGCCAGGATCAGCGGCGCGCCGTGCAGTTGTTCCACCTCGCCGATGCTCATGCCCACCAGGGGACTCTCGGCGGTGACGGTGAGTTCGGCGGTTTCGCCCGCGATGCCGTAGGTGTCGGCGAAGTAGCTCTCGGTGCGGCCAGGGGTGACCTTCAGGCGGTCGTCGTCGCGCTCGGGCATCAGCTTGCGGGTGAATGCCCAGAAGAAGCCCACGCCCACTACCGCCAGGATCAGGCCCACCGGCGTGACGCTGAAGAGCCCGAACTTGGGAATGGTATGTGCGCCCGGCGGCAGGTTGCTGTTGGCGCTGGCGATGAGGTCGTTGAGCACGATCAGCGGCGAGTTCGCGATGAGCGTGGTGTTGGTCGCCGTGAGGATGCAGAAGGCCATCGGCAGCAGCAGGCGCGACAGCGGCACGCCGGTGCGCGCCGACAGGCGGCTGGTGACCGGGATCATCAGCGCGGCGAGGGCCTGGCTGGGGATCACGGCGCTGAACAGGCTGGTGACGCTGTTCACCACCACGCCCAGGCGCGATTCCATGCCGCGCGCCATGCGCATCACGAACGAAGCGGTGAGGTTGAGCACGCCGGCGCGGTCCAGGCCGGCACCCATGATCATGATGGCGATGATCGCGATGACGGCGTTGCCGGCGAAGCCGTTGAACACCTGGTCGCCGGGAATGAGCCCGGTCAGGCCGATGGTGACCACCACCAGGAGGGCGACGAGGTCGGCCCGGATCCACTCCAGAACGAGCATGAGCATGGTGAAGCCCACCAGGCCCAGCACGAGGATCATTTCAGGAGTGAGCGTCAGCACTAGCCGGCTATCCGATCCGGTCGGTTGAACGGGCGGTGGCGGAAAGTTCGCCACGCAGCGGTTAATGCGGGACGAGTATACGCGTCGGGGGTGGCTCCGGGCTGAAGACGCGGGTCTTCAGCCGTGGAAGGGCATCACACTTGCGTGGTTCCGTGCCACTCGTAGAGAAAATCCCACACGCCGTGGCCCAGGCGCATGCCGCGGCGTTCGAAGTGGGTTTCCACGCGCCATGCGGGGCGTTCGGCCGATTGGCCCGGCCCCACGCGGTTGCGCCAGCCGGGGGCGGCTTCCATGGTCTCGCGCATGTGCTCGGCGTAGGCCTCCCAGTCGGTGGCCAGGTGAAGCAGGCCGCCCGGCGCCATGCGCGAGGCGAGCAGCGCCACGAAGGCCGGCTGCACGAGGCGGCGCTTGTTGTGGCGTTTCTTGTGCCAGGGATCGGGAAACCAGATGCGCACCTCGGCGAGGCTGCCGGGGACGATTTCGTGTTCGAGCACTTCCACGGCGTCGTGCTTGTAGATACGCACGTTGGTCGCGTCGCGAGCGGCCAGTGCGTTCATCAGGCGGCCCACGCCGGGGCCGTGTACCTCCACGCCGACGTAGTCGCGGGCGAGGTCGTGCTCCGAGGCCCAGGCCAGCGCTTCGCCGTTGCCGAAGCCGATTTCCAGCACGCGCGGCGCGGCGCGGCCGAAGGTGGCGTCGAGATCGCGCACCTGGCCCGTGTAGTCGAGGCCGAAGCGAGCCCAGTGCTCGTCGAACGCGCGCTGCTGGGCGGGCGTCATGCGGCCCTCGCGCAACACGAAGCTGCGGATGCGGCGCTGGAACGGGGTGTTTTCGTCGTCGTGCGTCATGCGGCTCAACCGACCAGGCCGTCCACGGGGCTCGAGGCCGAGGCGAAGCGCTTGCGCGGGATGCGGCCGGCGCGGAATGCCGCGCGGCCGGCCTCCACGGCGAGTTTCATCGCGTGGGCCATGAGCACGGGGTCTTTCGCGCCGGCGATGGCGGTGTTCATCAACACGCCGTCGCAGCCCAGTTCCATGGCGATCGAGGCGTCCGAGGCCGTGCCCACGCCGGCGTCCACGATGACCGGCACCTTGGCGTTCTCGACGATCTCGAGGAGGTTGTAGCGATTCTGGATGCCCAGGCCCGAGCCGATCGGCGCGGCCAGCGGCATGATCGCGGCGCAGCCGATGTCTTCCAGGCGGCGGGCGAGGATGGGGTCGTCGGAGGTGTAGACCATCACGTCGAAGCCGTCGGCCACGAGTTTTTCGGCCGCGACGAGGGTCTGCACCACGTCGGGGTAGAGCGTGCGCTCATCGCCCAGCACCTCGAGCTTCACGAGGTTGTGGCCGTCCAGCAGTTCGCGCGCGAGGCGACAGGTGCGCACCGCGTCGTCGGCGGTGTAGCAGCCGGCGGTGTTGGGCAGCAGGGTGAAGCGGCTCGGCGGCAGGGCGTCGAGCAGGTTGGGCTGGCTCGCATCCTGGCCGATGTTCACGCGGCGAATGGCGAGGGTGACGATCTGCGCGCCCGCCGCCTCGGTGGCGCGGCGGGTTTCGTCGAAATCCTTGTACTTGCCCGTGCCGGTGAGCAGGCGGGAGTGGAACGTGCGGCCGGCGACGGTCAGGACGTCGTCGGTGGCGGGGGAGAAGTGGTTCATGCGAAGGATTCCTTAGCCGCCGCCGATGGCGTGGACGATTTCCACCTTGTCGCCGTCGGCGAGCAGGTGCGTCGCGTGCTCGCTGCGCGGCACGATGTCGAGGTTCACCTCCACCGCGACCCGCTTGCCGGCGTAACCGGCCGATTCGAGCAGGGACGTGACGGATGTGCCGGGCGCGCACTCGCGCGCTTCGCCGTTGAGGGTGATGTGCATCCGCCGATTGTAGCTGCCGACCGTCGCTGCTGCGTACGCCGGAGCCCAGCGCGGTGCATCCGGTTCCGCGAGGCGCCTCTACGGCTCCTGGCCCCTCAACGCCCCCACCGGCCACCACCGCCCGGCGGAGCCACGGGCCGGGGGTTCCCGCCACCGTGCCATCCGCCGCCGTGGTCGTGCCGATCCGGCGCACGCGGCGGGGGCGCCACGCCCATCTTCACGCCGCCGGCGGGCGGCCCAAAGCGCTTGCCGTCGTTGAGCCGCACGGTCGTGGCGGTGCCCTGGGGCGGCGGCGGGCGACCGTGGTCATGGTCCGGCCGCCCATGGTCGTGACCGCGATCACCCCATCCATGCGCCGGCGGGTACCCGCCGTAATAACCGCCGTAGTAGCCCGAATCCACCGGCACGTCGTTCGCGACCGGCTGCGGTGACGGGGCTGCCCGGTCGTCGACGTAGAAGTGGGACGGCTGGGGCAGCGTCGCCGTGCTCACCGTCTCGCGCCGCACCGGCACCGACGGACCCGAGATATAACTCACGCCCGGCTTCGGCATATCCGCCGTGGACACGCTGCGCGATTGCGCGGCCGCAAGGCCCGACACCCCTAACCCGACGATGATGGAAAGCGACAGCACCCTGCGCATGAGGCGGCCCTCGAGGAATCCCGGCCCGATTATGCGCCGGGCTCCAGCCGGGAGGGTGAGCGTTGGCGGACACGTTCAGTCCCCCGCCACCTTTCGCCCGCTGCCGGTGTCGTATTACCATCGACGCCCGACGCGGGTGTAGCTCAATGGTAGAGCTGTAGCTTCCCAAGCTACTGACGAGGGTTCGATTCCCTTCACCCGCTCCACTCAGTGGCCTTGCTGAGCCAGATGCCCTTTCCGCATCATCGATGGAAGAGGCGGGCCAGGGCGACTCCTGCCTTTCTCGCTCAGAACCCTTCCAGCACGATCTTTCCATGCGCTTTGTGGGATTCGAGCAGCGCATGCGCGCGCCGCAGGTTCGCGGCGTTGATGGTCCCGAACGACTCGTTGAGCGTCGTGCGAAGCACGTCCGCATCGATCAGCGACGCCACGCGGTCGAGCAGTTCATGCTGGCGGATCTGATCGGGGGTGGAGAACATCGAGCGCGTGAACATGAACTCCCAATGCAGGGACACGCTCTTCGTCTTCAGCTTGCGGAAGTCGAACAACTCCGGATCGTCGATCAGTGCCAGGTGACCCTGTGGACGGATGGAGGCGACGATCTGGTCGAAGTGACGATCCGTGTGGTTCAGTCCCACGATGTAGTCGACGCCGTCGAAACCGATCCGCTTCAGTTCGTCGGACAGCGGCTTGGAATGGTCGATGACGTGGTGCGCGCCGAGGTCGCTCACCCATGTCGCGGTCTCCGGCCGCGATGCGGTGCCGATCACGGTCAGGCCCGTCAACCGGCGTGCCAGTTGCACCAGGATCGAACCCACGCCCCCGGCCGCGCCGATCACGAGCAGCGTGGCGTCGGACGGCGTCTCGTTTTCCGGAATGTTGAGGCGGTCGAACAGCAGTTCCCATGCCGTGATCGTCGTCAGTGGCAAGGCGGCCGCGGCGGCGAAGTCGAGCGTCCTGGGCATGTGCCCGACGATCCGCTCGTCGACGACGTGCAGTTCACTATCGGTGCCCGGACGCAGCAGCGAGCCGGCGTACCATACCTTGTCGCCTGGTTTGAACAGCGTGACATCCTTGCCGACCGTGCGCACGACGCCGGCGGCGTCCCAACCGAGGATTTTCGGCTGGCCGGCTTCCGGTGCCATGCCGGCGCGAACCTTGACGTCGACGGGATTGACCGACACGGCGCGGACCTCGACCAGCAGGTCGCGGTCGCCGGGCACCGGATCGGGCAAGGTCACGTCGATCAGCGATTCGGGATCGCCGATCGGTAAATTGCGGTAGTAGCCAATGGCTTTCATCGTCGCGCTCCCGGATGGATGAGGCATTCGTACCAGGGCAGCCGGCGGGGGACGTGGGTCCACCATGAACCTGCCCAACGGGCACGTATCATCCATGCGGGCCTGAGGAGATGGCAGGCACGAAGCGCAACATCAGTTTCAAAAAATATTTGAAGCCAGCCTGGATGGTTGGGAAGACGGGAGGGTCAATCCAGATACGATCCGATTCGCTGCGATAGGAAATCGCGTAGCGCGTTGACGGTCGGCGACAGCATCGTCCGGTGCGCGCTGACCAGGTGCAGAGGGGCGATTTCTCCGTCGTATTCCGTCAAGGCCGGTTCGAGGCGGCCGGCGCGCAGATCGGCCAGCACGTCCAGTTTCGACTTGTAAGCCATCCCGAGTCCCGCCACCGCCCAGCGTCGGACGAGTTCGCCATCGTCACTGCTGCGGTCGCCATGCACGGTCACCATCTCCGGCTTGCCGCCGCTGAAGAAGGTCCAGCGGTCATGCAGCGTGTCGCTCAGCGCAAAGCGCAGGCAGTTGTGCTTGAGCAGGTCCGCGGGCTTCTCGGGACGTCCATGGCGGGAAAAGTAGGCCGGTGAGGCGCACAGGACGCGCCGGTTGTCCGGCGCGAGAGGGAGCGCGATCAACGTCGAATCCTCCGGCACCCCGTAGCGGATCGCCAGGCTTATGGGCGAACGGAACATGTCCGCCACGTGATCGCCGATGCGAACCTGCAGGGAAACGGCCGGGTATCGCGCCTGAAACTCGTCGAGCCATCCGAGCAGCACGTTACGACCGAGATCGGACGGAACCGACAGCGATACCTCGCCACCGATCGTCTTGCGCCCGTGGGCCACCGCATGGCGACCGGCCTCGGCTTGTTCCAGCACGCCGCGCGCGTAGGGCAGGTAACGCTCACCATCGGGCGTGAGGCGCAGGCTGCGCGTCGAGCGCGCGAGCAGGCGCGTGCCCAGCTCCGCCTCCAGGCGCTTCAAGCCGATGCTCGCCACGGCCGGCGTCAGGTCCAGTTGGCGGGCGGCGGCCGACAGGCTGCCGTTGTCCGCCGTGGACAGGAAAATGCGAAGGTCTTCCAGTCTGATCATCGGATGCGATTCCGGCGCGGAGGCGACGTTTGCAAATAATTGATATAATGGACAAACAGGCTTTAGTGTTGCCTAAATCGAGGTTCCCATGAAATCTCCGTCGCTCAAGGACAAGATGGCCTACTATGCCAAGGTGCGTGGCGTGAACTACGCGAACAGCCTGCGCCTTGAAGGCTTTGATGTTCCGCAGAAGGGCCAGCGTAAGGTGGCATCGTCTTCTGTGCTTCCCAAGAAGGAACGGGCGCGCGGGTGACACAGGATAAGTACGGCATCGAGGACGATCCGTATTGCTATGACGGTAGCTCGATTTTAAGAAACCTTCTCGATCTCAGGGACGATGACGCGCTCGCGAATGCGGAGCGCGACCTGACGATGGCGGCTGCCGAGGAGATGGAGTTCCTTTTACCGCCCTATAGCCTGAAATCCTTGCAGGATATTCATCGTCACATCTTCGGCGATATTTATTCGTGGGCGGGAGAGTTGCGAACTGTCGACATCAGCAAGGGGACGACTCGCTTCTGCACGGCTTCACGCATCGTGCCTGAGAGCACGAAATTCTTCGGGCGGTTGGCTCAAATGGAATGGCTGGAAGGCCTTCCGTGAGACCGTTTCGTGCCTCTTGTCGCGGAGCTGTTTGGCGATCTCAATGTCATTCACCCTTTTCGCGAGGGGAATGGGAGATCGCAAAGGATTCTGTTCGAGAATCTGGTCATTAATGCGGGCTTTGAGATCGGCTGGGATGGCATCCATCCTGACGCATGGGTCGAGGCGAACATGGCTGCGTATCACGTGGATTACCTGCCGTTGCAGACAATCTTCGATCATTGCATCGGTGGGCTGATCGGGGCCGAAGACCCGTAAGGCCGGCGCTGAACCGAGCGAACGTGTAACTGCGCTACCGCTGCCTGCAGTGTGGCGGCCCCATCTCGAATGCGGGGAACAAGCGGGCGCTTGCGCGATCACTCCAATGGAGTCGCGAGCGCTTCTCGGCGTCGTACGAACGGCGAACGATGCGCATACGTGACCCATCGCCAGATCCACTCGAGTGGACCCATCTCGAAATGGTTCAGCCACCTCCAGGCGTCCGGTTTCAGGGATGCGTGAATCGGCGCGGCAAAGCCGTCGGCATTCACCGCGAGGACGCCGAGGATGGCGACTCCCCGGATGACGTCGAGGGACGGTATGCGCGCTTTCGTCATGGAGGGCGTATTTAAACCGAGTCTTCCGGGACGGCGAGGAAAGTCGTCGATGGCAGCAAGCACCATGCCAGTGCCGTCGGGCGCGCCCCGGCGCGTCTGGTGCCTTGGACCCCGCATGTCCCCGGACGCCGGGAGATGTCCGCGGACACGCGGCGGCCGTCACTCAATGGCCTCGTTCGGCGAATCTTGCGATCCTACGATTCCGCCGCCTCACTTGCCGAGTTCAGACGCCATGCCCCGTTCGAGCCATTCCCAGGCCGATGCCGAAGTCAAGCAATTGGCCGAAGCGCTTCGGGCGGCCGTCAGCGCCTTCGTCCGCCATGTTCGCGAGAGCGGCGCGGACGTGCGGACGGCGCAGTGGGATACGCTCGACTTCCTCGAATCCCACGGTGCGCAGAGCATCGCCCATCTCGCCCGGCGACGCGGGGTCAAGCATCAGAGCATGCGGCTGGTCACGGCCCAGCTCGAGGCCGACGGGCTGATCGAGCGTGTCGAGGAGAGTCCCGACTTGCGCGGCTATCTGCTGACGATCAGCACGAAAGGACGGAAGTTTCTGCGGGACGCCCGATCCGCGCGCGCGGACCGCATCGCGGATCTGCTGGCGACACGCATTCCTCGCGAGCAATTCGGCGATCTGAAGCGCGCGATCGACATCCTGGATCGGCTGGCGCGCGAAGATGTCGCCGATGCGGGCTAACGCGCGCGCAAGGCCGCCAGGACGGCCGGCAGCGTGTTGACGCCCCAATGCTCAACGTAACGCCCGTCCTCGACACGGACGATATCGATGACATCGATCGCGACGGGCGCATGCGTCGCCGGCACGCCGAGAAGCGGACCGGTGTGAACCCCGCTGATGCGCTTGCGCGAGGTCACCTTGTCGCCTTCGCCGACCTGATCGAGCACCTCGACCCTCAGCTCGGACAAGGCGGGATGCAGCACCTTCTCGAACGTGTTCCACATGCTCTCCGGCCCGGCCGGCGTGCCGGGCGGCGCGGAGTGGTTCACGAAGCCGGGCGACATCAGCTCGTCGAACGCGGCACGGTCCAGGTTCTGGATCACCTCGGTGTTGAAGCGTCGTACCACGGCTTTGGGCGAGTCATGGCTCATGTCTCAGGCCTCCATGGGATGGGATGCGTAGCGGGTCTGCGGAAAGCAAAAGTATACAGTTATAACTGTATATATGAAGGGGCTTGCCGTGCCCTTCCGGAGATGCCCTCTTCACATGAGGCTAGGCACCTTGGAGACGTGGATGCTCCTTCGGCGAAGCGGACTCGCCGCCATCACTACCCGGGGAGTCGATGATGGAAACACCCGCCGCTTGCGAAGCGTGTCGAGGCAGCGATGACGTCGGTGCCGGCCTTGTCATGGCCTTCCAGCCCATCGTCGACCTCGAACACGAGAGCGTCTACGCCCACGAGGCACTGGTCCGGGGGACGCATGGCGAGGGCGCGGCGGACATTCTGGGCCGTGTCGACGTTGCCGGTCGATACGCGTTCGACCAGGCCTGCCGCGTGCGGGCCATCGAGTGTGCCAGCCAGGCGGGCCTTCCAGGCATGGTGTCGATCAACTTCCTGCCCAATGCGGTCTACGAGCCGGCGCATTGCCTTCGGGCGACCCTGGCGGCGGCAGAGCGCGCTTCATGGCCGTTGTCCCGGATCATCTTCGAGGTCACCGAGCAGGAGGAAATCACCGACCACCGGCATCTGCTCGCCATCCTCGAGGCCTACAAGGCGCGAGGATTCAAGACAGCCATCGATGACTTCGGCGCCGGGTACGCGGGCCTGAACCTGCTTGCGGACTTCCAGCCCGATCTCCTGAAACTGGACATCGGTCTCGTGCGCAACGTGCATCGCGACAACGTCCGACAGCGCCTCGTCGCGCATACCGTCCGGATGTGCGAAGACATCGGCGTCGAAGTGATCGCCGAAGGCGTGGAAGAGGCGGACGAAGCGAGGGCGCTGTTCGATCTGGGTATCCGGCTCCAGCAGGGATTTCTCTTCGCCCGGCCGACCCTTCCTCCGTTGTCCGACGCCGTCTTCCCGATACGTTGACGGCGCAGCGAACGAGCTACCGCATGCGCTTTTCCCCAGCGAACGAAAGCGTGCGGAAAGGAAGCGGGCTCGCAAGATCGCGTCAGGCGTCGAGCGAACCTGCGAACTGCTTGCATGTTGAAGTAGTGGTTAGCCAATTCAATGACTTATGGTCATGAAGCGTGCTGCATCGCGGCTTGCCACGATTTAAATGCGCTCCGTAATCTGCGCGTAACCGTCGCATGGCGGTCTTTTCGTCGGGGGTAATGCAGGACATCAGTTCCACCGCGGTATGCGATCGCCGGGAGGGCATCGGTTACGCGGAGCAGAGTGCCGCTGCATAGCGGGCGACGACCGGTCGCCCTTCATTTCCTGAAAAACCATCCAAACCGCCCCGCTGCCCGACGCGACCGCCCCAGGCCGTCGTCGCGTGCCCGTGTGGTTCACCGCGCACCGTGTCGCGGAGGCGGAAGCCATCCATTTCCTCGAGGAACAAAGCATGCATTCGATCCATCTACGTCGCGGCATCCTGGCCGGTGCGCTGGCCATGGCGCTGTTTTCCCCCACGTCGTTCGCGCAGGATGCCAAGCCCGCGGACGCGAAGGATGCCACCGCGCTGGACAAGGTCGTCGTCACGGGCTCGCGCATTCCGCGCTCGGAGATCGAAGGTTCGGCCCCGGTGGTGATGGTCACCGCGGAGCAGATCAAGGCGCAGGGTTTCACCACGCTGGTCGAGTTCCTCAACAGCCTGCCGCAGGTCGCCACGCCGGACTTCAGCGACCGCATTTCCACGTGGGGCAACACGGCGGTGAACGCCCGCCCGATCAACCTGCGCAACCTCGGTCCCGACCATAGCCTGCTGCTGATCGACGGCCATCGCGTCGCCGACTATCCGCAGCCCAGCGCGGGGCAGAGCACGTTCCAGAACTACAACAACCTGCCCATCGGCATGATCGACCACATCGAGGTGCTCGCCACCGGCGCGTCGTCGATTTACGGTTCCGATGCCGTCGCCGGCGTCATCAACGTGGTGCTCAAGAAGCGCTACGAGGGAGACCACATCCAGATCACCGGCGGCGGTGCCACGCGCGGCGGGCGCAACTACGGCGACGTCAATTTCCTTGGCGGCCGTTCGGGCGAGAACTGGCACGTCATCTACAACTACGAGCACACCAATCGCAGCCCGCTGTGGGGAAGCGATCGCCCCTACACGGACTCCGAAGCGGATGCCGGCTACGGCGCCTGGAATCCGAGTGCGCGCATGTTCGGGTTTCCCACCTCCGATGGCCTGGCGCTGATCAATGCCGACGGCAACTACGTGGCGCCTCCGTCCGGCGCATGCGGACAGTTCGGCAGCACGTTCTCGGCGTACGATCACAAGACGGTGGGCACCGTCGGTCGCTCCGTCGATCCCACCAGCGTCACCAGCAGGGGCGTTTCGTGCACGCAGAACGCCATCTACAAGAACTGGGTCTTGAGCCCGGGCCTGCGCGCCGACAATGCCTACGTCGCCGGCGAGTACGACTTCTCGAGCAAGCTGCAGGCCTACGCCTCGGTCGGCCTGTGGACGAACACCGGCACGACGAACACGCAGTTGCCATTCCTCTATGCGATGCCCGGCCTGCCGTCCGGCTTCTACGACAAGACCTCCGGCCAGGTGATCAATACCTACCTGCGCCAACTCACGCCGCAGGAGATGGGCACCTTCGGCAATACGCACGATCGCGAGGCGAACTGGGACGTCCACGTCGGCTTGAAGGGCACCGTCTTCGACGACAAATTCAATTGGGACCTGAATCTCGGCACGAACCGGTACATCGTGCACGAGCACTACACGGGCCTGAACGAACAGGGCATGTTCGATTACTTCTTCGGCCCGCAGCTGGGCACGACGACGGTCGGCGGCGAAGCGCTGCCGACGTATGCGTTGAACACCCAGCGTTTCTACAGCCCCATCTCGCCGTCGGATTACCGAAGCTTCGCCGTCGGCGGCGTCAACAGTGCCGAAACCTGGATGAACCAAGCGGAGTTCAACCTCAACGGCGACCTGTTCGATACGTGGGCCGGTCCGGTCGGCTTCGCCGGCGTGGTCGAGGCGAATCACCAGGGCTTCAAGCTATCACCGGACCCGCGCGGCAACACCACCACGTTCGGCGATCCGTTCCAGAACTACATCACCGGCGGCGGCACGCGTAACCGCCTGTCCACCGCCACGGAATTCCGCGTGCCGCTCGCGTCGACGCTCACCTGGACGCTTTCGGGACGCCTGGACAAATACCGCGACGACAGCCACGCCGATATCGCGCGCACGTGGGGCACCGGCATCGAATGGCGACCTCTCGAGGGGTTGTTGCTGCGTGGAACCTACGGCACGAACTTCCACGCGCCCGATCTGCAGGCCATCTACCTGCAGGATTCGGAGCAGACCCAGGGCAACTACGCCGATCCGCTGGAATGCATCCGCGCCGGCGATCGCGCCTGCCAGAACTTCCAGCATCCCACGTCGTTCACCCAGTTCTCCGGCGGCAGCCGCAACCTGCTCAACGAAACCGGACACTCCTGGACCTACGGCTTCGTCTGGGACATTCCGCACGTCGAGAACCTGGCGTTGTCGGTCGATTACTGGCACATGGGCATCAACAACGCCATCAAGTGGATCGATCTCGGCACCGCGCTCAACGACGAGGCCGGCTGCCTCACGGGCACCACGCCGAGCGGTGCGCCGTACATCGCGCATACCCTGGGATCGCCCTATTGCGCCGAGGCCATCGACAACGTCAAGCGCGACGCGCAGGGCAACATCACCAGCGTGACGGTGGGCCCGATCAACGAGGCGTCGCTCTACGTCAGCGGCATCGACGCGAAGGTGACCTACGCGCTGCGCACCCTCACCATGGGCAGCTTCAACTTCGAGTTCAACTACACCAACAACCTGAGCTTCAAGGAGCGTGACCTCGCCTCCGATCCGCTGCTGAACACGCGCTACAAATACCCGGCCACGCGCATCAACGGCACGGCGCACTGGCACCAGGGGCCCTGGGACGTCACGCTGCACGGCGAACGCATCGGCCAGATCCGCGCGAACAACTACGACGGCTGCGAAGTGCTGCCCAACGGCATCCAGCCGTCCGTGGGCGACGCGGATTGCTCCATCTACAAGGGACACGTCGCCCCGTGGATTACCTGGAGCACGGGGGCGAGCTACGCGATCAACGACGACGTGAAGGTAGGCGTGAACGTGTCCAACATCTTCAACCGGGTCGGACGGATTCCCTACTACGCCGGTGGCTTCGAGTTCATTCCCACCCAGCAGGGCGACGACTACACCGGCCGCGAGGTGTTCATGTCGCTGGATTGGAAGATCGACTGACCGGGGAACCGCGGCAGCTGAACGGATCGCTGCCGCATTTTCCTGCGACGTCAACATCGCGGCTGCCGGATCGTTTCCGGCCCCGCGTACGTCACCCACACACAGAGGAACATCCGACCCATGAACGTCATTCCGAAGTTTGCCCTCATCGGTCTGGTCGCCGGCGCGGCGCTGGTATCGGCGCCCGTGTTCGCGCAGTCGGCGGTGCCGGGCCACCCGCGCGTCAACGAGGTCAACGGCCGGCTGGACAACCAGCAGAACCGCATCGACCAGGGCGTCGCGAACGGTACGATGACCCAGAAGCAGGCGGCGCGCGACGAGACGCATGACGCGAACATCGCCCGTCGCGAGAGCGCGGATGAAGCCAGGCATGGCGGTCACCTGACCAAGGCGGAGCAGAACCGGCTCAACCGATCGGAAAACCGGAACAGCCGACACATCTACAGGCAGAAGCACTGAAACGGGAAAGCGGGCGGTTGCCGCCCGCTTTCCGATCGGTGAGCGCCGGGCGTCAGTGCGTGCCGGCGATCGAGGCGGTGACGACCGTACCCGCGGGCGGTACGGGATCGACGACGCCCTGGAGCCGGTTCGTCTGCACCTGGAAGTTCGCGGGAACCTTGAACGCGACGCCCGCGCCATCGGCGACGTGCTGCGAAAGGAACCCGTTGCCGGTGCCCTGCCACAGGTAGGCATCGTCCTTGGCATTGGTCCAGAACAGGTCGGCCAGGCCGTCGCCGTCGAAGTCCTCGATGGTGGCGAGGGTGTAGCCGTCCGGCGCGGCCATGGTCTTCTGGCTCGACACGGTCGTGCCGTCCATCGTCCACCAGCGCAGCTTGCCCGTGGCGGCGTTGAACCAGATCAGGTCCGTCTTGCCGCTACCCGCGATTTCACCCGCGCCCACGAGTTCGAAACCGGCCGGTGCCGCGTCGCCGTCGCTCTTCGTGAAGCTTCCGCGGCCGTCGTTGATCCAGTACTGCACCGCCCGCTTGGGCCCGGTCCAGACGATGTCGAGGATGCCGTCCCCGTTGAGGTCCGCGAGATAAGGCGTGAAACCGGCGGGAGCGCTGACCGTCTTGCCCACGCCCTGCTCGCAGTCCAGGCCGTCCAGACGGCCGAACTTGATGCCGCCCGTGCAGGTGATGGTCCAGAACGAGAGTTTGCCGGTGGTGGAGTTGATCCACACTTCCTGCGACTTGCCCGAATCGTCGACCCGGCCCGCGCCGACCATGCTCCACCCCGCCTTGTACGGGAAGGTGAAATCGACCCAGCCGTAGCTGTAGATCGCGAGATTCAACTCATGCGTGGTGGGATTGTCGGCTTCCATCACCGTCTGGCCGGTCAGCACGCCGTCGAAGATGTCGTAGGGCATGGCCTTGACCTGGTCGCCCGGCTTGAAGCCGTCGATCCAGAAGTCGCCCTGCTGGCCCGGGGTCCAGGTGTCGCTGGACAACACGGTGCTGCCGTTCATCTGCACGAGGGTGGTCTTGCCGCTCTTGGGGGCGATCAGCAACAGCGTGCTCTTGCCGTCGAGTACGGCGTTCAGACCCACGCCGGGATTGCCGCTGTCGCGGTTCGAGAGCAGGTCCCACGTCCGGGGGATCCGCTGGCCGCGCGCCTGCCTGGCGGCGATGGCGTGGGTGAGGTGGGTGACGTCCACCGAGCCCAGGCCGGTGGCGTAGTCGTAGCCCTTGCCGGCTTTCCATGCCGTGACCAGCGAGGCGCGACCGCCGTCGCTGACCACGCCATAGCTGTCGCCTTTCTTGACGAAGCAATCGCCGGTTCCCGCGAAGCAGGGCACGTCGATGTCGCCGACGGCGACGTCATGGAACACGCAGGACGCGTCCGTGGCCTTGCATCCGGCCGCAGGCGTGGCCACCGTGCCGTATTGCACGCGCGCCAGTTCGTAGAGCGAAGGCCCGACGTTGCCCAGGCGATCGGCGGCGGCCTGGTTCACCAATGCCTGTACGCCGGCCATCGCCGGCGCCGCGAACGACGTGCCGCCCGCGCTGTTGTAGATCGAGTCCGTGGGATCGAGGTAATTGCACGGCGTACCGCCCTGGTCCGGATCGGACATGCAGAAGATCAGCGCATGCCCGTAAATGCCGTTGGCGGCGAAGAGCGATACGTCAGGGATCGCGCGGGTCACGTTCTGGTCGATTCCCGCGATGCCCTGTTGCCAGCTCGGCTGGCTCCACAGGTAGCTCGGGCCGCCGCTGCCGCCGGCGGTGTTGAGGAAACCCTGGCCGTCGGCCGAATTGCAGGCCTTGTTCGGGTTCGCGTAGCCGAGGATCGCATCGAGCTGGGCGCTCGCGCAGGAGTCGTTCCAGGTCTGCTCCGGAATGTAGCCGAGGGCGCTGGCGCCCAGGGCGCCGTTGCCGGACAGCCAGTACTTGCGCGTCTTGCCGTAGTCGTCGAAGTCGGTGCCACCCACCGCCACGTTATAGGGCGTGCTGCCGAGGCCGTTCACGGCGATGCCGAAGCTCGACGCGACCTGGTTCTGGTCGCACCCGGCCACGCCCGCGTCGCCGGTGGAGACGAACACCGTGGTGCCTTCGGCGGCGGCCGTCGACCACAGCACAGTCGCTTCGTCGCTGTCGCCCACCGCGGCGCTCACCAGTTCGCACTCGCCGTAGCTCAGGCTCATGATCGGCGGCGGCGTGGCCTGTTCGAGCAGGTTCTGCGCGGCCAGGAAGGCGCCGAAGTCGGCGCCGCTGTCCTGGCACGAGGCCAGGGTCACGTCGGCATCGGGTGCGGCGGCGCCGGCCCACTCGGCATCGAGCGCGGCTTCACCCTCGTCGCCGTTGGTGCCTGGATCGGCGCAACTCGTGTCGCCGGCGAAGGCCGCCGGGTGCACCTGGGTGAAGCGTCCCTTGGCGTCGTTCGGCATGAACACCTGGCGGAACGTGGCGACGTCGGCGTCCTGCACGTTGGTGCGTTCGAGCACCACCACGTTCTGACCCGCGCCGCGTACCGGCGTGTCCTCGTTCCACAGCGGGTTCACGTCGTAGACGGTCGCGAAGTCCGCCGGCACCAGGTCGAACATCGTCTCGCCCTGGTACACGAAATTGAAGTCGCCCGAGGGCGCGCCCGCCGCCACCCACTCGCCCTTGGCATTGCGCTTGACCGGTCGCGCATTTTTCACCTGCGGCTTGGGAAAGAAATCGGTCAGCGAGGCCACGCCGCGGACCACGGGCACCAGGTCGGTCGGCAGCTTCTGTTCGACGGCATTGGCGAAATGCACCTTGCCGTCGGCCCGGTAGCGATGCATCGACGTGCCGAACGCCTGCTGCACGGCGCCTACCGAACCGGTGAAACGGATCAGCATGCCGTCGGCGGACACGCTCTTCACGCCGAGGCCCTGCGATCCGAGCCACTGCTTCACCGCCGCAATATCTTTCGCATTCGGGCCGAATTGCTCGCCCACCTGGCGCGCGGTCAGCCAATGGTGGAAGTTGGGTGAGGAGGGATTGTCCAGCGAGGCCAGGTACGCGTCGAAGCGTTTCTGCTGGTCGTCGCCGCGCTTGAGCACCAGGGTCATCGAGGGAATGGTCTCGGTGGTTCCCATCGCGCCGGCGTCGACGCTGGTGGCGACCCTGGCGGGAACGCTTCCCTTGAGCGTGGTGAACTGGCGGGGACTCACCGCTTTGGTGAGCAACGGCGTGGTGGTGGTGCTGCCGACGGTATCGACGGCGGCGTGGGCGTGACCGGTGGCGACGAGCATCGCCGCCCCGGCCAGCCAAGGCCTGAACATGGTTGGTGACATAGAACCCCCGAAGGAAAGTGCCCGATTTGCCCTGACGTGGTGCGGCTGCCCAGCCCATGACGGACTGCCCCTTCGGCATGCCATCCGCAACGAAACACGGTGCGGACGGACGAGACTAGCTTTACATCTTCGGCAAAGTCACACACGCTCGTCTTTCCGGTTTCTCACCGGCTTCTCACCGCCGCCGGGACGCGGCGCGTCGATCGAGGAAAACGCACGATGATGTCCCGCGTCCGCCGTTGGCTTGACGACACCCCGATCGACGATCCCGTCGATCGGCGCAATGCGGTATTCATGCAACTGCTGCTGATCTTCGAAGGCCTGCGCATACCGGCGACCAAGCTCTACCTGTTCGGCTTGCACGGTGGCTACCTGCAGGCGCAGTTCTTCAGCAAGGCACGCGTGGGCGCATCGGCCGCCCTGGCCGTCGACATCGGCACCGACCTTGCCATGACCGTCTCGGCCTGGTTCGGCCTGTGGCTCATCCGCGCCGGGCGGTTCCCCCTGGCCGTGGCGCAGTTCGTCGGCACCATGCTCGCGTCGGGCGCGATGGCGTATGCGGCCTTCGGCTACCGCGCCACCGACGGCAACCTCACGCTGATCATGATCCTCGCCCTGAGCGGACTCATGCTGGGGCGCAAGGCGTTATGGACGACCTATGCCGCCGAGGCGCTGATCCTCGCCGTGAGCGTGGCGCCCCTCACCGCCGCCGATCCGGGGCACGCGCGGGGATTCCTTTCGGCGTTCTACGACGCGTTGCCGATGCGGGCACTCACCAGCTACCTGCTTATCGCCCTGATCGTCGACCGCGCCATCGATGCCTTGCGCCAGAGCCTCGGCGAATCGGAGCGGCAACGGCGGCAACTGGCCCTGGAAATCGCCGAACGCGAACGCACGCGCGAGCAGCTTCTGCATGCGCAGAAGATGGATGCGGTCGGCAAGCTGGCCAGCGGCGTCGCCCACGACGTCAACAACGTCTTCGACATCATCCTGGGCTTTTCCACCGAACGGGACCGTCTGCCGGAGGCCGAACGGCTGGACGGCGACGTGCGGGCGGTGGCCGATGCGCTGGAAGGCATCGAACTGGCCGCGCGCCGAGGCACGGCGGTGTGCCGGAAGCTGCTCAGTTTCAGTCGGCGCGACGTGGCGTCCGCCGAGGTATTCGACGTGGTGTCCGCCGTGCGCGAGCTGCGGCCGCTGGCCCGTCAATCCTTGCCCGCGCACTGCCAGCTGCACCTGGCGCTGCCGCACGAACCACGTTGGATCCTCTTCGACCGCAGCCAGTTCGAGCTGGCGATCATCAACCTGGTGACCAACGCGCGCGACGCGATGCCCGACGGCGGCCGCTGCGACATCGTGCTGGAGGATCGCGACGGTGGCGTGGCATTGACCGTGCGGGACACCGGCATCGGTATGGCCGAATCCGTTCGCGCGCGAATCTTCGATCCGTTCTTCACCACCAAGCCGGCCGACCGCGGCACGGGCCTGGGCCTGAGCGTCGTCCACGACCTGGTGGTCCGGGCCGGCGGCCGGACGACGGTCGAAAGCGAGCCCGGCAGGGGAACGGCGATTCGCGTGAGCTTGCCTTGCGTCGACGCGCCGGAGGGAACGATCGTTCCGGCGGATCAGGTCGTCAGCACGTAGCCGGTGCCATGGACGGCGTTCAGGGGCAGCGGTTCGCCGAGCGTGGCGAGTACCTTGCGACGCAGGCGATGCACCATGGAATCGAGCCGGTGCGGATCGAAGGCGTCGACGTCGTCGGTGAGCACGGCGATCAGCGATTCGCGGGGAAGCACTTCGTTCGCATGCTGGAGCAGCGATTCGAGCAGGCGGCGTTCGCCCTTGGTGAGCATCACTTGGCCGCCCGCGGGCGAGCGGAGAAACCACTCGTCCGGACTGAGTTCCCAGCGGCCGGCGAGTGCTTTCGTCGTCGGCCGCAGTCGGCGGGCCACGCTGTGCAGGGTGGCGACCAGCACGTCGATCTCGACGGGCTTCGCCAGGTAGGCGTCCGCGCCTTCGAAAAGACCGCGCACGCGATCGACGCTGTCGCTTCGGCCGGTCAGGATGACGATGCCCGCCTCGGGGAAGCTCCCGCGAAGCGAGCGTGCCAGCGTGAAGCCGTCACCGTCGGGCAGGCCGATATCCAGCACGAACAGGTCCGGCATGCGTTGTCCCACCAGTGCATGCAATCCCGCCGCGCTGCCGGTGGCCCTGACGTGGAAGCCGAACTGGGTCAGCCTGGGCAGCAGGATGCGATCGCGCAGCAGGTCGTCGTCTTCCAGCAGCACCAGTTGCAGGCCGTGCGCCGGCGCGACGGGATCGGGTGGGTATGTCGTCACTCGCGCAAGCCTCGTTTTCTTCGCGCCGGCGGCCAGATTGCCTTCGCGCCGCGCCAAAATCCATGGGTGGCGCGCGAGCGGGTCAGGCGAAGAGGTCGTCCATGATCGGAGGGCGCGATTCGGCACGTTCGATCAACGCGCCTTCGAGTCGCAGCAGCCAGGCCTTGGCATCCAGGCCTCCGGCAAAGCCGGTCAGTCGGCCGCCGGTGCCGATGATCCGATGGCAGGGCGCCACGATGGAGATCGGGTTGCGTCCGTTCGCCGCGCCGACGGCACGCATCGCGGAGGGGCGGCCGATCTGTTCGGCGATCTGCGCGTAGGAACGCGTCTGGCCGTAGGGCACCGTCAGCAGGGCCGTCCATACGGCTTTCTGGAACGGCGTGCCGTGGAAGTCCAGGGGCAGGTCGAACGCGCGGCGTTCGCCCTTGAAGTACTCGTCGAGCTGCCGGGCAGCCTCC
Organism: Luteibacter aegosomatis; assembly: GCF_023078455.1. Taxonomy (GTDB): domain Bacteria; phylum Pseudomonadota; class Gammaproteobacteria; order Xanthomonadales; family Rhodanobacteraceae; genus Luteibacter; species Luteibacter aegosomatis. Next base: position 4,058,416 of record NZ_CP095740.1, on the reverse strand, counting down.
ATCAGCACCGGGTGTTCGGGTGCTTCGCCCGACACCGGCAGCGGCACGCGTCCGGGACGATCGTTTTCCCATAGGATCGCGGCCAGTCCTTCGTCGCTTGCCAACAGGGTCAGTTGGCCGACCGGGGAGGGCAGGGTCGTGTACACGTAGCTCGACGACGTCTTCATAGCGATGCCCACAGGTGCAGGCTGGCCAAGCTTCGCCACGGCGCATAAGGCGTCATGAGCCGCGCGGTGGCGATGGCGTCCGGGCGCTCCGCCAACCCGTACATGCGCTCCAGCGCCGTCGCGAGGCCGGAATCGCCCACCGGCGCGGCGTCCGCGAAGCCGATGCGCATCATCACGTAGCGCGCGGTCCACGTGCCGATGCCATGGAGCGCCGTGAGACGTCGTTCCGCGTCCACCGCCGAGTCCTCGGCGAGCGCTTCGACGGCGAGCTTGCCCTCGGCGATGGCCCGCGCCGTCTCGATGAGATACCGGGCCTTGGCGCGGGAGAAACGACGCCGGGTCAGGTCGTCCGGATCGATGCGGGCGACGGCCTCCGGCGTGGGGTGCACGATCATGTCTCCCACGCGCTCGCCTGCGAGCAGGATCAGTTCGCGACGAAGGCTGCCCGCGAAGCTGAGGTTGATCTGCTGCCCGATGATGGCCCAGCACAGGGCGTCGAAGGCGCGTGGCACCAGCGGAACGCGCAGGCCGCGTCGCGCCGACACCAGGTCGGGATGGGCGGCTTCGAACGCACGGATGTCGTTGCGCAGGCCGAGCACCTTGAGGACGTCGCGATGCAGGATGGCGAAGCTGGCGATGCCAAGCCGCCGTGGCGACGTCACGCTGACGTTCGCGAGGCGGCCTTCGAAGCGGATGTCCACGATCGCCGGACCGTCCGGCGTATCCAGGGCTTTCCAGACGCGCGATGCGTCGCTGCGTTCGGCCAGTCCTTCGACGTCGCGGCCCTGGTAGGCGAGCACGGCGTCTTTTCGGTAATCGGCGGGCAGGCGAATCGAAAATCCAGGCTGCGTGCCGAGGTGGCGGTAGTCGTCCGGCGTCATGCCCATCAGCAGGCCGAACGCCCGCTCGAAAGGCTTGATACCCGGGAATCCCGCGGCGTGGCTCGCGTCGCGTGCCGTGGCGCCGAGATCCAGCAGTTGTCGTGCCGCGAAGGCCACCCGCTTGCGCTCGAGCCATTCCCCGGCGGTGGCGTGCGCATGATCGCCCAGCACCACGGCCAGCACGTCGTCCGTCACGCCGACCGCCTCGGCGAGCGCGGTCGGTGACGGAACGCTTGCCGGCTCGGTTTCCAGCCGTTCGCTCAACCGGTGGAACAGCTCGAGGCCGTCGCCGCGCTCCGCATGCAGGCGGTGCGGGTTGCACCGCTTGCACGGTTTGAGCCCCGCCGCCCTGGCCTGCGGCTCGGAAGCGAATGCCGTCAGGTCCGCCTTGCGGCCCATGGCCAGTACACAGGAGGGCAGGTGGTAGACGTAAGGGTCGGCCGTGCCCAGGAGAAGCACGCCATCCAGCGCGCCACGTCGTGCGGTGCGCCGGTCCCAGTCGAGCAGGCGGATCGTCGTCATCCGGGCATGCTAGCCGGAAGGCCGTGCGAACGCATGCGCCGTGTCGCGATCACGACGCCGGGATCGGTCGCCCTCGTTGGCGGAGCGCGAGCGAGACCGCCACCATCGTCAAGACGATGGCCATGCCGGCACCGAACTCGGTGGTGACGTAGGGCGCCCGTCCGTCCGTGGCGGTCATCGGATCGAGCACGGCCTGCACGATGGTGTTATGGCTGGCGTGCAGGACGACGCACGGCCAGAGGCTTCCCGAAGCCATGCGCAGCCAGGTCATGACGAACGACATGCCGATCGCCATGACGGTGAAGCACGCGACCGCGTAGGCCGGCGTCGTCCCCGCGTTGTAGTCGGCACCGAGAAGGCTCGGGTAATGCCATACGGACCACAGCGCGCCGCTGGCGAGACTCGTGCCCGTGAAGCCGAGGCGTTCGTACAGACGTGGCACCAGGAATCCACGCCAGCCGATTTCCTCGCCGAGGGCCCAGGCCATGCCACTGATGACGATGAAGATCATGGTGGTCGGGATGCCGAAGAACGCGGCGAACGCGTTCGCGTGATTGGCCACCTGGAAGTCGTGCGCCAGCTTCCCGGCGTAGGTACTCCACTGGAACGCATCCGGTATCAGCATCCACGCGATCGCGTAAACCGGAATCGCGTAGAGGAAAGGGATGATGTAGCCCCAGCCGAGGTAGCGGAGCCGGGGCCACGTCCAGCCGAGCGATCGCACGTCCCGCTTGCGGGTGATGCAGGTCGCCAGCGCTGCAGCGCCGGGGCACCACATCAGCATCCGCGACATCATCGGCGGTTGGGTGCCCAGGTGCACGATGAACGCGGAGACCGGCGCGCTGAAAGCGATCAGCCAGACGATGAACCAGACGATGTCGCCTGCGGGGAACGGCTTACGCATGAGGGACAGATCGCCAGGGTCGTGGAAGTGACGACGGATAGCACGCGATGTCGGGAGCGTCCATGCGACTCATGACACGGCCGGTACTTTGCGGAAGGTCAGCCACAGCGCCGAAGCCAGGAAGTAGAACCCGCCGAAGGCCGCATACGGTGCGAGCTCGACCACGCCCGGCACGGTGTCGCCGAGGGACCGCGCGATGAAGATCACGCCGGCCAGCGCGGACTGCGCGCCGCTGATGATCATGAAGGCCTGTCCGCCCAGCTTGCGGCGACGGATGCCCACGGCGAGCTGGAAGAGGCCCGCGAGCAGGGCCCAGGCACCGAACACGGCCAGTCCGCCCGCGTTGCCTTTCTGGACGAAAGCCACGGTCACGCAGATGGCGGTCAGGGTGCTGACGATGGCGTTGAGGCGCTGGCCGGGATTCACCGCGAGGCCGCCGTTCCGCCGCGCGTCGATGATGTTCGCCAAGGCGTCCCACGCCGGATAGATGAAGAGCAGCACGCCCGCCGCGAGCGGGGACTTGGCCGCCAGGAGCGCCACCAGGACGACCCAGGCGAAAGCCGCGCCTGCGCGGAGGAAATAGAACTGGCGCAGGGCCAGGCGGTTCTCGAGGGAGCTGTTCATGAGGGGGAATCCGAATCGAAGGTGGCACAAACCTACTAGTAGGTAGGTCATTAGTCAACTACTTTTTCTCGTGGGGGTAGACGACTGAAATCTACCTTCCAGATGGTAGACTAGCGGCATGACTACTCAGCAGCGACTCATCGATTCGGCCCGCCGTTTCATCCAGACGCGTGGCTACAACGGTTTCAGCTATGCCGACGTCGCCGAAGAGGTGAACGTGCGCAAGGCGAGCATCCACCACCACTTTCCGTCGAAGTCCGACCTGGCCAGCGCGGTGGTGGAGGAGTCGCGGGCGATCATCGTCCAGCAGATCAACTTCCTCGCCGAGGGCAGCTTCAATCCGGAAGAGCAGTTGCGGATGTACACGGGCTATTGGGAAAAGTGCATCGCCGACGCGTCCGCCCCGTTCTGCGTGGCGGGCATGCTCGCGGCGGAACTGCCCACCTTGCCCGACGATCTCGCGACGCATGTCCGCGCGCATTTTCGCGATCTGTCGCACTGGCTCGAAACCGTGCTGACCAAGGGCGCGCAGCTCGGGCTGTTCGAGCTGCAGGCCTCCGCCCGGCTCGAAGCCGAGTCGTTCATGTCGATGGTCTACGGCGCCATGCTGGCCGCGCGCGCCTACGGCGATCCGAAGGTGTTCGCGGACATCGTGGAGAACGGGCTGAGGAAGCTCCTGCAGGTGCCCGCGCCCTCAAGGTAGGTCGGCGATCCCGCTTCGGTGGGGGCGCGCGGGCAGGGAGCGGCCCTCGACGATCCGGTGCAGGGCCTGCATGGCGACATCGTTGCCCTGCTTTTCGGCCACGCGGTAAGGCGTATCCCCCTGGCGGTCGCGATGCGACGGATCGGCGCCTCGCTGCAGCAGCGGCTGGAGCATCTGCAGCCTGCCGAACATCACGGCGAACGAAAGCGCGGTCTCGCCCGCGTTGTTGGCCTGGTCGACGGGGCAGTGAGTGGAAAGCAGCCGCGCCGCGATGTCCATCTGGCCCTTGTACAGGGCGCCCATGAGCGCGGTGTTGCCGTTACGGTCGCCGAGGCATGCATTCGCGCCGCGCGCCAGGAGATGATCGAGCGCGGCGGGCTGGTCGTCGTAGGCGGCCAGGATCGTCGCCGTGTAGCCGGCAGGCGTCTTGGCGTCGATGGGATATCCCGCGTCCAGCAGCGCGTCGAGGATGTCGATGCGCCCCACGCGTGCCGCGTCGAACCAGGCATCGTCGTAGCGGTGCGCGTCGACACGCTGGGTGGCGGCGATGGCCGACGGCTCCACGCCGCGCACGGCGAGGCGAAGGCGCGGCGACATGAACCATGTGCCCGCGGCCACCAGCACGACGAGCGTGGGCAGCCAGCACCGAGGGGATCGAAGGAAGCGGAGCATCGTCATGGTGTCGGCACCCGGCGTGGCGCCGGGTGCCGTGGCTCCTTCAGTCCTGAAGCGTGTCGGACAAGGTCTTCACCTTGGCGAGGTCCGCGTGCACCGCCTTCGCCAGACGCTCGCCGTACTCGTGGTCCGCGCGGTAGAAATACGACAGCATGCGGTAGAGGTTGTCCTGCGTGCGCACCTTCGCGAGATCGTCGCCCAGCGCCGTGACCAGGAACGTCCGGTCCTGCGCCGAGAGGCTGCGGTAATACTCGCCCGCCTGGAAGAAATCGCGCGGCTTGCTGGTCTTCTGCTGCTGCGTGGTGCCGGCCAGAGGCGTGCGGACGCCCTTGGCCGACGGATCTTCCGACACTTCGGCGATGCCCGACGGCTCGTAGTTGGTCTCGCCCTTGCGTCCGCTCGCGTTCATCGCGCCGTCCTGGTCCTCGTTGCGGACGGGCACCGCGGGGCGGTTGATGGGCAGGCTGTTGTAGTTCGCGCCGAGCCGGTACATCTGCGTGTCGGCGTAGGCGAAGAGGCGGCCCTGGAGCATGCGGTCTTCCGACGGCTCGATGCCCGGCACGAGGCGTGATGGCGCGAAGGCGGATTCCTCGGTGCTTTCGAAGTAGTTGTCGGGCACGCGATCCAGCGTCATGGTGCCGATCTTGCGCTCAGGTACGCCGGTCCAGACCTTGGTGTCGTCCAGGCCGTCGAAATCGAACTTCGTCAGCTCATCGGGCGTCAGCACCTGCACGTAGAGATCCCATTTCGGATCGTCGCCCTTGCGGATGGCGCCATAGAGATCGTTGGTCATCAGGTTCCAGTCCTTGCCGATGGACGGTCCGATCTCGGCCGGCTTGAAGCCGTGGATGCCCTGCTGGCTCTTCCAGTGGAACTTGACGTAGTGCACCTCGCCCTTCGCGTTGACGAACTTGAAGGCATGCACGGCGAAGCCGTCCATGTGGCGGTAGGAGTCCGGCATGCCTTCCACCGTGTAGAGGTGGGTGAGCATGTTGGTGGCTTCGGGCGTGTGCGCAAAGAAGTCGAAGGCCAGTTCCGGATCCTGCACGCCGGTGACCGCGCTGGGCTTGTTCGCGTGCACGAAGTCGGGGAATTTGATCGCGTCGCGGATGAAGAAGATCGGCCAGTTGATGCCGACCATGTCCCAGTTGCCTTCCTGCGTGTAGAACTTGATGGCGAAGCCGCGCGGGTCGCGGGCCTGCTCGGGCGAACCGCGATAACCCATCACCGTGGAGAAGCGCACGAACACCGGCGTGGTGATGCCCGGGGTGAACACCTTCGCGCGGGTGAGGTCGGAGATATCCACGCTGGGCATGAAGCTGCCGAAGGCGCCGGTGCCGCGCGCATGCACCACGCGCTCGGGAATGCGCTCGCGGTCGAAGCGTTGCAGTTTCTCGATCAGGTGCGAGTCCTGCAGCAGCACGGGGCCCGCCGGGCCGGCGGTCTGCGAATTCTGGTTGTCGCCCACCGGTGCACCGCCGTCGGTGGTCAGATGGGTTTGCTGCGCGTGGGCCGCGCCGACGAGCGTACATGCCAGCGCGAACGCCAGCGTTCCGATGGATAGCTTCTTCAAGGGGTTGATCCTGCCTGCCGCACCTCGCTGGTGCCGTCGGCGATCATGCGTGGCATGATGAGATTGATCCAATCGTTCGTTGCTATCGAGGCGATAGATCGGGCGAATGTGTCGAGCATCACGCTATGCACGTGCGGCATCGTTCGCGGCGATACGCGATATGATCGATCATTCCTCGACGGAGCCAGTGCATGCCCGGTCCAACGCGTCCCAAGGTCGCCATTCTCGACGATTACCAGGGCGTCGCCCTGCGCATGGCGGACTGGTCCATCCTCGACGGACGAGCGGAGGTGGTGGCATTCGACGATCACCTCGCCCGTGTCGACGACGTCGTCGAGCGTCTGCGGCCCTTCGACGTGGTGTGCGTCATGCGCGAGCGCACGCCGCTCACGCGAGACGTGATCGACCGCCTGCCGAACCTGAAACTCATCGCATCGACGGGACGGGCCAACGCGTCCATCGATACGGCCGCCGCCGCCGAACGCGGCATCGAGGTCACGCACACCGACTATTCGTCCACGCCGACCATCGAGCTGACCTGGGCGCTGATCCTGGCAATGGTGCGCAACCTCGCCATCGAAAACCGTTCGTTGCGCGATGGCGGCTGGCAGGTGGGCCTGGGCACGGAACTGGCGGGCAAGACGCTCGGTCTGCTGGGCCTGGGCCATATCGGTTCGGCGGTGGGCGTCATCGCGCAGGCGTTCCGCATGAACGTGATCGCCTGGAGCCAGAACCTCACCGCCGAGCGCGCGGCGGAGAAGGGCGTACGGCTCGTCGACAAGGACACGCTGTTCGGCGAATCGGACATCCTGTCGATCCACGTGCGCCTGAGTGATCGCACGCAGGGTCTGGTGGGCGCGCCGGAACTAGCCCTGATGAGGCCGACGAGTCGCCTGGTGAATACGTCGCGCGGGCCGATCGTCGATAACGGGGCATTGCTTGCCGCGCTTCGGCAGCGTCGCATCGCGGGCGCCGCCATCGACGTCTTCGATACCGAACCGCTGCCTCTCGACGATCCCTTCCGGTCGCTCGATAACCTGCTTGCCACGCCGCACATCGGCTACGTCACTGCCGAGATGTACCGGACGTTTTATGGGGATGCGTTGCGTCACATCGTGGCGTGGGTCGAAAGCGGCGTGCGCAAAAAGCCGTAGGTGCGGTCGGGCGATATCGTGACATCGAAAAACTCCCTTCGGCGGCCGCCGAAGGGAGCGATCGATCATGCCGCCTTGCGTTCCGCAGCCGACCCTTTCTTCTTGCGCAGATCGTAACGATCCAGGTTCATCACCTTCGCCCAGGCGTCGACGAAGTCGTCGATGAACTTCTTCTCGGCGTCCGCGCTGGCGTATACCTCGGCAAGCGCACGCAACACCGAGTTCGAGCCGAAGACGAGATCGACGCGGCTCGCGGTCCAGCGTGGTTTGCCGGTGCCTCGCTCGCTGCCGTTGAACGATTCGGCGGCGGCCGACGAGGGCTTCCACTCCGTGCCCATGTCGAGCAGGTTGCGGAAGAAGTCGTTGCTCAGCGTACCGGGGCGATCGGTGAGCACGCCGAGCTGGCTGCCGTCGGCATTCGCGCCGAGCACGCGCAGGCCACCTACCAGTACCGTCATTTCGGGCGCGGTGAGCGTCAGCTTCTGCGCCTTGTCGATGAGCAGCGCTTCGGCCGGTACGGCGTAACGCTCCTTCACGAAGTTGCGGAAGCCGTCGGCGACCGGTTCCAACGGCGCGAACGACTCGACGTCGGTCTGCTCCTGCGTGGCATCGGTGCGGCCCGGGGAGAACGGCACGGTCACGTCGTGGCCGGCGGCCTTGGCGGCCTTCTCGATGGCGGCACCGCCCGCCAGCACGATCAGGTCGGCCAGCGACACCGGCTTGCCGAAGTCCTTGCGGACGCCTTCAAGCGTATCCAGTACCTTCTTCAGCTGGTCGGGGCGGTTGACCTTCCAGTCTTTCTGCGGCGCCAGGCGGATGCGCGCACCGTTACCGCCGCCACGCTTGTCGCCGCCGCGGAAGGTGGACGCCGAGGCCCAGGCCGTCGATACCAGGTCCGACACGCTGAGGCCCGACGCCAGCACCTTTTCCTTGAGCGCCTTGATGTCGGATTCGGCGAGCGGCGGATGGCTGGCCTCGGGGACGGGGTCCTGCCAGATCAGCACTTCCTCGGGCACTTCCGGGCCGAGGTAGCGCGAGCGCGGGCCCATGTCGCGGTGGGTGAGCTTGAACCAGGCGCGCGCGAACGCATCGGCGAACTGTTCGGGATGCTCCAGGAATCGGCGCGAAATCTTCTCGTAGGCGGGGTCCATGCGCAGCGACAGGTCGGTGGTGAGCATGGTGGGGCGCTTGTTGGGGCCGCCGTGCGCATCGGGAACGCTGTCGTCGGCGTTCTTGGCCACCCACTGGTTCGCGCCGGCGGGACTCTTTTCCAGTTCCCACTCGTACTTGAACAGGTTCTCGAAGAAGAGGTTGGTCCACTTCGTGGGCTGCTGCGTCCAGGTGACTTCCAGGCCGCTGGTGATCGTGTCGCGGCCCTTGCCGCTGCCGTAACTGTTGCGCCAGCCCAGGCCCTGTTCGGCGAGCTCAGCGCCCTCGGGTTCGGACGCCACGTTGTCGGACGGGCCGGCGCCGTGCGTCTTGCCGAACGTGTGGCCGCCCGCGATCAGCGCGACGGTCTCTTCGTCGTTCATCGCCATGCGGCCGAAGGTGACGCGGATATCGTGCGCCGCCGCCACGGGATCGGGGTTGCCGTCCGGGCCTTCCGGGTTGACGTAGATCAGGCCCATCTGCACGGCGGCGAGGGGATTCTCCAGGTTGCGCCCGCCGTCGGTGCGGCTGTGCTCGTGGCCGTGGAGTTCGGCGTCGGCGGTGACCACGCCCTCGTCGGCCGGCTTGGGCTTGGGCGCCTCTTCGGCATCCTTGGTTTGCGCCGCGTGCTTGCCGTAGCGGATATCGCCGCCCAGCCAGGTCGTTTCGTTGCCCCAGTAGACGTCCTGGTCGGGTTCCCAGGTGTCTTCGCGTCCGCCGCCGAAGCCGAAGGTCTTGAAGCCCATGCTCTCCAGCGCGACGTTGCCGGTGAGGATGAGCAGGTCGGCCCAGGAGAGCGCGCGGCCGTATTTCTGCTTCACCGGCCAGAGGAGGCGGCGAGCCTTGTCGAGGCTCACGTTGTCGGGCCAGCTGTTCAGGGGAGCGAAACGTTGCTGGCCGCGTCCGCCGCCGCCGCGTCCGTCCTCGATGCGATAGGTGCCGGCGCTGTGCCAGGCCATGCGGACGAAGAGGGGGCCATAGTGGCCGAAGTCGGCCGGCCACCAGTCCTGCGAATCGGTCATGACCTTCTCGAGGTCTTTCTTCACCGCGGCCAGGTCGAGCGCTTCGAACGCCTCGGCATAATCGAAGTCGGCATCCATCGGGTTGGATCGCGACGAATGCTGGTTCAGCAGGTCGACGCGCAGCCGCTTGGGCCACCAGTCGCTGTTGGTCGTACCGCCGCCGGCGGTGTGGTTGAACGGGCACTTGGACTCGCTGGACATCTGCGCTTCTCCTCTGGCTGGCCGACTCGGTAGGGCTAAGGACGGAATGACGCATGCATACCGGATCTTATGCCCCGTATGAATCATCGCGAAAATTGATTGATCCTATGATGACAAGAGGCCAGGCCTATCACGAAGAGGCCGCCTCAGGGGGCGGCCTTTTCTTGTCAGGGCCCTTTTCGATGGCGAAACTCAGCGGGCGGGCTCCACATGGAGCACTCGGGCCAGATCCTGCTTGAGCAGGTAAAGCGAGACGGACAGGAGCACGAGATCTTTCAGCAGGAAGGCCGTGTTGATCGTCATGGCCGGAAAACCACCGGCATCGCCCAGCCACGCGTCGGGAACGAACGGCATGACCGTCAGCGTGGCGATGAACGTGGCCGTCGACCCCAAGGCACCGATCACACCTAGCTTCTTGTTCCAGAAGCCCAGCAGCAACAGCGTTCCGTAGGTCCATTCCGAGGTGCCGAGGAAGATGGACGTTCCCCGGATGCCGAGCGTCGGAATCGTCCAGGAAATGAGCGGGCCGTTCGTGATGATCGGAAGCAGCCCTTCGATCTCGGCGGTGAACCATTTGTCGTAGCCGAACCACGCGAAGATGATCACCATCGCCGCGCGCAGCAGGTGGTAGTCGATGTCGCTGCGGAGGAAACGGCTGCGGGCGAGGGCGCTGGCGATGGCGTTCATGGCTGGATTCCTTGGGGTCGGGTGGGGGCGTTACTGCACGGCCGGAAAATCGACGTCGGTGTCGTTGATGCGGTTGAACGTGTTGGTAAACACGGTGAGCGCGATGGCGAACGCGATGGCGACCAACTGTTTGTCGCCGTATCCCGCGGCGCGGATCTCGGCGAGGGTGTCCGCCGGCACAGTGCCGCGTTCGCGCAGCGTGGCGATCACGAAGCGGACTAGGCTGTCGCGCTTGTCGTCACCGGTGGGCTGGAGTGTGCGGATGGCGCGGGTGTCGTCGGCCGATAAGCCGGCCAGCTTGCCGAGCATGTCGTGCGCGGCCACGCAGTATTCGCAGCCGGTCTGCGCGCTTACCGCCAGCTTGATGGTTTCCAGATCCTTGCGGCCGAGCCCGGCAGCGGCGAGGGCGCCTTCGGCGTCCAGGTAAGCGGAGAGCACGCCGGGCGAGAGATGGCCCAGGGCGGCGAAGAGGTTGGGAACCTGGCCGCCGGTGGCCTTGCGGACCTTGGCATAGACCTCGGCGGTGGCGCCGGTGGCGGTATCGACGGCGGGGATGGCGATGCGGTTCATGGCGTGACTCCTTGCGTGGTGGGAATGACGCCAGTTTGCGGATCTGAGGTGATCTCGACGAGCCCCATAATTCTCAATAAGATGCTCAAAAGGATCACGAGGTATCGCCCATGGCGTCAAACGTCGACTGGCTGAGCCGCCTGCTCGCCGTCGTTTCGGTACGCGGCTGGCTGGAGATCCGCTGCGCCTACGGCGCGCCCTGGAACGTCACCTACACCGACTCTTCAGCGGGCGAGATGCCCTATCACCTGCTGTTGCGCGGCCGTGCCGTGCTCGACGATCCGGTGACCCGGCAAACCACGCCCTTGCAGGCGGGCGACATCGTGCTGTTTCCCCACGGCTCCGCCCATGTGCTGCGCGACGTGAGTGGCGACGCGCCCGCGAGGACGCACGAGCGCCATCTGCTCAACGAGCTGGTGCTCAGCGAAAACGACGGGCAGGGCGAACGCTTCGACATGCTTTGCGGTCGCTTCGCCACCGACGCGCCGCACGATCGGTGGATGCGGCACTACTTGCCGTCCACGCTCGTGGTGCGCGCCGGCATGCACGGCACGTCGCCGGCGGCGGACCACCTGGCGGGCCTCGTGAACCTCATGCGCAACGAATCCGCCGACGAGCGCCTTGGCGGCTACGCCATGCTCAACGCGCTGTCGTCGGCGTTGTTCGCGCTGGTGCTTCGCGTGGCGGGTGAATCGGACGAGCCACCACCGGGATTGCTGGCCCTGGCCGGTCATCCGCGGCTGGCACCGGCGATCGCGGCGATGCTCGCCGATCCGGCCCGCGCATGGACCCTGCCCGAGTTAGCCGGGTTGTGCAGCATGTCGCGCGCGACGTTCATGCGGCGTTTCCAGGATGGGCTGGGGCGTTCCTCCGCCGAATTCCTCCAAGACGTCCGCATGAGCCTGGCCGTCAACGAACTGCGCCGTCCGGGCGTCGCGACGGAGGTCGTCGCCGACAGGGTCGGCTACCGCTCGGTGGCCGCGTTCCGTCGCGTGTTCACGCAGTGGATGGGCATGACGCCTGGGGAGTGGAGGCGCTCGACCGGAGTGAGCGGCTCGCGGTGACCCCTATCGCGAACAGCGTCGCGCCCATCCTCCGGCCGTCGATCTTCCTGCCGAAGGGTGGAAGCGGACCCTGTTCGCGATTCCTGCGCGGCGGTGACGTCGGAAAGTCTTATTGTCCGGCCGTGCCCGTATTCCAGATCGGCCCGTTGTCGTCGTAGATCACCATGTTGCCGTCGCCCTGCACGAACAGGCGCGCATTGGCGTGGCCACCGGAGTTCGACTGCCAGATCGTGGTGCCCAGCGAGCTGTAGAGAACGAGGTTGCCGTCGTTCTCCAGGCGCAGCTCGCCCGCGCCCATGTCGTACGTCCACGGGATCCAGATCGACGTATTGGCGGCGTCGTACAGAACGAGGTTGCTGTCCCGCTGCAGGTCGAGATGATGTCCGCCGTCGCAGGAGACCACGCTTTGCCCCGGTGTGATGCCTTCTCCTACGCCGATGCTGCCGCAGCCGACGGGCGCGGCGATCGCGGGCAGGCTCGGCGGAGCGAAAAAGCCGAGATTTACCGCCTCGGCGATGGCCTGGTGGCCGGCGTCGTTCGGGTGCAGGTGGTCGCCCGAATCGTAGGCGGGAAGGTAGCGGGTGGGATGCTGTGGGTCGTGCACGGCGAGGTCCTGGTCCACCACGCCGTCGCATCCGCTGTCGGCACCGCGAATGAAGGCGTTGACGGCCGCGCGCACGTTTTCGCCCGCGGTGGACCACGTCGACCAGCCCTCGTAAGGCGTGAGCGTGGAGCAGAGGAACTTGAAGCCGCGCGCGTGGGCGCGGTCGATCAACGATGCTTCGGCGGCGATGAGAGCGTCGGCGGTCGGCAAAGGGGTGGCGCCGAGGTCGTTGATCGGATCGTCGGAGAAGATCACCCAGCGTGCGCCGGACTGATCGAGCGCGTCGTGGTCGAAGCGGTTCGGGGCGCTCACGCCCGAGCCGTCGGCGAGTAGGCGGTTGCCGGAAATGCCTTCGTCGATCACGCCCACGTTCTTGCCCGCGGCGGCCAGCCGCGCGGCCAGGTCGTTGGGCCATCGACGGTTGGCGTTGAACGACGAGCCGTCGCCATTGGTGATCGAGGCGCCCAGCGTCACGACGGCGCCCTGAGGATTCGGGCCCTGCACGTCCACGTTGGAGAGGAACACGTCGTTCTGGTCGGCGAAGGCGGGGATGTCGCCCTGTCCGGCCACGTCGCCGTTGGCGAGGTAGAGCGTCTGGCCGCTGAAGTCGTGGCCGGTGATGCGACCCGGGGTCGGCTGCGGCACGTAGAAGCTGACGGTGAGGTCGGACAGGGCCGGCACCGTCATGTCGATGCCGTCGCTGGTGGCTTCCTGGCCGGGCGCGAGGGTGATGGTCGCCTGGTTGTCGAACGTCACGGCATGATCGGTGTCGCGACGGGAGGACGATCCTCCCGCGCTCTGCGCGATGTGGACGTCGCTCAGCGTGACGGGCCGGTCGCCGTAGCGATTGGACACGCGGATGCGTGCCGACGTGCCGCCGATGCTCGTGTGAACGATATGGCGCAAGGTGAGGCCGCCGAAGTCGCGCGTGCCGATGTCCTTGGCCGCGACACCCCAGGTGCCGACCCATGGCGCGAGCGTGGAAGAGGCGTGGGCGCCGCCGGTGGCGAAAAGCGCCGTGCCGAGCAGGAGCGCGAGCGGGCGGTGGCGCAGGAACGTGCGTGTCATCGCGGCTATCCTTCGTGGGAGGGGCGGCCAGTGTTTCCGGCCGCCGGGTCGCGGTTTTGTACGAATCCGCCGCGGCACGCCATTCTGCGGAGCGCGTCACATCACCCTTGTCCGGGAAAAATTTCATGCAAGACTGTGGTGCGCGTGTTTCGTACAACGAACGGCTTGCATGCCGTCACTCCAAAGGCCATCGATAGCCGCATGAGCGCCATCACCGATAACCGTCTCGCCGACCACCGTCCCCTCGGTCGCGGCGATGCCAAGACCCTGGTTCTTTCCGCCCTCGGCGGTGCCCTCGAGTTCTACGATTTCGTGATCTTCGCGTACTTCGCGAAGGTACTCGGCCACCTGTTCTTCCCGCCCGGCACCTCGGATTTCCTGGCCCAGTTGCAGGCCTTCGGCATCTTCGCGGTGGGTTACCTCGCGCGGCCGCTGGGCGGCGTCGTGATGGCGCACTTCGGCGATCGCGTCGGCCGCAAGCGCATGTTCACCTTGAGCGTGTTCCTCATGGCGGTGCCGACGCTGCTCATCGGCCTGCTGCCCACCTACGCGAGCATCGGCCTCATGGCACCCGTGCTGCTCACCCTGCTGCGCGTGGTGCAGGGCATCGCCATCGGCGGCGAGATCCCGGGCGCCTGGGTGTTCGTGGCCGAACACGTGCCGCCGCGCCGCGTCGGCCTGGCCTGCGCGAGCCTCACCTCGGGCCTCACGGCGGGCATCCTGATCGGTTCGCTGGTGGCCGCGGGCCTGAGCAGTCACCTCTCCGAGGCACAGATGCTCGACCACGGCTGGCGCATCGCCTTTCTCGTCGGCGGCGTGTTCGGTTTCTTCGCCGTCTACCTGCGCCGCTGGCTGAGCGAAACGCCCGTGTTCGCCCGCATGCGCGAGCGTCGCGAGATCACCGCCGAACTGCCCGCGTGGGTGGTGGTGCGCGATCACCTGCCGGGCGTGCTGCTCTCGATGGTGGTCACCTGGGTGCTCACCGCCGCCATCGTGGTGGTGATCCTCATGACGCCGACCCTGATGCAGACGACCTTCCACGTGGAGCAGTCGCGCGCCTTCGCCGGCGGCAGCATCGCCGCGCTGGCCCTGTGCTTCGGCTGCTTCGGCGGCGGCTTGCTGGTGGATGCGGTGGGGCGGGCAAAGGCCATGCTGGTCGGTTCCATCGGCCTGGCCGCGTCGACCTACGCGTTGTACCTCGATCTTCGCGGCGGCGGCGGGCACCTGTTCGTCCTCTACGCCTTGGCCGGGTTCTTCTCGGGCGTGGCCGGCGTGGTGCCGGCCGTGCTGGTCACCACCTTTCCGCCGGCCATCCGTTTCTCCGGGATTTCGCTGTCGTACAACGTGGCCTACGCGATCTGCGGCGCGGCCACGCCCGTGGTGGTGGGCCTGCTCGCCAAGGGGCAGGGGAGCCTGGGCCCGGCGCATTACGTCGGGCTGGTGTCCTTGGTGGGCGTCGCCTCGGGTTGTTACATGCTGGTAAGTCGCCGACCGGTTCACGACCGCTAATTCACCGGCGTTTCACCGGTGTGACGGCGACGGCCCCGGTGGCCGCGCGGCGCTGTTGCTTCAGGTCCCGGGCTTGGGCATCCTTGCGCCGTCTTTCCCCACCCGCTCGCTCCAGACCCCATGACTGACGTCATCACCCTCGGCTGGCGCGAACGGCTCGCTCTGCCGTCGCTCGGCATCCCCGTCCTCAAGGCCAAGCTCGACACGGGCGCGCGCTCATCGTCGCTGCACGTCGAATGGCTGGAGGCGGACGAGCGCGACGACGGCACGTGGTTGCGCTTCCAGGTGCGCACCACCCGCAGGGGCGGCATCTCCGAACCGTGCGAGGCCCGGGCCACCGGGCGGCGAACGGTCACCGATTCGGGCGGTCACAGCACCGAGCGATGGTTCATCCAGGCCGATATCGAACTGGCCGGCCAGCGCTTCATCGCCGAGGTGAACCTGACCGACCGCCGCCACATGCTCTTTCCCCTCCTACTCGGCCGGACGGCGCTCCATGGGCGCTTCCAGGTCGATCCCTCGCTTTCCTACTCGCAGACGCCACGACGCGCCTCTCGGGAACCCACATGAAAATCGCCATCCTGTCGCGCAACGCACGGCTGTACTCCACGCAGCGGCTGGTGGAGGCGGCGCGCCGGCGCAAGCACACCGTGCGCGTGCTCGACCCGCTGCGTTGCTACATGAGCATCGCGCCGCAGTCGTTCGCCATCCATTTCAAGGGCAGGCCGCTGGGCCCGGTGGATTGCGTGATCCCGCGCATCGGCGCCTCGAGCACCTTCTACGGCACCGCCGTGCTGCGCCAGCTCGAGCTGATGGGCGTCTACACGCCGAATCCATCCGACGCGGTGCTGCGCGCCCGCGACAAGTTGCGCTGCCTGCAATTGCTCGCCGCGCGCGGCATCGACATGCCGCTGACCGCCTTCGGCGACAACCCGGACGACACCACCGACCTGCTCGCCATGCTCGGCGAGCCGCCACACATCATCAAGCTCAACGAAGGCACCCAGGGCGCGGGGGTGGTGCTGGCCGAAAAGCGCTCGGCCTCCAAGAGCGTGATCGAGGCCTTCCGCGGCCTCTATGCCAATTTCCTCGTTCAGGAATTCATCCGCGAGGCCAACGGCAGCGACCTGCGCTGCTTCGTGGTGGGCGGCGAGGTGGTGGCTTCCATGCAGCGTTCCTCGGCTCCCGGCGAGTTCCGCGCCAACCTGCACCGGGGCGGCACGGCCGAGGCGGTGGAGCTGTCGGCCGACGAGCGCCGCGTGGCCATCGAGGCGGCCTCGGCCCTGGGCCTGGAAGTGGCCGGCGTCGACCTGCTGCGCTCCGGCCGCGGTCCGCTGCTGCTGGAGGTGAACGCCTCCCCGGGCCTGGAAGGCATCGAAGCCAGCACCGGCGTGGACGTGGCGGGAGCCATCATCGCCCACTGCGAGCGCCGCCTGGCTGAACGCCCGATTACGCCGAAGGCCCGCAAGGCCAAGTCTCCCAAGGGATTAACGGCGATTTAAACGCCGGTCCCCTATAAAGGATCCACTGTGATTCCGCTCAGCGGGGTGACGGTATCGGGGCAGTAGTTCTTTCGGCCCGGGCGGTCATCCCGCCCGGGCCTTTCTTTTGCTCCCTGTCCGGCTCACGCGTTCCCCGTTAAGCTTCGGGTCGCGATACTTGTTAAGACTCATAAGCGACCGCTCAACGGAGTGCCGAATGCGCGTTCTGGTCATCGAAGACAACAGCGACATCGCGACCAACATCGGGGATTACCTCGAGGATCGCGGCCACGTGGTCGATTTCGCCGGCGACGGGGTCACGGGCCTGCACCTGGCCGTGGTCCACGATTTCGACGTGATCGTGCTCGACCTCACCCTGCCGGGCATGGACGGCCTCGACGTGGCGAAGAAGCTCCGCCACGAGGCCCACAAGCAGACCCCCGTGCTCATGCTCACCGCGCGCGACTCGCTCGACCACAAGCTCACCGGCTTCGAGTCCGGCGCCGACGACTACATGACCAAGCCCTTCGCGCTGCAGGAGCTCGCCGCGCGCCTGGAAGTGCTGGCCCGTCGCGGCAAGGGCCCGCAGAGCCGCGTGCTCAAGGTCGGCGGCCTCACGTACAACCTCGATACCCTCACCGTCACCCGCGAGGGCAAGAGCATCCAGCTCAACCCGATCGGCCTGAAGTTGCTTCAGGCGCTCATGGAGGCGAGCCCGTCGGTCGTCACCCGGCAAGACCTCGAACAGCGCGTGTGGGGCGAAGAGCTGCCCGACTCCGATTCGCTGCGCGTACACATCCATGGCCTGCGCGCCGCCATCGACAAGCCCTTCGACAAACCCCTGATCCATACGCGTCACGGTATCGGATACCGCATGGTCGACCCGGATGCGGTCCCGACGTAAGCTCCGTTTCCGCCTCGTCGTCACCTTCACGCTGTTCGGCATCGGGCTGAGCGCGCTTTTCGCCTATGCGGCCATCAACATCCGCTCGCGGGTCGAAGAGCAGCTGATCAACTCCGCCCTCCAGGACGAAGTCGACGCTCTCAACGAAAAGGTGCGCACGCATCCGCAGGAGGCGCCGCAGTTCGACATCCTGAAGGCGGCCACCTTCAGCGACCGCACGCTCTACCGGGCGCCGCTGGCGTGGCAGCCCCTCGACTCGGGCGTGCACGACATCTACGAGACCGACCGCGAGGGCAAGAGCCGCCATTACAAGGTGGCGGTGAGGCACGAGGGCGGCATCATCAGCTTCCTGCAGTTCGACGTGTCGCGCGACGAACTGGGCAAGCGGCAGCTGCTCACCAGCGTCATCGCGGCGGTGTTCCTTTTCGGTCTGTTCTCCATCGTGCTCGGCGTGTGGCTGTCCTCGCGGGTGCTGCGTCCGGTGACCGATCTCGCCCGGCGCCTGCGCGACTTCCGCCGCATGGGCAAGGCCGAACCGCTGGCCCCGCACTTCGCCGACGACGAGGTGGGCGAACTGGCGGTGGCGCTCGACGAATACGCCATGCGGCTCACCTCGGTGGTGGAGCGCGATCGCGAGTTCAATTCGGACGTGAGCCACGAGTTGCGCACGCCGCTGGCGGTGATCGCCAGCACCACGGAGCTGTTGCAGGGCTCGCCCGACCTCACCGACAAGCTGCGCGAGCGCCTGAAGCGCATCGAGCGTGCGTCGCGTCAGGCCACGGAACTGATCGAGGCCTTGCTGCTGCTGTCGCGCGCGGAGCGTCGCGGCCCCACGCGTGGCGAAACCACCGACGTGGCCAAGGTCGCGTCCGATGTCATCGAGAGCCAGCGTCCGCAGATGGGCGGCAAACCGATCGAGATCGAACTGATCTCCGACGGCACGGTCACGGTGAACGCCCCGGCGTCGGTGCTTTCCGTGGCGCTCACCAATCTCATCGGCAACGCCATCAAGTACACGATGGAAGGCAAGGTCACGGTACGCGTGCTCGACGGCCGCGTGGACGTGATCGACACGGGTCCCGGCATCAAGCCGGAAGATGCCGAGAAGCTGTTTCAGCGTGGCATCCGTGGCGAAAGCGCCACGGGCGGCGGCGCGGGCCTGGGCCTGGCCATCGTGCGGCGCCTGTGCGAGCTGTACGACTGGGACGTGTCGCTGCGGCCGCGTCCGGAGATGGCCGGCGCCATTTCCACCATCGATTTCCGCTAGGCCATTCGCCGATACGATCGGCTCCCACCCCTTCGGTAGCCGGCTTCCTGCCGAAGGGGGGGGCGATCGTATCGGCGAAACCAGGTCGCGACGGCATGCATGTCATCGCAATGCGTGGGTACGTCCACGCGTCTGTCATCTGCACTGTCATGAAGCTTTCATTTGGACGGCCGACCATGCGGCGTTTCCGTAACGCGTGATGGGCGGACTCAGGGGAGGCCCGCCGCCATGCGTTCATGAACGTAAGGACGCCTTTCCGTGTTCAAGCCCACCGTTCTGGCCATCGCCCTCGGCATGGCCCTCGCTCCGTCCGCCCACGCGACGGATACCGACACCCATCCCGCCGATGCCGCCGCCAACCGCGACAAGGCCCAGGATCTCGATGCCGTCTCGGTAATCGGCACCGGCGAGACCCGCCAGGTGCAGCGCTTGCGCACAGCCGACCAGAAGGTGCTCCCGCCGGGTACCAGCCTGCAGAAGGTGCTCAACCTGCTGCCGGGCGTGAATGCGCAGTCCGTGGATGCCCTGGGCACCAACGAGCAGTCGATGACGCTGAGCCTGCGTGGCTTCAGCGGCACGCGCCTGGGTTACACGCTGGACGGCATGCCGCTCGGCGACAGCGCCTACAACAACTACAACGGCCTCTCGATCAACCGCGCCCTGATTTCCGAGAACTTCGGTGGTGCCGAGCTCTCCGAGGGCATCGGCAACCTCGGCACGCCGTCCACGAGCAACCTCGGCGGCACCGTCGCCTACACGTCCAACGATCCGTTGAAGACGATGGGCGGGCGGGTGACGCAGACCGTCGGCAGCGACGACAACCGCCGCACCTATGCCCGCTTCGACACGGGTACGTACCACGGTTTTTCGATGTACCTCTCGGGCGCGCGTACCACGTCCGGCCTCTTCAACGATCAAGACGCTTACGGCAAATCGACCACCAAGCAGTTCAACGGCAAGGCCGTGTGGGATGCCGACTGGGCGCGCATCACCGCGTTCGCCGATACCTCGCGCACGTCGCAGGCCGATTATTTCTATCTGTCGAAGGACGAACTCAGGCGGGGCCTCGGCTGGGACTGGGGCGGGTACGCGCCCGACTGGAACAAGGCCCTGTCCCGCGCCTACTGCAACAGCGGTACGTTCAACGCGAAGCTCTGCGACAAGAGCGGCCCCGACCAGGACGCCGACGGCGCGTTCACCGCGGGCCAGATCCTGCGTAGCGACGACCTGTATTACCTCGCCGGCGATTTCTTCCCCAGCGACACCGTGACGATCCACGCGCAGGTCTACCATCACGAAGACGCGGGCGAGGGCCACAACTGGAACAGCGGTACGTACTCGTACCCGGGCACGCCGCAGCAACTGCCGCTCATCTTCCGCAACACGCTCTACACCATCAACCGCACGGGTGCGCTGTTGTCGGCCGGTTGGGACATCGATAACCAGCATATCGAAGGCGGCGTCTGGTACGAGCACAACATCTCCAGCGCCTCGCGATACAGCAGCTACGTGACCGGCCCGCGCGACCTCAGCGGTTCCATCGACACGCAGCCGGACCTCGGTGTGTTCGACCAGCGCACGGTATGGAACACGCGCCAGGCCTATGTGCAGGATACGATCCGTTTCCTCGACGATCGCCTCACCGTGGACGTGGGCGTGAAGAGCCCGCACGTCACCTCGCAGGCCCAGGCGCTGCCCGGGGATGCCGTGAAGCCGATCCCCGCCAACTCGAACAACCAGTTCGCCAGCGGGAAACTCAGTGCCAGCAAGGCCCTGCTACCGCAGTTCGGCGTGCGCTACAGGATCGACAACGAACAGGAAGTGTTCACCAGCTTCGCCAAGAACATCGCCATGTTCCAGGGTGGTTTCAAATTGGGCCCGCAGGCCGTCAGCCAGGCCACCTGGGATTCGCAGCCCTCGCTCAAGCCCGAGAAGTCGCGCAGCCTCGAGGCCGGTTACCGTATCGAAACCGGGGACATCGCCGCGTCGGCCGCCGTGTACAACGTGCGTTTCGACAATCGCCTGCTGCAGTACAACCCCTGCGATTCGCGCCAGCCCGTGGGTCCCTCCTGCGGTAACCGCTTCTACAACGTGGGCGGCGTGGACAGCCACGGCGTGGAACTCACCTTCGTGTGGACGCCGATCGAGAGCATCCGCTGGTACAACTCCGCCTCGTACAACCGCTCCACCTACGCCAGCGACTATGTGCAGGCCGGCGTGGTGCAGCACACCAAGGGCAAGATCCAGACCGATACGCCGACGAAGCTCTTCTCGACGCAGATCGACTGGACCCAGGGCGCATGGTTCGCTTCGCTGCGCGGCAAGTACACCGGCAAGCGTTTCTACACCTACACCAACGACCAGGGGTTCGGCGGCTTCACGACGTGGGATCTCTCGGCGGGTTACGACTTCGGCGCATTCTCGGTGGCGAAGGACGTCCGCCTCACGTTCAACGTGACCAACCTCGGCGACAAGCGCTACGCCAGCAACTTCGACTCCAGCGCGTTCGTCCCGAGCGATCCGAAGGGCACGGCCTACGTGTTCCATGCGTCGGCGCCGCGCCAGTACTTCGCGAACCTGGACGTGCGCTTCTGATGCGCGTGCACCTCGCGGGACTGATCGCCACGTGCCTGATCGGAAGCGTCGCGGCGCAGTCCCTCGAGGTGCGCAAGCCGGACATCGCCACCGCGCCGTTGCCGCGGAGCATCGAGGACGGTGGCGTGACCTACGTCGACCAAGGCCTTGTGGCCGCCGGCTCGCTGCCGGCGGGGACGGTGGACTTCCTGGGCGACACGTTGGGCTCGTTCTCGTCGTTGCAGATCGAGCCGGGGACGTGGAGGCGCGAAGGCGATAGGTATACGGGTGTGGTGTGGACGTTGCCAGACCGTGGGCGCAACGATCCGGAGCATGCGCTGTTCTACGATTATCGCGGACGGATGCATCGCTTTCGCATCACCGTGGCGCTTCCGCGATCGGGATTCGCCGACGCGGTCGGCTCCCACCCCTCCGGTAGCAAGGCTGCCAGGGACGCGGAGGCGTCGCTACCGAAGGGGTGGGAGCCGATCGTATCGGCGAACCCGGCGCGCAGCGTCGGGACGGTGACGGTCATGCCGTACGGCGGAAAAACACTCAAAGACTTCAACGGCAAGCCCTTCACCGGCGCCGAACCCGCCAAGGGCATCCTCACCGAACACGGCATCGTTCTTCCGGCCCCGGCCAAGGGCATCGGTGCCGGCAAGATTTCCCTCGACGCCGAATCCCTCCAGTTCACGCGCGATGGCGGTTTCTACGTCGGCGACGAATACGCCGCGAATGTCTACCGCTTCGATCGCTCCGGCAAACTCACCGGCATCATCGTGCCGCCGAGAGCCATCCGTCCGCTCGATAAGGACGGCAAGCCCGACTTCACCTCGCTGAAGCCACCCGCCACCGGCCGCCGCAACAACCAGGGCGTGGAAGGCATGGCCCTCTCGCCCGACGGCACGCGCCTCTTCGTGGCGTTGCAGAGCGCGCTCGTGCAGGACAGCCTGCCCGGCGGCGCGTCGGGCCGCACGCTGACCCGCGTGCTCGTCTACGACGTGAGCCACGACGACACGCCCTCGACGCCGATCGGCCATTACGTGGTCGAGCTGCCTTCCTACACCGCGAGCGGCGATGGCGGCACACCGGACAAGACAGCCGCCCAGAGCGAAATCCGCGTACTCGACGACCATCGTTTCCTCATGCTGGCGCGCGACGGCGCCGGCTGGGGCGCGGAAGGTGGCAAGCCCATCGTCTTCAAGCAGGTGATTCTGGTGGACATCGATGGCGCCACGAACCTGGCGGGTACGCCCTACGAGAACGCTACCCGTTCCGTGCTCGACGGAAAGCGCCTGCGGGACGACATCCATGCCGCATCGTCGAAGCCCTTCGTCAACCTGCTCGACCCCGACGATCTGGCCCGCGCGGGACTCGGCCTGACGGTGGGCGAGGGCAGGGCGCAGATTTCCGAGAAATGGGAGGCGATGGACCTCGTGCCCGCCCTCGACCCCGCGCACCCGGACGACGTCTTCCTGCTGGTCGGCAACGACAACGACTTCATCGCAAAGCATTGCGTCATGGATGGACAGCGCTGCGATTCACCGATCGACAACGACAACCGCGTACTCGTCTACCGGCTCACCCTGCCGGGATTTCGTTCCACCACCGCTCCCAACCACTGAAGGTGCCAAGCGCATGATGAAACGTACGTTGCTTTCGCTCCTCACCGCGTCGCTGCTGCTCGGCGCCGCGACCGCCCAGGCCAATTCCCCGGCCTACGTCGACAGCAAGGAATACAAGGCCCTGCTCGATCCCTCGCGCTTCGCGAGCAACCCCTCGTCGGCCGCCGCCACGTTGCTGCACGACCTCGGTACGCGGCTCACGGCGCTGAAGTTCGACAAGACGGTGACCGGCAATTTCAGCGCGGGCGATCGCGATACGCTCACCTACATCGACACGCCGCACACCTGCCAGTTGATGGCGCGCGGTTACTCGGTGCGCACGCGCGCCGGCGACCACAACGACATCCAGTTCAAGTTCCGCCATCCCGACGAAGAGCTCTCGTACTGGACGGACGTCACCGGCGCGGGCAAGAACCAGAAAACCAAGCTGGAAACGGACGTGACGCCGGGCAACCTCGTGCTGGCGCACTCGACCAGCCAGGACGCGACGACCACGCCGGCCACCGTGGCCGACCTCGTCAAGCAGTTCCCCGGCGCGTCGGCATTGTCGGACATCTCCAGCGCCTCGCTGTCGAAGGTGGCGGGCGTCACGGTGACGCAGCAGGAATACGACGGCCCCGAGTCCGACATCGGCCAGTCGGTGGCGGAATTCACGCTCACCCTGTGGTACGTCGACGGCGCCACTACGCCGGCGCTCGCCGAGCTGTCGTTCCGCGTCGAAGCCGACGACGACAAGTACTTCACCACGCCGGTGCTGCAGCGTTCGCAGGTGCTCAACCAGGCACTGGGTTCCATCGGCAACGGCTGGAACCTCGCCAACGACGGCGGCAAGACGACCTGGCTATACGCCTACCGTTCGTCGAGCTATCCGAACGGCTTCTGCAACTAAAAGCATCGCGGACAGGGTCCGCTCCCACCCTCTGGTAGAAAGCCCGCTACCGAAGGGTGGGAGCGGACCCTGTCCGCGATGGAGCATCAAGGTGCCGAAGCGCCCACGCGCATCGACGGCGCAGACGTTTCCAGCAGGTCGCACGAGCGCACGCCCTTCTGGCCATCGGCCGTCGACATCAGGTGCAGCGTCGAGCGAGCCGTCCACACGCCCATCTTCACTTCCTGCCACACGTAGTACGACTGCCCCGCCTTCGTGTCCAGGTCGAGGGAAGTGTTCTTCTCGGCATGTGACGTGATCACATGCTTGCCCGGTGCGAGTGCGAGACGCAGGAACGATTTGGGTCCGGTTTCACCGGCCATGACGCCATCGACGTCGACACCCATCTTGATGGCGCTGCCCATGATTTCGTCGCGATAGACATAGACCACCGCCTTGTCGGTGATCGGCGCGAAGGTCTTGGCTTGCGCGTTGGCGGCGGTGCTGGCCTTGTTGACGCTGGCGCAGCCACTGACGAGGCACGCCACGGCGATGGCCGCGGCGGCGAGATGCGTGAACTTCATGTTTTTCCCCTGTGTGATAGCCAGTCCGGATTTGGCTTGCTCCCTGGCCGGCGCATCCTATCGTGGGATGCGCCGGTCGCACAGAGGAATATGGCGAAGGGATTAGACCGGCTCGAGCCAGCCCCAGCGATCCGGCGTCTTGCCGGTGAACAACCCGAAGAACAGCTCCTGCAGACGGCGCGTCACCGGACCGGCCTTGCCGGTGCCGATGGTCTTGCCGTCCACCGAGCGGATCGGGGTGACTTCGGCGGCGGTGCCGCACATCAGGATCTCGTCGGCGAGGTAGAGGTATTCGCGCGGCAGGTCGCGCTCGATCACTTCGATGCCTTCTTCGCGGGCCAGCGTGATGAGCGTGTGGCGCGTGATGCCGGTGAGGATCGAGGCGCTGGCCGGCGTGGTGTGCAGGGCGCCGTCGAACACGAGGAACAGGTTCTCGCCCGCGCCTTCGCTCAGGAGGCCCGTGGAAGCCAGCGCGATGCCCTCGCCGAAGCCGAGGCGGCGCGCCTCGCGGGCGATGAGCTGGCCCGAGAGGTAATTGCCGCCGGCCTTGGCGCCGGCCGGGATGGTGTTGGGCGCGAAACGCTGCCAGCTCGACACGCAGGCGTCGATGCCGTTTTCCAGCGCCTCGGGTCCGAGATAGGGGCCCATGTGCCACGCGGCCACGGCCGTGCTGATGGGGCACTCGGCCGAGAGACCGAAGCCGCCGAGGTCGCGGAACGACACCGGGCGCAGGTAGGCGGCCTTCAGGCCGTTCTTCTTCACCACCTCACGGCAGGCCTCGGCCAGCTCATCGATGGAGTAGCCGATGTCCATGTCGTAGATCTTCGCCGACAGGTAGAGGCGCTTGAGGTGATCGGTGAGGCGGAAGATCGCCGCGCCGTCAGGCGTCTCGTAGCTGCGGATGCCCTCGAAGACCGAGGAGCCGTAATGCAGGGCGTGCGCCATCACGTGGACGGTGGCATCGCGCCAGTGCTTGATCTGGCCGTTCTGCCAGATCCATTCGGGGTAGTTCTGCGACATGGGGGGGAGGGCTCCACAAAAGACCGCCCATGATAACGGTTGCCCCGACCGGTCACATGGCGCGTCGCGTCAGAACGGGGCCGGATGGAGGCGGCAGGCGGTCAGGCCGGAGGCCGCAGCCAGAGGCAGCCCGATTCGCGGGTGACGCCGAAATGGGCCTGTTGCGTCTGGCCGGTGCGGCCGGTGACCACTTCGAGGCCCGCGCTTTCGTCGCCCTGCAGCGAAAGCAGGGGTTGCTTCACCAGGGCGCCGAGGCGCTGGATGCTGTCCACGGCGCCGTTGCTGCCGTAGCCGCTCCACAGTACGAGAGCGCCCACGCGGTTGGCGTCGTGCGTGGCGAAGGCGCGCGCCAGGCCCTCACGCAGCTCGCCGAGGTCTTTGGCGCAGAGCATGCCGGTGGTGGGCGCACCGGGTGCCGCCGTGGTCGACGTCGGCGGCGGCGCGATGGAGGTGGCCCCGACGGCCGAGCAGGGCTGGTCGCTATAGACCGGGTTGCCGTCCGCGCCGACGCATCGGTGGATGACGTTCTGGGCCAGGGCGGGGAGCGGCGCGAGAAGCAGGAGGAAGAGGATGGCGCGTTTCAAGCGGTGGCACGGAAGCTAAGGGAGCGAAGCGCCATCATCCGGGTAAATCCGCGTTCGCGAGGTGATGGCGCGCACAGTCAGGAGGCAAGGCGTTCCAGCACCGAGATCGTCGCCCGGGCGCGGTTGATCGTATAGAAGTGCAGGCCCGGGGCGCCGCCGTCGAGCAGGCGGCGGCAAAGCTCGGCCACCACGTCGGCGCCGAGTTCGCGGATGGAGGCCGCGTCGTCGCCGTGGGCCTGCATGCGCTTGACGATCCAGCGGGGGATTTCGGCGCCGCACTGGTCCGAGAAGCGGCGCAACTGGCTGAAATTGGCGATCGGCATGATGCCCGGCACGATCGGCAGGTCCACGCCGAGCTTGGTCACGTCGTCGACGAAGCGGAAATAGGCGTCGGGATTGAAGAAGTACTGGGTGATGGCGCCGTTGGCGCCCGCATCGCACTTGGCCTTGAAATGACGCAGGTCGGCCAGCGCGTTCTCCGCCTGGGGATGGGTTTCCGGATAGGCGGCCACTTCGATATGGAAGTGGTCGCCGCTGTGCTCGCGGATGTAGGCCACCAGCTCCGCCGCGTAGCGGAAGTCGCCGGGCGTGGCCATGCCCGAGGGCAGGTCGCCGCGCAGCGCCACGATGCGGCGGCAGCCGCGATCGCGGTATTCGTCGAGCAGGGCGCGGATCTCGGCCTTGGTGCCGCCCATGCAGGAGAGATGGGGCGCCACCGACAGCCCGTGCTCGTTGCGCAGCCGCTTCACCGTTTCGCCCGTGTAGCTCAGCGTGGAGCCGCCCGCGCCGAAGGTAACCGAGACGTAGTCCGGCGCATGGGCCTTGAGCCGCTCGGCGGCCTTGTCGAGCTGGTCGCGCTGTTCGTCGGTCTTGGGCGGGAAGAACTCGAAGCTGATGGCGGGCATGCGGTCGTCTCGGCGTGGTTGCCCGAAGTATATATCTTTCCATCCAGATGGAAAGATGGCTATCCCTCACCGTCATTCCTGCGACCGCAGGAATCCAGCGCCTCGGTTATCGGTTATCGGTTATCGCGTCGCCCTGCCATCGGTTCATTCGCTACATGCATCCACGCGCCTTTGGCGCGAAAAGCGATGCGGACCGAGGCGGTCGTCCCGACCGCGCGCCCTGTCGGCCGCACGTCGCCCGTCCCTTTCGGGGCACGGACCTCTACGCGGGATGTTCCGACTCGCCATCCATGGCTCGGCGGAAAACGACGGTCATCCTGACCGTCGCCCCTGCGGGGTCTCTTCCGTCCCGAGGTCCTCGGACGCCTACTGCGGCCAGGTCTCTTTCGACGGTGCCGTTTCGTGCGAGTCGGTGATGGCGTGGGAGCCGACTTCGTCGGCGATTCGAGCGTGCGGTACGTTTGCAGCGCTACGATCAAAAGCCGATGGGACGTTGTCGCCCCCTCGGACGAGAGGCGCTGGGTTCCTGCGTGCGCAGGAACGACGGGCTACAAGAATGACCGTGGCGTATAACCCCCTCACGTCGTTCCTGCGCACGCAGGAACCCAGTGCGGTGCATGCGGGCAAGCGACACGCTCACCTACACCTTGTCCCACTGCATCCGCCCATGCGCCCGCATCGCACACCGCGTTCCCATCGCCGTCAACGTACTCACCGCACCCAAGGCCAACGCCATCCGCTGCCGATCCGGTAGCTCCGTCTCCTGCATCGATTCCACCAACAGATCGGTTACCCCACGCGCGTACTGCAACCATTCCGCCGCACGGTTCAACAGCTCATCCACCGTCGCATCCGCATCGAACGTCAAACACTCATCCATCGAAAATCCTCCAAGGTGCGGCACGCCACCAACGACGTGCCGCGATGAAACACATCGCCCAAGGCCATGAGATCTCACCGGCCCGCCCGTGACCGGGCGCCGGAAGCATTTTGATCGAGGAAGCAGGCGACGCCCCGCGTCTTACGGGCGCACGTGACCGCGCCGGGTAAGAACGGCAAGAAACATCTCAAGCCCGAACGGCGGGCGCCGCGGTTCGTCAACCGTGTCTGGAAGAACGCCAGACGGCCCGGTAACCGTTGAGGGTGTCGCCACTGGGAAGCGGCGAGCGAGGTAATGCCTTAGACTTCGACATAGCCGAATCAACTCCACTTAAGTTGGTTAGGTCAGCGGGCCAACGGGTGTCTCACCACCCCTGGCCCGCGCTTCTCACCGCATCGAGCGATGGTTGCCTGTGCAGCGCATTCGAAACACGGCGCAGGCAACGACACGAAACTACCAAAACACGTCCGTGTTGTATGTAGTCGCCTGACATCCCCATCAGCCGTCGCCTGCTACCGAAGGGGGTGGGAGCCGATCGTATCGGCGATTCCTACGAAGCGAACATTCCACGTACAAGACAACTTGAGTTGTTTCTCAGTCCACCAGTAAATCCTATTGACTATCGCTCGCTCACTTGGCAGCATGACTTCACTTTCAAAACGCCCTCCCGGTTCGCCGGGAGGGCGTTTCGTTTTGTTTCCCGCCAACAAAACGGAATCACGGCATGAAAGTTCTCACTGAAACTCATCGGGCATCGACCAGCCACCTTGGTTACGTGCGCCACGGCATCGGCCCGATCCACGTCCTGGTGATGCACGACTGGCTCGGCGATCATTCAAACTACGACGAGATCGTCCCGTGGCTCGACACCCAAACGCTCACCTATGTCTTCGTCGACCTGCGTGGATACGGCCTGTCCATCGATCTCGAGGGTGATTACACGGTCGAAGAAATCGCGGCCGACTGCCTGACGCTGGCCGATCGTCTCGGATGGGATTGCTTCCACGTCATCGGCCACTCAATGACCGGCATGATCTCGCAACGCCTGGTGGCGGACGCGCCTTCCCGCGTCGTGAGCGCCATCGCCGTGTGCCCCATCTCCGCCGCCGGAAATCGCCTTGGTCCGGAAGCGCTGGCCTTCTTCGCGAGCACGGTGGATGACGATGCCGCGCTCGGCCGATTGTTCAAATTCGTTTCCGGCGGGCTTTCGGACGAATGGGTCGAAAGCAAGGTGCGACACAACCGCGGCGTGGTGGCACCGGCCTGCCGTGCGAGGTATCTCGACATGCTGGTCACCGCGGACTTCGTCGATGACGTGCGAGGTCTCGAAACCCCTTTCCTAGTCATCGTCGGCAGTGAGGATCCCGGGCTCGACGAGGCCGCCATGAAGCGTACGTTTCTATCTTGGCATCCGAACGCGGAATTGCATGTCATGGCCGACTGCGGTCACTATCCGATGCAGGTGGCCCCGGCACGTTTCGCTGCCCTCATCGAGAGTTACCTGAATCGTCAGGTCGTCCGGGCATAAAAAAAGGCGCCCGGTCGGGGCGCCTTTTTCTCGTCGACGAAGACAATCGATCAATAGCGATAATGATCCGGCTTGTACGGCCCTTCCACCGGCACGCCGATGTAGTCGGCCTGTTCCTTGGTGAGCGTGGTGAGCTTCACGCCGATCTGCGCGAGGTGCAGGCGGGCCACTTCCTCGTCGAGCTTCTTCGGCAGGCGATACACCGTCTTCTCGTATTTGTCCTTGTTCGCCCACGAATTCCTCGATTTCATGGACGAGTCCCAGCGGGCCGATGCTTGGACGGGGCCTGTCATGTTTCCCATCCGCAGTCTAATCCTGGCGGAGAATGGGCTCTTCATAGTCGATGAAACCAAGGTGTTCCTGATCGGCGAGGAAAGATTGCACTTCCGTGAGATTTACCTTTTCGGGGATGCTGGTGGCTAATAGATTGAAGTCTTTGGAATACTCGGTAAGGCATCCCATCGTCATCAACGCTTGATTGATTGGGTCCAGCGCATCGCGATTGAAGAAAACGACTCTTATGAGTGAATTGCCTGACTTCTTGATCAAGCCGTCGAACCAGAGCACGCCTTCTTTCTCGACGACTTTGAGTAAGTCACCCAACGTCGCATGGGTGCTGAAGAATGGTATGTTCTCGAGGACGTATTCACCCACGCGTTCCGCTTGCCTTGCCCACAACGACTCAGCACCCACCGGAGGGTAGCCATCGGCATCCTGCTCGATTCGAAAAAAACTTTTTTCAACTCGCTCATGAGTGGCTCCATTTTTCGGAATGCATTTACAGCCGAGAGCTACTTCTTGGCGAGCGATCCAGTCCAATCTGGTTCCTCATGGCAAACGTAGAAGGATGGGATACTTTCGTCCGATATTGATCTCGTCCATCAATAATTCTTGTTACAGCAGAAATCTATGGAATTTCGATCAGGTAAATTCCATATGGGCCATTGGTTGATTGATAATATCTATCTTCGAATTTTCTTAAAAACATAAGGTATGTCGAGCCGATTTTGCAGCATAAGGGATCCTCTTCCGCGATCGGTCCGTTAAATAGGACTTCGAAGTCCTTGGGTGGCTCGCCTTTGAGCAGTGATTTTACTCGCACGGATGCACAGCTGCTTAGTTCAACACATGATTTTGTGTTGATGGAGGCAATTTTTGCTATTAGCACCAAGTCGGAGTTTTCCACTTTCTGCGAGAGGCTGATTTCCTTGTATTGGTTGGAGTATCCAGTTTGTGAGCAGCAGAGCAGAGCGGAGGCTAAGGTACTCAACGGCAGTATTTTTGGATTCTTCGAAGTTCTTGTGGTCATGTTTTACTCCTGGTGCGACGGTTCGGGAGCACGTTGCCCGCTTCCTGGAACTTCGTTTCTGATCCTGTTTTCGTCCTCCACAGCGTTGCCAGTCTGGGTACCTATAACGTGGGGAATGGCATGTCCGCCTAGTTCATGCGCCAAAATGTCGGCTGGGGTGTCACGCAAAGGTTCGCCGGAAACATCCTTAAGTGTTGTGTTTGAATTTCCGGAAATGACAACCTTCTGATTGCCGCCGCTTCTCGCGCCAATCGTTACTCCGCCTCCTGCATCAGCATCTACTTTCTTAATGACTCCGCTGCGGGGGTCTGTGTAAGTTCTTCCTATCGAAATGGAAATCACGGATTTACTGCTGATCGCAGATTTGAGTTCCGCCGTGTAGGTGCTGGAATACTTCGATGCATCGCCTTTGGCATCGGTCAGTTGGAGATTTCCATCCTTGTCGGCACCGAAAGTTCCCAATGCTCTGGAGTTGATCAGCTCGACGAGGGTTGCCTCGTTATTAGTCAGGTGAACTATCTTCCCTGTAGGATCGGTATTTACCACAGGGTTGTCGTTGGCATAGACATAGCGATTGAAATTGAAAGAGTCGCCTGTCGAGGGTGCTATCGGATCTATGCTTAGAAATCGACCTACCGCAGGGTCGTAATAGCGAGCTTGCATGTAGATGAGCCCGGTGTCCGGGTCGCTCACATGCCCTGTGTATCCGGGTCCGGGTCCCGAATCCCCCAGCACTTGCTCTCCATAGGGGCGCCGCTCCGCTGTGGTCAGAATATTGCCTTGCTCGTCCGCCGTGGCGAGAACGGTGCCCTGAGGATCGGTATAGTAATAAGTGACTTTCGTGTCCTGGGCCGGCGCAATAGCCGAAAAGGCCAAGCCCATCAAGAAGATGAGGCATCTCGTGTAGTTGCTCATTCCATTGTCCCCTGTTAAGTCGCTCCCTCGGCGACCTGTCGGATGCTCGCAATTCCGGGCGGCAGCCGTCAATTCAAAAAGAAAGGCGCCCCAAGGGGCGCCTTTCTCACGAGCCAACCACCCGCCCGATCAGTAACGATAATGATCCGGCTTGTACGGCCCTTCCACCGGCACGCCGATGTAGTCGGCCTGTTCCTTGGTGAGCGTGGTGAGCTTCACGCCGATCTGCGCGAGGTGCAGGCGGGCCACTTCCTCGTCGAGCTTCTTCGGCAGGCGATACACCGTCTTCTCGTAGGTGTCCTTGTTCGCCCACAGGTCGAGCTGGGCGAGGGTCTGGTTGGAGAAGCTGTTCGACATCACGAAACTCGGGTGGCCGTGGGCGCAGCCGAGGTTCACCAGGCGGCCTTCGGCGAGCATGTAGATGCTGTTGCCGGTGGAGGCGAAGGTGTAGCGGTCCACCTGCGGCTTGATCGTTTCGCGGGTCGCATCCTTCGACGCGTTCAGGCGATCCATCTGGATCTCGTTGTCGAAGTGGCCGATGTTGCAGACCAGGGCGTTGTTCTTCATCTTCGCCATGTGCTCGAGCGTGATGATGTCCTTGTTGCCCGTGGTGGTGACGTAGATGTCGGCCATGCCGAGGGTGTCTTCGACGGTGGTGACCTGGAAACCTTCCATCGCCGCCTGCAGGGCGTTGATCGGATCGATTTCGGTGACGATCACGCGGGCGCCGAAGCCCTTGAGCGAATGCGCGCAGCCCTTGCCCACGTCACCGTAGCCGCACACCACGGCGACCTTGCCGGCGACCATGAGGTCGGTGGCGCGCTTGATGCCGTCGGCGAGCGATTCGCGGCAGCCGTAGAGGTTGTCGAACTTGCTCTTGGTGACCGAATCGTTGACGTTGATGGCCGGCACCAGCAGCTTGCCCGCTTCGGCGAGCTGGTAGAGACGGTGCACGCCGGTGGTGGTCTCCTCGGACACGCCCTTCCACTCGGCGGCGATCTTCTTGAACCAGCCCGGACGCGCGGCGGCCGTCTTCTTGACCAGGTTCTTGATGACCTGCTCTTCGTGGTTACCGCTCGGGGTGTTGACCCAGTCGCTGCCGTCTTCGAGCTCGACGCCCTTGTGGATGAACAGGGTGGCGTCGCCGCCATCGTCGACGATCAGCTGCGGGCCCAGCTTGCCCGGGTGGGTGAGCATGTCGAGGGTGCATTCCCAGTATTCCTCCAGCGACTCGCCCTTCCAGGCGAACACCGGCAGTTCGCCGGCGGCCAGGGCGGCGGCGACGTCGTCCTGCGTGGAGAAGATGTTGCACGAGGCCCAGCGGACCGAGGCGCCCAGCTCGCGGAGGGTCTCGGCGAGCACGGCGGTTTCCTTGGTGACGTGCAGCGAGCCCGAGAGGCGCACGCCCTTGAGGGGCTTCTCGGCGGCATAGCGGGCGCGGATCTGCATCAGGCCCGGCATTTCCTCTTCCGCCATGCGGATGCGGCGGCGGCCGAGGTCGGCCAGGGAGATGTCACGCACCTTGTAGTCCTGGAAGGACGAATCTTTGGTGACGGCGTTCATGGGCGTAGCTCCGGAAGGTCACGGGGGCGCCGTTGTGCGGGAAGCCGCGCCGAGCCTGGCCTTCGGGGGAACCCCTCCGGTCGCAGCGCCCCTCGGCGGGCGAAACGGTCCATCATTCTATCGCGGAATCCGCATGAAGGGATGAACACGCGAAATTAGGTACTCTCGGGATTCCACCCCCAGCGAGAGTCCGATGGAAGCCGCACGCGATCCTGAATTCCTGCCCCACGACGGCCCCCTGCGCGAGGACGTGCGCCGGCTCGGCGCCCTCGTGGGCCAGATGCTCGCCGAACAGGGCGGGCAGGCCTTCTTCGAGCGCGTGGAAAACGTGCGCACCACGGCCATCCAGCGCCGCCGTACCGGGGCCGACGTGGAGGCCCTGGCCGAACACCTCACCGGCCTGGACGCCGCCGATGCGGAGGCCCTGGCCCGGGCCTTCGCCGCCTATTTCCAGGCGGTGAACGTCGCCGAGCGCGTGCACCGCATCCGCCGCCGCCGCGATTACCAGCGCGAGGGCGGGGCGCACCAGCCCGAATCGCTGGCGGCCGTGCTGGCCCTGCTGAAGAAGGAAGGCGTCAGCCGCGAGGAGCTGATCACGCTGCTGGGGCGCCTGGACGTCGAGCCGGTGTTCACCGCGCATCCCACCGAAGCGGTGCGCCGCTCGTTGCTGGAAAAGGAGCAGGAGATCGTCCGTGCGCTCGTGGACGAGTTCGATCCGACGCGCACGCCGCAGGAGCGTCGCGACGACGACGCGCGCATCCTCATGGCGCTGTCGGCCGGCTGGCAGACGGCCGAGGCCTCGCCGGTGCGGCCCAGCGTGTCGGACGAGTTCGATCACGTGGGTTTCTACGTGTCCCGGCCGATCTACCGCGTGCTCCCCGCGCTCTACGAATCGCTGCAGCAGGCCATCGACGAGACCTACGGCGAAGGCGTGACCCCGCCGCGCGTGCTTCGTTTCGCCACGTGGGTGGGCGGCGACATGGACGGCAACCCCAACGTCAACGCGCAGACCATCGCCTCCACGCTCGCCGCGCAGCGCAGCCTCGTGCTGGAACGCTATGTCGAGGACGTGAACGCGCTCGGCCGCCTGCTCAGCCAGACCGACGACCGGGTGAAGCTCGATCCGGCGCTGGGCAAGCGACTCGATGCCTACCGTGCGACGTTCCCCGCGGCGGCCGAACGTATCCGT
This sequence comes from Luteibacter aegosomatis, assembly GCF_023078455.1. Classification (GTDB taxonomy): domain Bacteria; phylum Pseudomonadota; class Gammaproteobacteria; order Xanthomonadales; family Rhodanobacteraceae; genus Luteibacter; species Luteibacter aegosomatis. The sequence continues at coordinate 4,024,140 of NZ_CP095740.1, read as the reverse complement.
CCCCGCCACGCCGACATGCCGTATCGGTCGTTCCTGGTCTTCGTCGCCGCGCGACTGGAGGCCACGCTCGACGACGCCGCGAACGGCTATCGCTCCGCGGATGAATTCATCGACGACATCGTGACGGTGGAGAACAGCCTGCTTCACCACGGTGGCCGCCATGCGGGCGCCTACGCGGTCACGCGCCTGCTCTGGCGTGCGCGCACGTTCGGCTTCCACCTCGCAAGGCTCGACGTGCGCCAGGACGCCCGCGTACACGACGACGCGCTGGCGGCGCTGCTGGGCGACGCCGGGTGGGCGGACCGCGACGCGGCGTCGCGGGTGAAGACCTTGCGTCCTTACGCGGCGGGCGAGCGCAGCTTCGTCTCCGGCGCGGACCACGATGCGGCCGGGCTATTGCGCGAGGTGTTCGCCACGCTGGCGGATTCGCGCAAGCGTTACGGCACCGAGGCGACGGGCCTCTACATCATCAGCATGGCCGAGACCGCCGCCGACGTGCTCGCCGTGCTCGCGCTCGCGCGGCGGGGCGGCTTGCTCGAGGACGGGCGCGTGCCGCTCGACGTGGCACCGTTGTTCGAGACCATCGACGACCTCAAGGGTGGCCCGGATACGCTGCGCGAACTGCTCGACGATCCGGTCTACCGCGCGCACCTGAAATCGCGCGGCGACCGGCAATGGATCATGTTGGGCTACTCGGACAGCGGCAAGGACGGCGGCACGGTCGCGTCGAAGTGGAGCCTGCAACGCGCACAGGTCGAACTGCTGGACGTGGCGTCGAAGGCGGGCATCCGCGTGGCGTTCTTCCACGGTCGCGGCGGCTCCGCCAGCCGTGGCGGTTCGCGTATCCTGCCCGCCCTGATGGCATCGCCGCGCGGTTCCGTGGCCGGCGTGCTGCGCGTGACGGAGCAAGGCGAGGTGATCCATCGCAAGTACGGCATCCGGGCGCTCGCGGTGCGCAACCTGGAGCAGACGCTCGGCGCGGTGATGCGTGCCTCGCTGCGCCCGCGCGTGGCCGAGGTGCGCGAGAACGGTTGGAAGGACGTCATGGCGAAGCTGTCCGATGCCAGCCGCAAGGCGTATCGCGAGCTCGTCGATCGCGAGGGCTTCGTCGATTACTTCCGTGGCGCCACGCCCATCGACGTGATCGAGCGCATGACGCTCGGCTCTCGCCCCGCGCGGCGTCGTAGCATGAAGGGCGTGGAAGACCTGCGCGCGATTCCCTGGGTGTTCTCGTGGACGCAATGCCGCGCGGTGCTCACGGGATGGTACGGATTGGGTTCCGCCCTCGACGCGATGGCGAAGGATGGCGCGGAAGCCACGCTCCTGCAGATGGCCAACGACTGGCCTTTCTTCTCCACGATGCTCGACGACGTGGAGATGGTGCTGGCCAAGGCGGACATCGATATCGCCGAGGCGTTCTCGAAGCTGGCCGGACCCTTGCACGAGCGGTTCTTCCCGTTGGTGCGCGAGGAGTTCGAGCGCACGGTGCGCTGGGTGCTGAAGCTGAAAGGGGCAAGCGAGTTGCTGGCGGGCGAACCGCGCCTGGCGACGTCGATCCGCCTGCGCAATCCGTACGTGGATCCGATGAGCCTGCTCCAGGTGGATCTGCTGAAGCGTTGGCGGGCGTCGGGTGGCAAGGACGATGCGTTGCTGGGGGCGTTGGTGGCTTGCGTCAACGGCGTGTCGCAGGGGTTGCAGAATACGGGTTGATCGCGCTCCGTAGGTATCGCGGACAGGGTCCGCTCGCACCCTTTGGCAGCTAGGTTGCTACCGAAGGGGTGGGAGCGGACCCTGTCCGCGATTAAAGCTGGCCCCAAGCCTGCCGACACAGGAAGACCGGGACCGCGTGCCGTGCGGTCCCGCTTCCATCGCAGGTCCTTCTATGAACGAATCCGTCCGTCGCGCCTCCCGGCGCGGCTTGAGCGTGGGTGCCCGGCTGACGCTGCTCGTGGTGGGCATCGTCGCCGTCGGCGTTGCCGTGCTTACCGTGGTGATCACCACCCTCGTCTCGGGCGAGCTCGAGACGCGTGCGCGCGACGACCTTGCCCGCGGCAACCGTTCGATCATCGCCACGGTGAACACCTTCGGCGGCGCCTTGCTCGCCGAGTCCGATCGTTTCCTCGCCATCTTCGAAAGCTATTACCCCCACGGCGTCACCGTGGACGCCAACCGCCGCCTGCCCCTGGCGGGGCGCACGGTGCCCGTGCTGATGCACGATGGCAAGGCGCTCAACGGCGACTTCACCGTGGTGGACGATTTTTCCGCGCGCACCCACGTGATCGCGACGCTGTTCGTGCGCGATGGGCAGGATTTCGTCCGCGTGGCCACCTCGCTGAAGAAAGAGGACGGCACGCGCGCGGTGGGAACGTCGATCGACCATGCGCACCCGGCGTTTCCCCTGTTGCTGTCGGGCAAGGGGTACGGCGGCCCGGCCGTGCTGTTCGGCAAGCCGTTCGTCACCCGCTACGAACCGATCCGCGATGCGTCGGGCACGGTCGTCGGAGTGTTCTTCGTCGGCGTGGAGATCGGCAGCGAGATGGAAGGTTTGCGGCGCGAGATATCGGCGATCCGCATCGGTGCAAGCGGTCATTACGTCGTGGTCGATGCCGCGGCGGGCAAGCGCTACGGATCGTTCGTCGTCGATCCCTCGGGCACGACGGCGGATGGGGCCGCCCTGAAAGTGCTCGATACCGACGGCCGGCCCGTGTTCGGCCGCATGCTGTCGGCGAAGCAGGGCGAGCTTCGCTATCGCGTGGCCGACGGCGAGAAGCTGGCCGTCTTCGCCACCGACCCGGCCTGGAGCTGGCTGGTGGCGGGCGTGGTCGACATGGACGAGCTGTACGGCCCGGTGACCCATTTGCGGACGATCGCGGCTGGCACGGCCGTCGTGCTGGTGGCCGTGCTGTCCCTGTTGCTGGTGATCGTGGTGCGAACGCGCATCACGCGGCCGTTGTCGGCGTCGGTCGAGGCGGCGGAGCGCCTCGCTTCCGGTGACCTCACGACACGCCTGGCCAGTGAGCGCGGCGACGAGATCGGCCAGCTCATGAACGCCATCGACGGCATCGGCAACGGCCTGGGCGATATCGCCCGCTCGGTGCGTCACGCCTCGGCGAGCATGGCGGCCAGCACGGCGGAGATCGCGGCGGGCAATGTGGACCTGTCGCAGCGCACGGAAACGCAGGCCCATGAACTGCAGCTCACGGCGACGAGCCTGGATCTGCTCACCCGCACCGTGCGCGACAACGCCGGAAATGCCGCCCGCGCCAGCACGCTGGCCGAAGGCGCGAGCGTGGCCGTGGTGCAGGAGGCGGGTGCGCTGCGCGAAGCGGTCGAGGCGATGAACGGCATCCAGGCGTCCGCGCAACGCATCGTCGATGTGATCGGCATCATCAACGGCATCGCGTTCCAGACCAACATCCTTGCGTTGAACGCGGCCGTCGAGGCGGCGCGCGCGGGCGAGCAGGGCAAGGGCTTCGCGGTGGTGGCGGAGGAAGTGCGAAACCTCGCACAACGTAGCGCGACGGCGGCACGGGAGATCGAGTCGCTGATCACCGAGTCGGTGCAGCGCGTGGATGCGGGGCATGGCCTGGTCACCGAAGCCGGACGCGCCATGGAGGCGGTGATCGGCCGCATCGGCGACGTGAGCGGACTGATGGGCGAGATCAGCCGGGCGTCGCAGGCGCAGTCGGAGCAGATCGGACGGATCAACCACGCGGTGTCGCGCATGGACGATTCGACGCAACAGAATTCGGCACTGGTGGAGGAGGCGGCCGCGGCGGCGAAGAGCCTGGAGGGGCAGGCGGCGGAGTTGGCGCGGGTGGTGGAGGTTTTTCGGCTTTGAGGGGGGGTATGGCCCCTTCGGACGCCAGGACGCTGGGTTCCTGCCTGCGCAGGAACGAGGTGCTGCAAGATAAAACGTTATATCCCTGGTCCCTCACGTCGTTCCTGCGCAGGCAGGAACCCCGTGCCTTGCGTCCGGTTTTCGCCTCAGCCTTCGAGTTCTTCCCATCGGGCAAAGGCGGTCTCTAGCTCGGCCTGCAGCTTCACCAACTCGTCGTTGGCCTTCGTGATCGCCGCCGCGTCCTGCTGGAAGTACTTCGGATCGTTCATCGCCGCGGTGCGCTTCGCGATCTCGGCTTCGAGCTGTTCCAGTTTCGCGGGCAGGAGTTCCAGCTCACGCTGCTCCTTGAACGAAAGCTTCTTCTTCGGCGCCACCGGCGCGGGCGCCGGGGCGGTGGGCTTCGGCGCGGCGGGCGCGGCCTTGGCCTGGGCGACGGGCTTCTGGCGCAACCAGTCGCTGTACCCGCCCACGTATTCGCCGATGGCACCGTCGCCTTCGAGCACCAGGGTGCTGGTCACCACGTTGTCGATGAAGTCGCGATCGTGCGACACCAGCAACAACGTGCCGGTGTATTCGCCGAGCAGTTCCTCGAGCAGTTCGAGGGTTTCCACGTCGAGGTCGTTGGTGGGTTCGTCCATCACCAGCAGGTTGGACGGCTGCGCGAACAGCTTGGCCAGCAGCAGGCGGTTGCGCTCGCCGCCGGAAAGGCGCGTGATCGGCGCGCGGGCGCGTTCGGGCGAGAACAGGAAATCCTGCAGGTAACCGATGATGTGCTTGCGCTGGCCGTTGAGCTCGATGTACTCGCGGCCCTCGGCCACGTTGTCCAGCGCGTTCATCGAGTCGTCGAGCGCGATGCGGTGCTGGTCGAAATAGGCTACCTGCAGGCCGGTGCCAAGCGTGACCTCGCCTTCCTGCGGTTTGAGCTGGCCGAGCAGGATCTTCAGCAACGTGGACTTGCCGGCGCCGTTCGGGCCCATGATGCCCACGCGGTCGCCGCGCATGATCGTGGTGGTGAAGTCGCGGATCAGCGTGCGGCCGCCGTAGGCCTGGGTGATGTGCTCGGCATCGATCACCTTGCGGCCGGAAGCCTGGGCGTTGGCGAGGTTCATCTTCGCGGTGCCGGCGCCCTCGCGGCGCTCGGAGCGCTCGCGACGCATGGCCTTCAACGCGCGCACGCGGCCCTCGTTGCGCGTGCGGCGGGCCTTGATGCCCTGGCGGATCCACACCTCTTCCTGCGCGAGCTTGCGGTCGAAGTGCGCGTTGGCCTGGGCCTCGGCGTGCAGGCGTTCTTCGCGGCGACGCAGGTAGTTGTCGTAGTCGCCCGGCCAGCTGGTGAGCTGGCCGCGGTCGATCTCCACGATGCGCGTGGCGAGCGAGCGCAGGAAGCTGCGGTCATGGGTGATGAAGACGATCGCGCCGGCGAAGTTCTTGAGGAAGCCTTCGAGCCAGGCGATGGCCTCGATGTCGAGGTGGTTGGTGGGCTCGTCGAGCAGGAGCAGGTTCGGGTCGCGGACCAGCGCCTGGCCCAGCAGCACGCGGCGTTTCATGCCGCCGGAAAGATCGGCGAAATCGGTGTGCGCGGGAAGCTCCAGGCGTTCGATCACCTGCTGCACGCGGGAGTCGAGGTCCCAGGCGTTCTGCGCCTCGATCTTCGACTGCACCTCGCCCAGGCCGTCCATGTCGCCCTCCTCGAGCAGGTGGTGGTAGCGGGCGAGCAGGTGGCCCAGCTCACCCAGGCCGTCGGCCACCACGTCGAACACGCTGCCGGCGGTGTCCTGCGGCACTTCCTGGGTGAGGCGGGCGATGCGGGTGCCCCCTTGCAGGCGGATCTCGCCATCGTCGGGGTGCAGTTCGCCGGCGATGAGCTTGAGCAGGGTGGATTTGCCCGCGCCGTTGCGGCCGACGACGCAGACGCGTTCGCCGGCGTCGAGGGAAAGGCCGACCTGTTCGAGCAGGAGCGGGCCGCCGACGCTGTAGTCGACGTTGAGGAGTTGGATGAGGGACATCCGGCCATTCTAACCGGTGAGCTTCGGCTCCGTAGGCATCGCGGACAGGGGCCGCTCCCACCCTTGGCTGGCGAGTTTCCTGCCGGACCGCGATTACACGGTATCGATGCGGTACCGGGTGTGCTGCCGCCAGGTTTGCCCAGGGCGCAGGATGGCTCCTTCCGCCTCCGCCGTATTCACCTGGTTCGGAAACGCCTGCGCCTCCAGCGCGAACCCGGCGAAGGGGCCGTAGGTGTCGTTGCGCCGCGTCGGCTGTCCGGTGAGCTTCTGCCCGCTGTAGAACTGCAGCCCGGGCCGGTCGGTCTCCAGGGTGAGGCGGCGCCCGCTCCACGGCTCGGTCACCACGACGACGGGCCCCGACGACCCGTTCACCACGTAGCAGTGGTCGAAACCGCCCACCAGCCGCAATTGCGGATCGGGCCAGTGCAGTCGCGAGCCGATCGGCGCCGCCTCGCGGAAATCGAACGCCGTGCCGGCCACGGACTGACGGCCGATGGGGATGGCTCCGGCCTCGATGGCGAGGAAGTCGTCGGCGGCGATGCGGATCACGTGGTCGCGGATGTCCGGCCGCCGCTCGTTGAGATTGAAGTAGGGGTGCGCGGTGAGGCTGAGCGGCGTCGGCGCGTCGGTGGTGGCGACGTAGTGCAGGTCGAGCGTGCCGTCGTCTTCCAGGCGCATGCGCAGGTCGACGCGCACCTCGCCCGGAAAACCACCGTCGCCCTCGGGGGATACCAGCCTCAAGGCGAGGCCGTCGCCGTCCGGTTCCACGTCCCAGCGTTGCAGGTGGAAACCGTGCACGCCGCCGTGCAGGTGGTTGCCGTGGTCGTTGCGGTCGACCTTGTAATCCACCCCGTCGAGGGTGAATCGGCCGCCGCGGATGCGGTTGGCCCAGCGACCCACGATGGCGCCCATGTACGCGTCGGACGCGATGTATTGCGAGGCGTCGGCGTGGCCGAGCAGCACCTCGCCCACCCGGCCCTGGCGATCGGGCGCCTGCCAGGAGAGCAGCGTGCCGCCGAGGTCGGTGACGTCCACCTGTGAGCCGGTGGCGTTGCGGAGGGTCCAGCGATGCAGGGTGCGGCCGTCGGGCAACTGGCCCCAGGCGGTGGCTGAGGAAACGGGCATGGGATCAGGGCGGACTCAGGTAGCGGCCGTCGGGGTGCGATGGAGGTCGAGGTACTGGCGTGGGGTGCAGTCGTACTCGCGACGAAACACCGCATACATGTATTGCAGCGAGGTGAAACCGCAGCGCACGGCGATCTCGGCGAGTGGGGCTTCCGAGCCGGCGATGAGCTGGCAGGCGGTGTCGAGCTTGTGCTGCAGGATGGCCTGGTGCACGGTCTGCTTCAGTTCGCGCTTGAAGTGTTCCTCGAGCACGGTGCGCGACACGCCCACGTAGTCGGCCACCTGCTCGGTCTTGATGCCGAGGCAGCCGTACTGGCGGATGTAGTGGCTGGCGCGCATCACGTGCGGGCTGCGCAGCGGCTGGTATTTGCTGGATGCCTGCACGCTGATGCCCACCGGCGGCACTAGCACGCGGGCGGTGGAACAATCCACGCCGCGCAGCATCTGGTGCAGCAGGTGCGCGGCCGTGCGGCCCATCTCCTCGGCGCCCTGGATCACCGAGGTGAGCGGAATGCGCGTGAGCAGCTGCGCCATCGGATCGTTGTCGATACCGACGATGGCCACCTGGCCTGGCACCGCGATGCCGCCGATCACGCAGGCCTGGAGCAACTGCCGGGCGCGGGCATCGGTGGCGGCGATGATGCCGATGGGCTTGGGCAACGCGGTGAGCCAGGCCACCAGTTCTTCCACCGCCGTGCCCCAGCCGCCGGCGGTGGTCGACTGGCCCTCGTAGACGATGCCTTCGACCGATTCCTCTTCCACGATGGCCGCGAACGCGCGTTCGCGCTCCTGCGCCCACCGGCTTCCCGGGTTCTGCGGAATGCCGTAGAAGGCGAACCGGCCGAGCCCCTGCTCGATCAGGTGGTCGTAGGCCAGGCGCACCAGCCGGGCGTTGTCGGTGGCGATGTAGGGCACGCCGACCGGGTAATCGGCCGGATCCTGGTATGAACCGCCGACCGCCACCACGGGGATGTGCAGGTCGCGAAGCGTCGCCTCGGCCTCGGGATCGTCGAAATCGGCGATGACGCCGTCGCCCTGGAACTGATGGATGTCCCGCATGCGGCTGCGGAAATCCTCTTCCATGAAGAGGTCCCACTCGACGCGGGTGCTGTTGAGGTAGTGTCCGATGCCGGCGATGACCTGGCGGTCGTACACCTTGTTGGCGTTGAACAGCAGTGCGATGCGATGCGGTGACATGGCCTGGGAAAGTAGCAGGATTACGGCGTCGGGGACATGACGCAGCGCGGCAATGAAAAAGCCTGCCGCGCCGTCGGAAATCGCAATTGCGCGAAAACGGCGCGCTGGCCGAGCATCGAAGGAATCCCTTACTCCCCATTGGTTCGTCAAGGAATCGTTATGTCGTATTTCTCGAGCATCCCGAAGATCGCCTATGAAGGCCCCGGCTCGGACAACCCGCTGGCCTTCCGCCACTACGACGCCGGGCGCGTGGTGCTGGGCAAGACCATGGCCGAGCACCTGCGCCTGGCCACCTGCTACTGGCACACCTTCGTCTGGCCGGGCTCGGACGTGTTCGGCGCGGGCACCTTCGAGCGGCCCTGGCAGCAGCCCGGCGAGCCGATGGCGAAGGCCCGCGAGAAGGCCGATGCGGCCTTCGATTTCTTCTCGCGCCTGGGCACGCCGTTCTACACCTTCCACGACACCGACGTGGCGCCCGAGGGCAACGGCCTGGCCGAGTACCGCAACCACTTCGCCGCCATGGTCGACGTGCTGGAGAAGAAGCAGGCCGAGACCGGCATGAAGCTCCTGTGGGGCACCGCCAACCTGTTCAGCCATCCGCGTTATGCCGCCGGTGCCGCCACCAATCCGCAGCCGGAGGTGTTCGCCTACGCGGCCACGCAGGTGCGCCACGCGATGGAGGCCACGCATCGGCTGGGCGGCGCCAACTACGTGCTGTGGGGCGGCCGCGAGGGCTACGACACGCTGCTGAACACCGACCTCAAGCGCGAGCGCGCGCAGATGGGCCGGTTCTTCCAGATGGTGGTCGAGCACAAGCACAAGTTGGGCTTCAAGGGCACGATCCTCATCGAGCCCAAGCCGCAGGAGCCCACCAAGCACCAGTACGACTACGACACCGCCACGGTGTACAGCTTCCTCAAGGAGTTCGGTCTCGAGAACGAGGTGAAGACCAACCTCGAGGCGAACCATGCCACGCTGGCCGGGCACTCGTTCCACCACGAGGTGGCCACGTCGATCGCGCTGGGCGTGTTCGGTTCCATCGACGCCAATCGCGGCGATCCGCAGAACGGCTGGGATACCGACCAGTTCCCCAACAGCGTCGAGGAAATGACCCTCGTCGTCTACGAGATCCTGCGTGCGGGCGGTTTCACCACCGGCGGCTTCAACTTCGATACGAAGGTGCGCCGCCAGAGCCACGCGCCGGAAGATCTCTTCTACGGCCACATCGGTGCCATCGACACCCTGGCGCTGGGTTTGGAGCGCGCGGCGAAGATGATCGAGAAGGACACGCTGGCCGAACTGAAGGCGAAGCGGTACGCGGGCTGGAAGGGCGACTTCGGCTCGACCATCCTCAAGGGCGGCTTCACGCTCGCCTCGCTGGCCGACGAGGCCGTCGCGCGCGACCTGCACCCGACGCACGTATCGGGCCACCAGGAGTTGCTCGAAAACATCGTCAACCGCTATATCTACGGGTGATATGAAACACGACATGGACGCTTCGGCTCGTTTGTACCTCGGCATAGACCTCGGCACCTCGTCGGTGAAAGCCGTGCTGCTCGACGGCGGCGGCGCGGTGCGCGCCACCGCATCCAGCCCGCTGTCGGTGTCCCATCCGCGGCCACGGTGGTCCGAGCAGGACCCGCACGCATGGTGGTCCGCCACGGAGGCGGCGGTTATGGAAGTCCTCAAGGAGGTGGATACGCGTCGCGTCGCCGCCATCGGACTTTCCGGCCAGATGCACGGGGCCACCTTGCTCGACGCCGCCGACCGCGTCCTGCGTCCCGCCATCCTGTGGAACGACGGCCGTTCCGACCTCGAGTGCGAAGCGCTCGAGCGCGTGCCGGGCTTTCGCGACGTCACCGGCAACCTCGCCATGCCGGGCTTCACGGCGCCCAAGCTCGCGTGGGTGCGCAAGCACGAACCGGAGGTGTTCGCGAAGGTGGCGAAGGTGCTGCTGCCGAAGGATTACCTTCGCCTGCGGCTCACCGGCGATTACATGACCGACGCGTCCGACGCGGCGGGCACGCTATGGCTCGACGTGCGCAAGCGGGCATGGAGCGACGCGATGCTCGAGGCGACCGGCCTCGATCGTTCGCACATGCCGCTGGTGTTCGAGGGCAGCCACCCCGCCGGACGCCTGCGCAAGGAACTCGCCGACCGCTGGGGCATGGACACCGTGCCCGTCGCCGCCGGCGGTGGCGACAATGCCGCCGGCGCGGTCGGCGTGGGAATCGTGCGACACGGGCAGGCCATGCTTTCGCTGGGCACGTCGGGCGTGTACTTCGCCGTGTCCGACGGCTTTCGTGCCAGCCCCGAAACGGCGGTGCACAGTTTCTGCCATGCGCTGCCCGATACCTGGCACCTGATGTCGGTGATGCTCAACGCGGCGAGCTGCCTGGACTTCACCGCGCGCCTCACCGGTTTCCGGGACGTTCCCGCGTTGCTGGCGGAAGCCGAGGCGAAGGGCCTGCACGAAAACGGCCCGTTGTTCCTGCCTTACCTCACCGGCGAACGCACGCCGCACAACGATGCGCACGCGCGCGGCTCGTTCACGAACCTCGGCCCCGACACCGATCGGTCCGACCTGGCCAACGCCACGCTCGAAGGCGTGGGCCTGGGTCTGCTCGACGGACTGCTGGCCGTGGAAGGCACCGGCCTGGTCGCCGACGAGATCACGGTGATCGGCGGCGGCTCGCGCAGCGCCTATTGGACGCAGATGCTCGCCGACATCCTCGGCAAGCGCCTGGTGCTGCGCAGCGGCGGCGAAGTGGGCCCGGCTCTCGGCGCCGCGCGGTTGGCCCGCCTGGCCGTGGAACCGGACGCGTCGCTCGAGGAAGTGTGCCCCATGCCCCCGGTGACCGCCGTGCGCGAGCCCGATGCAGCGCGTCATGCTTATTTCCTGCAAACGCGCCACCCTCTGTTCCGCCTCAGTTACGAGCGGATGAAACCGTTGTATTCCCACGCCGCCCAGCGCGACGATTCCCGCCCTTCCTGAACGGGCGACCCCTTACGCATGGAGAAGAGCATGAAACCCAAGGCCCTACCAACGTTGCTGGCCGTATCGATGGCCGCGGCCGGCGTGTTCGCCGCACCGCAGGCGCATGCGAGCAAGGATAAACCGGTGATCGGCTTCTCCATCGACGACCTGCGCGTGGAGCGATGGACGCGCGATCGCGATTACTTCAAGGCGGCGGCCGAGGCGAAGGGGGCCACCGTTTCCGTGCAGTCGGCCGACGCCAACGAGCAGAAGCAGATCCAGCAGATCGAGAACCTGATCTCGCGCAAGGTCGACGTCATCGTGATCGTGCCGTTCAACGCCAAGACGCTCACCACCGTGGTGGCCGAGGCGAAGAAGGCCGGCATCAAGGTGATTTCGTACGATCGCCTCATCCTCAACGCCGACGTCGACGCCTACATCTCGTTCGACAACGAGAAGGTCGGCGAGATGCAGGCCAAGGGCGTGGTCGACGCCACGGGCGGCAAGGGCAATTACTTCCTGCTCGGCGGCGCGCCCACCGACAACAACGCGAAGATCCTGCGCCAGGGCCAGATGACGGTGCTCGATCCCCTCGTCAAGAGCGGGGCCGTCAAGATCGTCGGCCAGCAGTGGACCAACGAATGGCTCGCCTCGAACGCGCAGTCGATCATCGAGAACGCGCTCACCGCCAACAAGAACAACATCCAGGGCATCGTCGCGTCCAACGACGGCACCGCCGGCGGCGCCGTCGCGGCGTTGCAGGGCCAGAAGCTCGCCGGCAAGGTGGCCGTGTCGGGGCAGGATGCCGACCTCGCCGCCGTCAAGCGCATCAAGGCGGGTACGCAGACCATGACGGTCTACAAGCCGATCAAGACCATCGCCACCGACGCGGCCAATCTCGCCGTGCAGTTCGCCAAGGGCGAGGCGCCGAAGTTCACCTCGAAGATGAACAACGGCAAGAAGGACGTCGACACCATCCTGCTCACGCCCACGCTGCTGACCAAGGCCAACGTGGACGTCGTGGTGAAGGACGGCTTCTACACCCAGGCACAGGTCGGCAACTGACCGCTGTACGATCCGGCGGCGCCCGTTCGGGCGCCGCCATGCATAAGGAACGACCGTGAGCGACTACCTCTTCGAGATGCGCGACATCGTCAAGGAGTTTTCCGGCGTGCGCGCGCTCAACGGCATCAGCCTCGCGGTGCGGCCCGGCGAATGCGTGGGCCTGTGCGGCGAGAACGGTGCCGGCAAGTCCACCCTGATGAAGGTGCTGTCGGGCGTGTATCCCCATGGCACGTGGGAAGGCGAGATCCTCTTCGACGGCAAGCCGCTGAAGGCGGCTTCGGTGCGCGACAGCGAGGCCGCGGGCATCGTCATCATCCACCAGGAACTGATGCTGGTGCCGCAGCTTTCCGTGGCCGAGAACATCTTCCTCGGCAACGAGAGCACGAAGTTCGGCGGCGTGATGGACTACGACGCCATGTACGCCAAGGCCGATGCCTTGCTCGCGCGGCTGAAGCTGAAGGACGTGAACGTGGCCGCGCCGGTGATGAACTACGGCGGCGGTTACCAGCAGCTGTTCGAGATCGCCAAGGCGCTGGCGAAGAACGCGCGCCTGTTGATCCTCGACGAGCCATCGTCGTCGCTGACCTCGGCGGAAACCGACATCCTGCTGTCGATCATCGAAGACCTGAAGCGCGAAGGCGTGGCCTGCGTGTACATCTCGCACAAGCTCGACGAGGTGGCGCGCGTGTGCGACACGGTCACCGTGATCCGCGACGGCAAGCACATCGTCACCAAGCCGATGAGCGAGATGACCACGCATTCGATCATCACGGCGATGGTCGGCCGCGAGATCGAGAACCTGTTCCCGCGAGTCGAGCACGCCATCGGCGAGGTGGTCTTCGAGGCGCGGCACGTCACCTGCTGGGACGTGACCAACCCGCAACGCAAGCGCGTCGACGACATCTCGTTCAAGCTGCACCGGGGCGAAATCCTCGGCATCGCCGGTCTCGTCGGCGCGGGCCGCACGGAGCTGGTATCCGCCATCTTCGGCGCGTACCCGGGCCGCTACGAGGCCGAGCTGTACCTGGAAGGCAAGCCGATCAAGGTGAAGAACCCCGAGCAGGCGATCAAGGCCGGGCTTTCGCTCGTTCCGGAGGATCGCAAGCGCCAGGGCATCGTCCCGCTCATGGGCGTGGGCGACAACATCACCTTGGCCGTGCTCTCGCACTATGCGCATGCGGGCACCATCGACCGGCAGGCCGAGCTGCAGACGGTGGATGCCGAGATCAAGCGCCTGCGGGTGAAGACGGCGAGCCCGGAGTTGGCCATCGTGGGGCTGTCCGGCGGCAACCAGCAGAAGGCGGTACTCACCAAGATGCTGCTACCCGACCCGAAGGTGCTCATCCTCGACGAGCCGACGCGCGGCGTCGACGTGGGATCCAAGTACGACATCTATACGTTGATGTTCGAACTGGTGGCTCGCGGCGTCGCCATCGTCATGGTGTCGTCGGAGATGCCCGAAGTGCTGGGCGTGAGCGACCGCGTGCTCGTCGTGGGCGAGGGCAAGCTGCGCGGCGACTTCAAGAACGTCGGCCTCACCCAGGAGCAGGTGCTCGCCGCGGCCATTTCGCATGCGGCCGAAGGACCGGCGCACGCCGCCTGACAACCCATTCCACGCGTCATCAGGAAGATTTCCTCCATGCAGTCGCAGAAAATCCAGCAGTTGTTCGTTCGCTACAAGATCCTCGCCCTGTTGATCGCCGTCGCGCTGATCTGGGTGTTCTTCCACGTCAAGACCGAGCAGGCCTTCATCACGCCGGGCAACCTGTCGAACCTGTTCCGGCAGATGGCCATCACCGGCATGCTCGCCTGCGGCATGGTCTTCATCATCATCGCCGGCGAGATCGACCTGTCGATCGGCTCGCAGCTGGGCCTGCTCGGCGGGGTGGTGGCCATCCTCACCGTGAACATGGGCTGGGGCACCTGGCCGTCGATCGGCGCGGTGCTGCTGCTGGGCCTGCTGATCGGTGCGTTCAACGGCTTCGTGGTGACGAAGATGCGGGTGCCGTCGTTCATCGTCGGCCTCGGCGGCATGCTCGCCTTCCGCGGCATCGTGCTTTACGTGACGGGCAGCTCCACCATCGCGCCGGCGCCGGACGACCTCATCGCGCTCGGCCAGGGCTTCGTGCCTCCCGTGCTGTCGCGCTGGATCGGCGCGGTGATCTTCCTCGCGCTGATCGGACTCACGGTGCGCCGCCGCATGCGCCGTTCGAAGCTGGGGCTGCACCAGGCCGCGGTGTGGATCGACGTGGTCCGCCTGGTCGCCATCGGCGCGGTGATGGCGGGCTTCATCCGCATGCTCAACGACGCCAACGGCATTCCCATCCCGGTGATGATCCTGCTGGCGCTGCTGGCCGTGTTCACCTACATCTCGACGCAGACCGTGTTCGGTCGCCACGTGTACGCCGTGGGCGGAAACATGGAAGCCACTCGCCTGTCGGGCGTGAACGTGGCGCGGGTAAAGCTGGTGGTGTTCGCGCTGATGGGTTTGATGTGCGCCTTCGCGGGCATCATCACGGTGGCACGTACCGGTTCGGGGTCACCCTCGGCGGGCACGGGCGGCGAGCTGGATGCGATCTCCGCGTGCTTCATCGGCGGCACGTCGATGCGCGGCGGTTCGGGCACGGTCTACGGTGCGCTGATCGGCGCGCTGGTGATGGCGAGCCTGGACAGCGGCATGCAGCTGATGGACGTCGACAACTCGTGGCAGATGATCATCAAGGGCGTGATCCTGGTGCTGGCCGTGTGGGTGGACGTGCTGTCGGGTTCCAACCGCAACGGTTAATGCCGCTTCGTCGGCTTTTCGCCGATACGATCGGCTCCCACCCCTTCGGTAGGCAGGATGTCGCAACCTGCCTACCGAAGGGGTGGGAGCCGATCGTATCGGCGAATGCAGATCGCCTCAGCGCGTCGGCAACGCCTTCGCCATCTCCAGGTGATGCTTCAACGTCGGCAGGGTCTTCTTCGCGAACGCCTTCATCTCCGGGTTCGATCCCTTCTCGATTTCCACCTCGAACGACGCCACCGCCTCCTCGTGATCGGCGATCATCTGCTTGCGGTAGGCCGCGTCGAACTCGGCGCCCTTCATGCGCGACATCGCATCCAGCGCCTTCTGCGCGTCGGGCAGCGGCTTGTCCACGAGCGAATAACCCTTGTCGCCGGACTTCAGCGAGCGCAGTTCGTCGTTGGCCTTGCCGTGGTCCTCGATCATGGTCTGCGCGAAATCCTTCACCTTGCCGGACGACGACTGCTTCGTCGCCAGCTCGCTGAATGCGACTTCGGCCAGGCCGGACGCGCCGGCGTTCTTGAAGAAGCCCGCGTCGGTGGGCGTGCCGCCCTGGGTGTCCTTTTCCTGCGCGATGACGGCCAGCGGCAGCGAGGCGGCGAGGAAGGCGATGGCGAGCAGGCGGGGGGCGGGAATGGGCATGGTGGCGTCTCCTGGGGTTGCTTCACCGCAAGATGTCGCATCCCGCCCATGAAGCCACCGTGAGACCCACGAAAAACGGGCGCCCGAAGGCGCCCGTCGAGGTGTCGCTGACGATCGTGCCGCTTACTTGCGGGCGACCTTGCCACCCAGGCCCGCGGCGTCGCGCAGGAGGTCGGCCTTGTCGGTCTTTTCCCACGAGAACGCGGTGTAGGTGCTGCCGTCGGCGCCCTTCACTTCGTACGGCTTGCGGCCGAAGTGACCGTAGGACGCGGTCGGCTGGTAGATCGGGTGCACCAGGTCGAGCATCTTGATGATGCCGTACGGGCGCAGGTCGAAGTGCTTGCGCACCAGCTTCTCGATCTTGTCGTCGGAGATCTTGCCGGTGCCGAAGGTGGTCACCGAGATCGAGGTGGGCTCGGCCACGCCGATGGCGTAGCTGACCTGGATTTCGCAACGGTCGGCGAGGCCGGCCGCGACGATGTTCTTGGCGACGTAGCGCGCGGCGTAGGCGGCCGAACGGTCGACCTTCGACGGATCCTTGCCCGAGAACGCGCCGCCGCCGTGACGGGCCCAGCCGCCGTAGGTGTCGACGATGATCTTGCGGCCGGTGAGGCCGCAGTCGCCCACCGGGCCGCCGATGACGAACTTGCCGGTCGGGTTGATGTGGAACTTGGTGTCCTTGTGCAGGAGCTTCGCCGGCAGCACGGGCTTGAGGATCAGCTCGCGCACGCCTTCGACGAGGTCCTTCTGCTTCACGCCCGGATCGTGCTGGGTGGAAAGCACCACGGCGTCGATGGCGATGGCTTCGCCGGCTTCGTTGTAGCGCAGGGTGACCTGGCTCTTGGCGTCCGGACGCAGCCAGGGCAGCGGCGAGTTCTTCTTCTTGCGGACCTTGGCCTGCTGCTCCACGAGACGGTGGCTCAGGTGGATGGCGGCCGGCATGTATTCGCTGGTTTCGTTGGTGGCGTAGCCGAACATCAGGCCCTGGTCGCCCGCGCCCTGTTCTTCCGGCTTCTTGCGGTCCACGCCCTGGTTGATGTCGGGCGACTGCTTGCCGATGAGATTGAGCACGCCGCAGGTCTCGCCGTCGAAGCCGACTTCCGACGAGTCGTAGCCGATGTCGAGGATCACCTTGCGGGTGAGGGCTTCGAGGTCGATCCAGGCGCTGGTGGTGATCTCGCCGGCGACGATGGCGACACCCGTCTTCACGAGCGTCTCGCAGGCCACCCGGGCGCGCGGATCCTGGGCCAGGATGGCGTCGAGAACGGCGTCGGAGATCTGGTCGGCGATCTTGTCCGGATGGCCTTCGGAGACCGACTCGGAGGTGAAGAGGTAGTTGCTCATCGCGGGGATATATCCTTCTTTACGGATAAAGAGATAAAAGGGGCGCGCCATGATACACGCCCCCGCGCCGGTTTGCAGCGGCAAGGGTAAACCCCGGGGGTGACGATTGCATGGTGGTTAAGGCGCCGGGGGCCGCTGGCCCCGTTCGCCGATACGATCGGCTCCCACCCCTGCGGTAGCAGTCTTCCTACCGAAGGGGTGGGAGCCGATCGTATCGGCGAATCCCGCGAAGCGAGACCTAGACGGCGGCGGCGATCCTGGTTCGGGCCGCCTTCGCCACCGCCACCATCCCCGCCAGCGCCTCGGCCACTTCCGCCCATCCCCGGGTCTTCAGCCCGCAATCCGGGTTGATCCAGAGCTGGTCCGGCCGGAGCACCCGCAGCGCCCGGTCCACCAGGTCGGCCATCTCGGCCTGGGCCGGCACCCGGGGCGAGTGGATGTCGTACACGCCCGGCCCGATGCCGTTCGGGTAGCGGAACCGCGTGAAGGCGTCGAGCAGTTCCATGCGCGAACGGCTGGTCTCGATGGAGATCACGTCGGCGTCCATCGCGGCCACGGCCTCGATGATGTCGTTGAACTCCGAGTAGCACATGTGGGTGTGCACCTGGGTGGCGTCGCTGACCCCGCCGGCGGTGATGCGGAACGCCTCCACCGCCCAGTCGAGATAGGCGGCCCAGTCGGCCCGGCGCAGCGGCAGGCCTTCGCGCAAGGCGGGTTCGTCGATCTGCACGATGCCGATGCCGGCCTTCTCCAGGTCATGCACTTCGTCGCGTAGGGCCAGGGCGATCTGTCGGCAGACCTCGCCGCGCGGCAGGTCGTCGCGCACGAACGACCATTGCAGCATCGTCACCGGGCCGGTGAGCATGCCCTTCATCGGCTTGTCGGTGAGCGATTGGGCGAAGGCCGACCAGGCCACCGTCATCGGCGCGGGGCGGGCCACGTCGCCGTAGATGATGGGGGGCTTCACGCAGCGAGAGCCGTAGCTCTGCACCCAACCGAGGGCGGTGAAGGCGTAGCCGTCGAGTTGTTCGCCGAAATACTCCACCATGTCGTTGCGCTCGGGCTCGCCATGCACCAGCACGTCGAGGCCGGCCTCTTCCTGGAAGCGCACGGCGCGGCGGATCTCGTCGCGCAGGATCGTGGCGTAGGCCCCGTCGTCGAGCTTGCCCGCGCGATGCGCGGCGCGGGCATGGCGCAGTTCGAGGGTTTGCGGGAACGAGCCGATGGTGGTGGTGGGCAGGTCGGGCAGGCCGAAACGCTCGCGCTGCACGGCGGCGCGGAAGGCGAAGGCGGAACGGCGCCGGCCGAACTGGGGCGTGAGGCCGCGCACGCGGGCGCGCACGTCGGGGCGGACCACGGCCGGCGACGCCAGCCGTTCGGCGACGACGGCGTGTTGCCGTGCGAGCACCTGCCTGGCCGCGTCGTCGCCGTCGGCGGCATCGGCATAGCGGCGCAGCTCGCCGATCTTCTGGCGCGCGAAGGACAGCCAACGGACCAGTTCGCCGGGCAGGCGGGTTTCCTCCGAGGCGTCGATCGGCACGTGCAGCAGCGAGCACGAGGTGGATAACCAGAGGCGGTCACCGGGAACGCGCGAGCGCAGCGTTTCGAGCCGGGGAAGGATGAGGGCCGGATCGCTCAGCCACACGTTGCGGCCGTCGACGATGCCCGCCGAGAGCACGCGTCCCGGCGGTAGCGCGTCGAGCACGGCATCCAGCTGCTCCGGCGCCCGCGCGAGGTCCACGTGCAGGCCCGCGACGGGAAGCGAGGCGGCGAGTTCGAGGTTCGCTCCCAGGGCGCCGAAATACGTGGCGAGCAGGATGCGCGTGCGGCCATGCGCGGCGATGGCCGCATGGGCGCGTCGCAGCGCGTCGCGGGTGGCGTCGTCGAGGTCGAGCACGAGCACCGGTTCGTCCACCTGCACCCAGTCGGCACCGGCATCGGCCAGCGCGTCGAGCACGCCGAGCCAGGCGGGCAGGAGGGCGTCGAGCAGGTCGAGCGGATCGCTGCCGTCGGTCGTCTTCGACAGGCGCAGGAAGCTGACCGGACCCAGCAGCACGGGGCGTGCGACGTGACCCGCCGCGGTGGCTTCGACGTATTCGTCCACGGCTTTTCGCGGGCGGGCCGCGAAGGTCTGTCCCGAGACGAGTTCCGGCACGATGTAGTGGTAGTTCGTGTCGAACCACTTGGTCATTTCCAGCGCGTGCAGGTCCACCTCGCCGTCCTGGCGGCCGCGGGCCATGGCGAAGTAGCCGGCCAGCGGATCACGCTCGTGCAGCGCCCGGTAGCGTGCCGGGATGGCGTCGACCGCCACGGCGGCATCGAGCACGTGGTCGTACAGCGAGAAGTCGTTGACCGGCACGCTGTCGGCGCCCGCGTCGCGGGCGAGCTTCCAGTGACGATGACGCAGTCGCGAGGTGACCTCGAGCAGGTCGGCGGCGGTGGTGTCTCCCTTCCAGTGGCTTTCCAGCGCGCGCTTCAATTCGCGTCGTCGGCCGATACGGGGGAATCCAGGGTAGGTCACGTGTGGCATGGCTATGCATTCCTCTTCATGGCAAAGAGGAGGGAAGGGCGGCTCGCCACGCGGCGCCGGGGCGTCGTGGGATGGGCCGTCGACCTTCGCCCCCGCGGGCGAACCGGTGCCGCCCTTGGGGAAGGGCGGACCCAGGTCGGGCGGAGAGACGCGTCTCTCCGGCCTGCGGCAGGTCTTCGGGCTCGTGGATGTGGCATCGCCGATGCCGCCTCGTCCGTCGCTTCCCAGGGCGGGGGCCCCAGTGCCGTGACGGCGTCGTCTCCACATACCGCTGCGGGGCAGCGCCGGATTCGCACCGGCTTCCCTCTTAGCTTTATCTTCGTATTCGAATACAAAGATAAAGACCGCTGGCGCCGCGAAAATTAGCCGTCCGGACGGCCGAAGTCAAATGCGTCACCATGGGCGGATGAAGCCACGGCACATCGTGTTCGCCACGGTCGGATCGCAGGGCGATCTGTTTCCCTTTCTCGCCGTGGGCCGCGAGCTGGCCTCGCGCGGCCACCGCGTGACGGTGGGCGCCCACGCCATGCACCGTGCCGCGGTGGCCGAGGCCGACCTGGGGTTCGTGACGGCGAGCGGCATCGCCGAACCCGACGACAAGGCCGCCTTCGCGGCGAAGGCCTTCCATCCGCTGCGCGGGCCGCGCTTCGTGGTGCGAGACCTGGCCGCGGCCGACGTAGCGGCGAGTTACGCGGCCCTCGCGCCGGCGTGCGCGGAGGCCGATGCCATCGTCACCACGACGCTCGCCTTCGCGGGGCAGATCCTCGGCGAGACCTCGCGCGGCACGTGGTTGTCGGCCGTGTTGTCGCCGACGGTCTTCCTGTCCGCCGACGATCCACCCGCGACGGGCGTGGCCTGGCTCGACCGCTACCTGCGGGGTTCACCCCGGCGTGGCGCGTGGTTGCGGCGCGCGGCGGAGGCGGTGACGTCGACGTGGACGGCGCCGGTACGGAACTTCCGGCGTTCGCTGGGCCTGGCGCCCGTGTCGGCCTGGGGCGATCCGTTCCATCGCGGGCAGCACGCGCGCGATGGCGTGTTGGCGATGTATTCGCCGTTGCTGGGGGCCCTGCCTGCCGACGCTCCAGGGCGTACGACGCTGACGGGCTGGTGCCGGTATGCACCGGGCGACGGCCTGCTCGACGCGGAGCTGCGTGCGTTTCTCGACGCGGGCTCGCCGCCGGTGGTGTTCACCCTGGGCTCGGCGGCGGTGCATGCGGGTGAGGCGTTCCTGCGCGAGAGCATGGAAGCGGCACGCATGCTCGATCGGCGTGCGGTGTTGCTCACGGGGTCACCGGTGCTGCGCGAGCGCCTGGGCGCATGGCACGAGAGCGTATTTGCCGTGGACTACGCACCCCACGGTGCCTTGTTCGAGCGCGCCGCCGCGATCGTGCATCACGGCGGCATCGGTACGACGCATGAGGCATTGCGGGCGGGGCGGCCTTCGCTCGTGGTGCCTCACGGGTTCGACCAGCCGGACAATGCAGCGCGCATCGCGCGCTTGGGCGTGGGAGCGGTGTTGCCCGCGTGGAGGTATCGGGCGGATCGGGCCGCGGTCATGCTTCGTGGCCTTCTTGGCGAAGCATTGACTCGCGACCGGGCGATGCGTGCATCCAACCGTCTGCGCGTCGAGGACGGGACACGGAATACGGCTGATGCCATCGAAGGGGCGATGCATCGTGGTGGTCGGGCTCCGTAGGATTCGCCGATGCGATCGGCTCCCACCCCTTCGGTAGCAAGGCGGCGACCGAAGGGGTAGGAGCCGATCGCATCGGCGAACCGTCGGAGCGAGGCCTACTGGAATCCCTCGACCGGATGCGGCGCGTAAGCGCCTTCCAGCATCGCGACCTCTTCCCCGGAAAGCGTCAGCTCGATCGCCGCCACCGCGTCGTCCAGGTGCTGCGGCTTCGATGCCCCCACGATCGGCGCGGTAACGCCACGACGTTGCGCCACCCACGCCAGCGCCACCTGCGCGCGCGGCACGCCGCGTTCTTCGGCGACCTTTTTCACCGCCCCGACGATGGCGCGGTCGGAGGTTTCCGTGCTCTTGTAGAGCGTGCCGCCGAACACGTCGTTGTCCTGACGGAAGCTGGTTTCGTCCCAGTCGCGCGTGAGGCGGCCGCGGGCGAGCGGGCTCCACGGAATCACCGCGATGCCCTGGTCGACGCAGAACGGGATCATCTCGCGCTCTTCCTCGCGCTGGAGGAGGTTGTAGTGGTCCTGCATGCTCACGAATTCCGTCCACCCGTGCAGGCGCGAGGTGTAGACCATCTTCGCGAACTGCCATGCGTGCATCGACGATGCGCCGATGTAGCGCGCCTTCCCCGACTTGACCACGTCGTGCAGCGCCTCGAGGGTTTCCTCGACGGGCGTGGTCGGGTCGAAGCGATGGATCTGAAGAAGGTCGACGTAGTCCGTGCCCAGACGCGACAGCGAATCGTCCACCGAGTGGAAGATCGCCTTGCGCGAGAGGCCTCCGAGGTTCGGCCCCTTGCCCCACCGGTAGAACGTCTTCGTCGCGATCACCACCTCGTCGCGACGCGCGAAATCCTTCAGCGCGCGTCCGACGATTTCTTCCGAGGTGCCGTCGGAATAGGCATTGGCGGTGTCGAAAAAGTTGATGCCCAGGTCGAGCGCCTTGCGGATGAACGGTCGGCTCTGCTCTTCGTCGAGGGTCCATGCATGGTTGCCGCGGTCGGGAATGCCGTAGGTCATGCAGCCGAGCACGAGCGGTGACACCTCGAGGCCTGTCTTGCCGAACTTGACGTATCGCATGGGGATAGCTCCGTGGGGAGAAAAGACGATCTACACGGCACCTATACCTGCCGTGGTTATCTTTATCAGCTTAGCGCGACCCGGCGCGACGTGCTGCGAGTCGCACGTTCTTTCGGAGAAGCGCCATGTCGACGATCATTTCATCACCTCGCCCGCCACGCATCAGTGGCGCGGCGATCGCCATCCTCGGGTTCCTGCTCGCCGCGGGCGGCGTCTGGCTGGTCGCCCTGGGCGGCTCGTTCTATTACCTCATCGCCGGTGCGGCGGTACTCGCCACCGGCGTGCTTTTGTGGCGTGGATCGTCGGGGGCGCTCTGGTTGTACGCGTTGACCCTGCTCGCGACCGTCGTGTGGGCCGTCGGCGAAGTGGGCCTCGACGGGTGGTCGCTCGAACCGCGCCTGTTCGTGCCGATGTTGCTGGGCATCTACCTGCTGATGCCCTGGGTCCGCCGCAGGCTGACGCCGAGGCGCGGAGGCACCGTCGCCGTGATCGTCGCCGTGCTGGCGTGCATCGCCGTCGGCACGGCGGGGTTCATGCAGCCGGTGGGTACGCGCGGCGAAGCGGTGGCACGCAACCTTCCCGATGGCGCGGATACCTCCGTGCCCGATGGCGACTGGCAGTTCTACGGCCGCACGGCGAAAGGCGACCGGTTCTCGCCGCTGGACCAGATCAACGCGGGTAACGTGAAGAACCTCAAGCTCGCCTGGACGGCGCGCACCGGCGACACGATCCGCCCGGGCGAAGACAAGGGCGGCACCGACGCGGGCCATGAGTTCAACTTCGAGAACACGCCGATCAAGGTGGGCGACACGCTCTACGTCTGCACGGGCCACAGCTGGGTGGTGGCGTTCGACGCGGCGACCGGGCAGAAGAAGTGGAGCTTCGATCCCAAGGCGAACACGGACGCCGACGTCTACCTCGCCTGCCGCGGCGTCGCCTATTACGAAGCGCCGGCGGGCACGACCACCGACTGTCCGCGCCGCATCCTGGCCCCGGTGCTCGATGCGCGACTGATGGCGTTGAACGCGGATACCGGCAAGCCGTGCGAAGACTTCGGCGAGCACGGCTTCGTCTCGCTGACGCAGTATCTCGGCCACGTGCCGGCCGGTTTCCATTTCGTGACCTCGCCGCCGCTGGTGTTGAAGGATCGCGCGATCCTCGGCGGCTGGGTGTACGACAACCAGGCCGAGAACGAACCGTCCGGCGCGGTGCGCGCGTTCGACCCGCTCACCGGCAAGCTCGTCTGGGCCTGGGACGTCGGCCACGATCCGCAGAACTGGCAGCCTGGCCCGAACGACCAACTCACCCGCGGCACGCCGAACGCGTGGGGCGTGTACACGGCCGATCCGGACCTGGGCATGGTCTACCTGCCCATGGGCAACGCCACCCCCGATTACTTCGGCGGGCATCGCCGTCCGTTCGACGAGAAGTACTCCAGTTCCACGGTGGCGCTGGACATCGAGACGGGCGAGCCGAAGTGGGTGTTCCAGAACACGCACCACGACCTGTGGGACATGGACGTGCCGACCGGCCCGTCGCTGGTGGACCTGCCCGGCGCCGGCGGCACGATTCCCGCCCTGGTGCAGACCACCAAGCGCGGCGAGTTCTTCGTGCTCGACCGCCGCACCGGCCAGCCGGTGACGGCCGTGACCGAAAAGCCGGTGCCGCAAGGTGCGGTGCCCGGCGACCACACCTCGCCGACACAGCCGTATTCGACCGGCATGCCGTCGCTCACGCCCGAGGACCTCAGCGAGCGCAAGCTGTGGGGTGCCACGCCGTTCGACCAGCTCATGTGCCGCATCCAGTTCCGCAAGGCGGTCTACAAGGGCCAGTTCACGCCGCCGCAGTTGAGCGACACCATCGTGTACCCCGCGTTCGACGGCGTGATCGACTGGCACGGCGCATCGATCGATCCGTTCAACAAGCTGGTGATCGCCAACGCGAACTACATCCCCTTCATGATCAGCCTCGCGCCACGTGGGCCCGCCGAAGCGAAGGGACTGGTCAAGCCGTGGGACGGCACGGGCAACGAGCCGCCGGTGGGCGGTGGACTGGCCCCGCAATACGGCACCCCGTACGTCGGCAAGGTGCATCCGTGGCTCAATCCCATCGGCGTGCCGTGCAATCCGCCGCCGTGGGGCACGCTGGCCGCCATCGACCTGGTCACGCACAAGCTCGTGTGGGAACGTCCGATCGGCACCACGCGCGATACCGGACCGTTCGGCACGCACGTCAACGCGCCGTTGCCGACGGGCATCTTCAACATCGGCGGCAACATGACCACGCGCGGTGGGCTGGTCTTCATCGGCGCCACGGCGGACGACTACCTGCGCGCGATCGACGAACGCACGGGCCAGGAGCTGTGGAAGGCTCGCCTGCCGGCGGGCGGGCAGGCCAATCCGATGTCGTATTCGGTCAACGGCAAGCAGTACGTGGTGATCGCGGCTGGTGGGCACAGCGGCTTGGGGACGCGGTCGGGGGATTACGTGATGGCGTATGCGTTGCCCTGACGGTAGCGCTTCGCAGGATTCGCGGACACGGTCCGCTCCCACCCCTCCGGTAGCCAGGTCGCCGAAACCCGGCGACCTGGCTACCGGAGGGGTGGGAGCCGATCGTATCGGCAAAGGGTCATCGGCCCTCATCCCTTGAAACCCGGTATTGCGTCCTTACATAGCGAACCAGCGGTTGCCGCCAGCGAAGCGCCGGCGTAGCATCCGCCCCTCGAACCCGGAGCCATCCATGTCCCCGTGCAAGCACGCATTGATCCACCTGCCAACGATCGCCTTCCGGGCGCGTCGCGGGTGCGCGCGCGCCGGGTCGGGCGGAGCGTCGTCGTAAGACGTCGCCCCGATTCCCGCCGAATACCCAAAAGCACCCGCAAGGGTGCTTTTTTTTGCCTCTCGAAACCGGAGCAACGTGCCATGAAGAACCGCCGCGAACCCCGATCCTGACCCGTTCCGCTCACGCCAGGGGCGACGGGAAAGCCTCGGGGAGTGCCTCGCTCGAGCCCCACGCATCGAGCCCCTGGCGATCCTTGAAGGAACCGTTCAACCATGAGTACCCGAGACACCATTCCCGTCGGCCGTTGGCGCAACCTCGGCATCATCGCGCACGTCGACGCGGGCAAGACGACGCTGACCGAACGCCTGCTCTACAAGACCGGCACGATCCATCGCACCGGCGAAGTGCACGACGGCGCCACGACCACCGACCACATGGAACTGGAGCGCGAGCGTGGCATCACGATCGGCGCCGCCGCCGTGCGCGCGAACTGGACGCCGGAAGGCGGCCAGCCGCATCGCCTCACGCTCATCGATACTCCCGGACACATCGACTTCGCCATCGAGGTGGAGCGCTCGCTGCGCGTGCTCGACGGCGCCGTGGTGGTGTTTTCGGGCGTCGCCGGCGTGCAGCCGCAGTCGGAAACCGTATGGCACCAGGCGCGCCGCCATGGCGTGCCGCTGATGGCGTTCGTCAACAAGATGGATCGCCCCGGCGCGGACTTCGACGCGACGGTCGCGCAGATGCGCGACAAGCTCGGCGCGAATCCGTGGGTGGTGGCGTTGCCGGTGATCGACGGCGAGCACATCGTGGGGCTCGTGGACCTGGTCGGCGAGCGCATCTGGCGTTTCGACGACGCCGGCAAGCCGAGCGTGCATGCATGGAACGACGATGAACGCGCGACGCACGCCGCCGCGCGCGCCGACTTGGTGGCCGCCGTGGCCGATCGCGACGAGACCCTGGCCGAAGCGTGGCTCGCCGAACGGCCCATCGACGCCGACGAACTGATGGCCGCCTTGCGTCGCGGCACGCTCGCGGGCCTCGGCCAGCCGGTGCTGCCGGGCTCGGCGTTCCGCAACGTCGGCATCGAGCCGCTGCTCGACGCGTTCGTGGCCTATCTGCCGTCCCCGGCGGATCGTCCCGCCGTGCCCGCGCACACCGACGACGGCGACACTTCGGTCGCGCCCGACGCGGACGCGCCGCTGGCCGCGCTCGTCTTCAAGGTGGTGAACCAATCGCATGGTCCGCTGGCCTTCGTGCGCGTGTATGCGGGTCGCCTGCACGTCGGCGACGCCGTGTGGCGCAGCGGTACCGATCGCGTGCAGCGCGTCGGCCGGCTGGCCGTGGTGCGCGCGGACGAGACCGAAGCGGTGGAATCCGCCGAGGCGGGCGACATCGTCGCCATCGCGGGCTGGAAGGACGTGGCCACGGGCGAGACGTTGTCCGACTCGCAGCATCGCGTGCGGCTGGAAGCCATCCAGGCGCAACCGGCGGTGCTTTCCTGGCGGCTGTCCCCGGAAAAATCGGCGGACCTGCTCAAGCTCGGCAACGGGCTGGCGCGTCTCGCGCAGGAGGACCCGTCCTTCCGCGTGGGCACCGACCCGGATACCGGCGAGACGTTGGTCTGGGGCATGGGCGAACTCCACCTGGAAGTGATGGTGGAACGCCTGCGCCGCGAGTGGGGCGTGCAGGTGCGCACCGGTTCGCCGCGCGTGGCTTACCAGGAAACGCCGGCCCGCGCGTCGGGTCCCGTGGAGGGCAAGCTCGCCAAGCAGACCGGGGGCAGCGGCCAGTACGCGCGCGTGGTGCTGTCGGTGTCGCCGGTGGAAGGCGACGCCAACCGCTACGAGGATCGCACCACGGGTGGCGTCATTCCCAAGCCGTTCCAGCTGGCGGTGGAGAAGGGCGTGCACTCGGCGTTGCTGAACGGGCCGCGCGGCTATCCGGTGGTGGGCGCCGAGGTGCTGGTGCTCGACGGCCAGGCGCATGCGGTGGACTCCAACGAGGGCGCGTTCCATCGTGCCGCGCAGATGGCGGTGAAGGCGGCGCTGGAGGCGACCGGCACCGTGCTGCTCGAACCGGTGATGCGCGTCTCGGTGAGCGCACCGGGCGTGGCGGTGGGCGACGTGCTGGGCGACCTGCAACGGCGGGGCGGCCAGATCGTCAACCTCACCGATCGCCAGGAACGCACGGAGATCGACGCCGACGTGCCGTTGGCCCAGCTCGACGGGTATAGCACGGCGTTGCGCTCGCTGAGCCAGGGACGGGCGTCGGCCACGGTGGCGTTCCATGCCTACCGGCCGGCGGCGGTGCAGGAGGGGTCGCGCAAGTCCGCGTGATGCGCTTCGTAGGATTCGCGGACACGGTCCGCTCCCACCCCTCCGGGGCCAGGCTTCGTCAAGCTGGCTACCGGAGGGGTGGGAGCCGATCGTACCGGCGATGTAGTCTTGCCCCATGATCGCCTACCCCGACGCGCTGTCCCTGCTCATCGCCGCTACGCCGCGCCTGGACGATGAAAACGTGCGGCTGGACGACGCGATGGGCCGCATCCTTGCCGCCGACGTCGTCAGCCCGCTCGCGTTGCCGGGCTTCGACAATTCGGCCATGGACGGCTTCGCCTTGCGCGTGTCCGACGAGGGATGGCGCGCGGGACGCACGTTCCACGTCGCCGCGATACACGCGGCCGGCGATGCGACGGCCGCCTATCCGGGCGCGGAAGCCTGCGAGATCGCCACCGGCGCGCGCATCCCGGAGGGTTTCGACACCGTCGTTCCCGTCGAACGTTGCGAACGCGACGGCGACGTCGTGCGCCTGCTTCGCGACGAGACGCCCGGCCTGAACATCCGTCGCGCCGGCGACGACGTGGCCGTCGGCGACATCGCGTTTCCGGCGGGAAAACGCATCGACGCCGCCGCGATCATGCTGCTCGCGGCCCTCGGTGTCGATGGCGTCACCGTGGCGAGGCGACCCCGCGTGGCGGTCATCACCACCGGCAGTGAGCTGCATGCCGATGGCCCGCTACCCGAGGGCGGCATCCACGACTCCAACGGCCCTTATCTCATGGCGAGCCTCGCGCGCTGGGGTGCGACGGTGGTGGCCCGCGCTCGCGTACCGGATACCGGCGATGCGTTCCGCCATGCGCTCCGCGTGGCGCTGGATGCCGAGGCCGACCTCATTCTCACCACCGGCGCCGTCTCCGCCGGACGTTTCGATTTCGTGCCGACGACGCTGGCGTCGCTCGGCGCGCGCGAGCTGTTCCACAAGGTGGCGATCCGTCCGGCGAAACCCCTGATGGCCGCACGATTCGACGACGGCCCGTTGGTGATCGGCCTGCCCGGCAATCCCATCGCGGTGGCGACCGGCTACCGTTTCTTCGCCGCGCCGGTGTTGCGTGCGATGGCCGGCATGGCGCCGGAACAACCCCTTCGCCTGCGCCTGGCCGAGGCGCCGGCGGTGCGCGAGGGCATGCACCATTTCCAGCTCGGCACCATCCGCTCCGACGGTGGGGAGCCGGAGGCGTCGCTGCTGGCCGTGCAGGCCGCCTATCGCATCGCGCCGTTCACCCGTGCGGATGTCTGGCTGACGGCTGCGAACGCCTTCGGCGACGTCGTCACCGCGTGGCCGCTCGATCCCGCCGACGCCCCGTGATCGGCGGCCTCATCCTCGCCGGTGGACTCTCCTCGCGCATGGGCCGCGACAAGGCCATGCTGACCGTCGATGGCGAGACGCTGCTCGATCGCACCACGCGCATCCTGCGGGCGTCCGGTGTGCAACGCGTGGACGTGAGTGGCACGCGGCCGGGAGGCATCCCGGACCGTTACGTACAGGCCGGGCCGCTGGGCGGCATCGCCAGCGCCGCGTCGGTGCTTCCCGACGGCGCATGGCTGATCGTGCCCGTGGACATGCCGCGCCTTCATCCCGACGTGCTCTTGCCCCTGATGGCAAGCTCCGCGCGTGCGGCGTGCTGGTCGCAGCATCCGATGCCCATGATGCTTCGCCTGGACGACGACATGCGTGGACTGCTCGAGCGGATGATGGAAGAGGCCGATCCGAGAGGGCGTTCACCGTTCGCGTTGCGTGCGCGGCTTGCGGGAGACGTGCTTCCGATCGACGGTCTGGACACGCGCGGGCTGGTCAACTGCAATACCCCCGACGAATGGCAGGAGGCGAACGCATGAGGGTGCAACTGGAAAACGACACGATCCGCATCAGGGTCGACGAAGACGAGCTGGCGGAGTTGCTCGGCGACGTGGCGCTGCTCGGGTCCACGGCGTTCGGAAGAGCGTTCACGATGCGCTACGCCATCGATGCGACGGATGGGGAGGTGTCGTTGGACGGTTCGGCGCACGAGTGGCGGCTGGAGGTGCCGCGAGCGCAGCTGCTGGAATTGAAGTCGCGGTTGCCGAGCAAGGATGGTTTGGTATTCGAGATTTCGGGAAACAACACGGCAGCGACACGGGTGCTGTTCGACGTCGACGTGAAGGATAGCTTGCGCCGTCGCAAGTCCTGAATCGCGGACAGGGTCCGCTCCCACCCTTCGGTAGGAAAGTCGGCTACCGAAGGGTGGGAGCGGACCCTGTCCGCGATTCAGGATCGAGCAAACGCTCGGGATGGCTATAGACGTTGAACCGTCCCGTCCTCGCGAAGCCGATGAGCGTGACCCGGCACTCGCGCGCCAGATGCACCGCCAACGCCGTCGGCGCCGAAATCGCTACGACCACGGCCATGCCCGCCACGGCCGCCTTCGTCACCATCTCGTAGCTCGCGCGGCTGGTGATCACCACGAAGCCGTCCCGCGTGCCGATGCCTTCGACGCTCATCGCACCGATGAGCTTGTCCAGCGCGTTGTGCCGCCCCACGTCCTCGCGCACGAGCACGATGTCGCCGTTCGCGCGCGCCCATGCCGCCGCGTGCACCGAACCGGTGAAGGCATTGATGGGTTGACGTTCGCGCAGGCCTTGCAATGCGCGCTCGACCGCCGCGGCATCGAGGACGGGACCTTCAGCGACGGGCGCCGGATGCCGCACGACGTCTTCGAGTTCGCGGGAACCGCACATCCCGCATCCGCTTCGCCCCGGCATGAGCCGCTCCGCGCTTTTCGTGGCAGGCGGCTTCGCCGGCGATGCCCGTCGCACATCGACCAGCACGCCTTCCAGCACCTCGCGCACGTCGATCGAAGCGATGTCGCCGATCGACGCCACCCGTCCCTCGGTCAACGCGAATCCCCGCGCGAAATCCTCGATATCCACGGGCGAGGCCATCATCACCGCGAACGGTTCCCCGTCGACGTGCATCGCGACGGGCACCTCCTCGGCGAGCCGGTCGACGTCTTCCGCGATGCGGCCGCCCTCGACGCGCCACACCGGCCGCGTGGCGCAGCCGGCGGGCGGTACGCCCTCGTCACGCATGCGCGGTCTTGCGCCGGTGCGAAGGGTCGGGTGGCAAGGTGGAGGCCTCGATACGCACCGGCACCGACTTGTAGGTGGGCGTACCCGAATGACCGTCGTGGTTTTCCAGCGAGATGAGCGCGTTGCCCTCGGGGAAATACATCGCCACCGAACCCTCGGCGATGTCGTAGGCCACGGCGGTGTAGCCGCGTACCGCACGCTGGCGGCCGTCGGCCACGTTGGCGCCGGTGGCGAAGATATCGATGCGGTCGCCGTGCTTCAGGCCACGCGCGGCCAGGTCCTTCTCGTGCATGAACACCACGTCGCGGCGTCCGCTCACGCCGCGGTAGCGGTCGTTCAGGCCGTAGATCGTGGTGTTGTACTGGTCGTGGGAGCGGATCGTGGTAAGCACCAGGCCGTTCTTCGGCGTGCCGGGGTCTTCGTCCAGCCCCGGTGCCAGCAGGAAGTGCGCGCGCTTTTCCGGCGTGGCCCAGTCGCGCTCGCTGGCGGCGACACGCAGGCGGAAGCCGCCGGGCACGCGCACCCGTTCGTTGAAGTCGAAGAAGATCGGAAAGACCTTTTCGATATCGTCGCGGATGAAGTCGTAGTTGCCGACGAGGCGATCCCAGTCGACCTTCGTCGCCGGCAGCGTGGCCTTGGCGATGCCGGCGACGATCCACGGCTCGGAGCGCAGGTGCTCGGACGCGGGCGTCAGCGAGCCGGCGGAGGCGTGCACCATCGACATGGAATCCTCCACCGTCACCGACTGCGGCCCGCCGGCCTGCTCGTCGAGTTCGGTGCGGCCCAGGCAGGGCAGGATGAACGACTGTTTGGCCAGCAGCAGGTGCGAGCGGTTGAGCTTGGTGGTGATGTGCACCGCGAGATCGAGCCTGCGCATCGCCTCGAAGGTTTCCTCGGTATCGGGCATCGCCACGGCGAGATTGCCGCC
This sequence comes from Luteibacter aegosomatis, assembly GCF_023078455.1. Taxonomy (GTDB): domain Bacteria; phylum Pseudomonadota; class Gammaproteobacteria; order Xanthomonadales; family Rhodanobacteraceae; genus Luteibacter; species Luteibacter aegosomatis. Next base: position 3,992,739 of record NZ_CP095740.1, on the reverse strand, counting down.
CAGCGCGACCATCGCCTTGGAGCGCCCTTCGCGGATGGCGAGGATCGACGCCACGGCGTCGTGACCGTGCGCGGTCGGCGGCTCGAATCCGTAGGTCTTTCGGATGCCGTCGTTGAGTTCGGCGTTGGGCTTCTCGGTGATGCCTACCGTGCGGTCGCCCTGCACGTTGCTGTGGCCGCGTACGGGACAGATGCCCGCGCCCTGGCGGCCCATGTTGCCGCGCAGGAGCAAGAGGTTGGCGATCTGCTGGACGTTCTCGGTGCCGTGCTTGTGCTGGGTGATGCCCATGCCGTAGCAGACGATCACGTTCTTCGCGCGCGCGTAGATGTCCGCGGCGTGCTCGATCTCCGCGCGGGTGAGGCCCGAGGCGCGCTCGATGTCGGCCCATTCGGTGCGGCGCACGTCGTCGGCGAGGGCGTCGAAGCCGAGGGTGTTGTCGCGGATGAACTCGTGGTCGAGCACCGGTTCCTCGCCGGCGTCCCGCGCGCGCTCGTCGGCGGCGATGAGCGATTTCATCATGCCCTTGAGCGTGGCGATGTCGCCGCCGACCTTCACCTTGTAGTAAGTGGACGCGATGCGCGTCGACTTGCCCGTGAGCATCTCGGCCGGATGCTGCGGCGAGGTGAACCGTTCGAGGCCGCGCTCGGGCAGGGGGTTGATCACCACGATCGGCACGCCGCGCAGCGAGGCGGCGCGCAAGGTGGTGAGCATGCGTGGATGGTTGGTGCCGGGGTTGTGACCGAAGCTGAAAATCGCGTCGCAGTGGTCGAAATCCTCGAGCGTCACGGTGCCCTTGCCGGAGCCCACCGACCTGGGCAAGCCCACGCTCGTGGCCTCGTGGCACATGTTCGAGCAGTCGGGGAAATTGTTGGTGCCGTACTCGCGAACGAACAGCTGATAGAGGAAGGCGGCCTCGTTCGACGCGCGGCCGGACGTGTAGAACTCGGCCATGTTCGGATCGGGCAGCGCGCGCAAGGCGGCGCCGATGCGGCGGAAGGCCTCGTCCCACTCCACCGGTTTGAAGGTGTCGGTCGCGGCGTCGTAGGCCATCGGGTGCGTGATGCGGCCGAGGCCTTCCAGCGCGTAGTCGCTGAGTTTCCACAGCTCGCTCACGGGGTTGCTGGCGAAGAACTCGGGGCGTACCCGCTTGGCGGTGGCTTCCCAGGAGACGGCTTTGGCTCCGTTCTCGCAGAACTCGAACGAGGAGGTCTCCTTCGGATCGGGCCAGGCGCAGCCGGGGCAGTCGAACCCCGTGGGCTGGTTGACCTTGTGCAGCGCCATGGACTCGCGCGCGATGGCCATCTGGCCGCTGAGGGCGCGGGCCACGGCGCCCAAAGCGCCCCAACCGCCGGCAGGGCTGTCGTATGGCTCGATGCCGGGAACCTTGGTGTCGCTCATGGCACGCTCGTCGATGGTGGCAATGTGGCGCCATTCTACGCCCGCGACACCGGATGGGACTCGGAGCGAAAACCGGGTTTCACGGTGGTGGGCACCGGCGCTGGCCGGTGCCCACGGCGAGGGTCGCCGGGGCCTGGCGAGGCGTGTTGCGGTACCGCATGGACATCTTGCCGAAAATGCGCATGTTAGGCTGTGGAAGCCGTCTTGCCGCCCGGTTCCACGGATTGTGCAATGCACAAACATCATGGCGTAACCAAAGTCATGAGTAACTTGCATATCTGATAATCGCCGCTTCGCGTTGTTCCCACACGAGCGCGGCGGCGAGGATGCCCCCGTTCTTGCTGGGGGGAACCCACGTCCATGTCATACCGTCTCGTCTCCGTTCTTGCGTTTCTCACACTGCTCGGTGCGTCCGCCGCGCACGCGCAGACCGTGCCCGCGACCGCGCCGGAGAGCGACGACAACGTCGTCGAGCGCCTGAAGGACGAAGGCGTGAAGCTGCGCTTCGTCTGGGCCAACGACTGGGCCGCGAGCGTGCGTGGCGGCGAACGCGTCGGTGCGACCAACGGCGGCGGCGCGGTCGGCGGTGCCGACTTCGATACGGGCAAGCTGTTCGGCATCAAAGGCGGCACCATCCGCCTCACCTTCGCGCGTTATTACGGCCACAGCGTGGCGGCCGACGACATCGGCGTGATCCAGAAGATCCAGGGCTACTGGTATCCGAAGCGCCAGTGGCAGCTCGCCCAGCTGAGCTGGGAGCAGCAGTGGGACAACCACGTCAACCTCATGGCCGGCCGCATGAATGCCACGTGGCAATTCGCCCGCTCGACCTACGGCTGCCGTTTCGTCAGCGCGCCGGACTGTCCCTACCAGCTCACCAACACCACCGGCGGCTTCAGCGGGTTTCCCTACGTGAATTGGGGCGCCCGCGTGAAATACGAGCCCGACGCGCGCTACGTGTCGATCGGTGCGTTCGAGATCAATCCGGAGCGTCGCAACAACCACGGCCTGGTGTGGGGCTTCCACGATTCCACGGGCGTGATGGTGCCGGTGGAGGTGGGTTACGAAACCTCGTTCAAGACCGACCCGTACCCGCGCCACCTGAAGATCGGCGGCTGGTACAACTCGGCCGACTTCACCGACCCCGAGCTCAACGCGAAGGGCCAGCACCGCGCGCTGCTGGGCGGCGCGGCGCGCAACTACGCCGGCGGGCGCTATGGCCTCTACGTGCTCGGCGACCAGGTGGTCTACAAGCCCGACCCGAACAGCGACACGCGCAACCTCGCCGTCTTCGGCTCGCTGACCGGCCCGCTCGACAATGCCGAGACCTATACGCTGCAGTCCACCGCGGGCTTCCTCTGGACGGGCCTGTCCGCCACCCGGCCCACGGATTCGCTCGGCTTCCAGGCCACGTGGTTCCGCTTCAGCCGCAAGGCGGTGGGTTTCGAGAACGACACCATCGTGAAGAACCACGGCACCGGCACGTTCAAGCGCGACGAGCTGATGACCGAACTGAACTACAGCTACAAGTTGACCCCGGCGCTGAGCCTCGTGCCGAACCTGCAGTACATCGTGCACCCGGACATCCTCGGGAACACCGTGGGCGTGAAGAAGGTGTCGTCCAACGATATCGTCGTGGGCCTGCGCGTGATGCTGAACCTGGGCGGCCCCGGCAGCCCGTGATACGCATGACACGGGTCACGGTCCATAATCGGGCCGACACAGGCTGCCGTGCGCCGTGACCTTGGACCTCAAACACCTGCAAAGCTTCATCCGCATCGTCGAGTTCGGCAGCCTCACGCGTGCCGCGGCGACGCTGGACGTGTCGCAGTCGCTGCTCAGCCGCCAGGTACGCCAGCTCGAGATCGAGCTGGGCACCCATCTGCTCGAACGCAACGGACGCGGCGTGGTGCCCACCGAGGCCGGCCGCGAACTCGTCGAACACGGGCGCGGCATCCTGCGTCAGGTGGAGGTGGCAAGGCTTTCCCTGGGCAGCGTGCGTGGCGTGCAGGGCGGCAAGCTCGCCATCGGCGTGCCGCCGAGCGTGGGTTCGCTGCTCACGGTGGAGTTGGTCACGCGCTTCCGCGAGCGCTATCCCGCCGCGCAGATCAGCGTGGTGGAAGCCCTCAGCGCGAGCCTGCTCGAATGGCTGCAACTGGGGCGCCTGGACTGCGCGCTGCTCTACAACCCGGCGGTCAACGCCAACATGCGCTTCCGGCACGTGCATTCGGAAATGCTGCATCTCATCGGCAGTTCGCGCGAAGGCATGCCGGACAAGGTGCCGCTGGCCACGCTGGCCCAGTACCCTTTGATCATCCCCTCGCCGCTCCATTCGGTGCGCCAGCTGATCGAAGCCGATGCCGCGCGGTACGGCGTGGCGCTCGACATCCGCCTGGAAATCGATTCCGTGCGATCGCTGCTCGACCTGGTGGAGCGCGGGCTCGGCTACGGCGTGCTCTCGCGCAACGCGTTGTTCGCCCGTCGTGGCGACCACGGCCTGCAAGCGGTGCCCATCGTGATGCCCAGCATCATGACCCGCCTCGTGGTGGCCACGCCCACCCAGCGTCCGATGAGTTCGATCACCGAGCGCGCGCTCGAACTGGTCGACGAGCTGATCGCCGAAGGCCGGCTCAACCCGGACGCCTGACGGCTCGTTGTGCATTGCAACATATGCATGTTTTGAACGGTGACATGCAATTCATGCATATCAGATAAGCGGCGGATCGCGTTGTTCGCCCGGGCGGGGGTGACGACCATCACAGCCATACCGTGATGGCGTATCGACCGATGTCCTACGAAATTCCCTGCTGGTACATGCGCGGCGGCACCTCCAAGGGGCCGTTCTTCCTCGCCGGAGACCTTCCCGCCGACACGGCGACCCGCGACGCGGTGATCCTCACCGCCATGGGCTCGCCGGACGACCGCCAGATCGACGGGCTGGGCGGCGCCAAGTCGCTCACCAGCAAGGTCGGCATCCTGTCCATCCCGGCCGACGATGCCGCCGACCTCGATTTCCTGTTCGGCCAGGTCGGCATCGCCGACGCCTCGGTCGACACCACCCCCAACTGCGGCAACATGCTCGCGGCCGCCTTGCCGGCGGCGATCGAGGCGGGCCTGCTGCGGGCCGACGAAGGCACCACCACGCGTCGCGTGCGCACGGTGAATACCGGCGTGGTCGCCGAGATCACCATCCTCACGCCCGACCGGCGCCCGCGGTACGACGGCGAGGCGCGGATCGACGGCGTACCGCGCCCCGCGGCACCGGTGACCTGCGGTTTCCTCGACACCGAAGGCTCGCTGGCCGGCAGCCTGCTGCCCACGGGAAACCTGCGCGACACGATCGACGGCGTGGAAGTGACGCTGATCGACAACGGTATGCCGGTGATGATCGTCAACGCCGCCGCCCTCGGCGTGCGCGGCGACGAATCGCCTGCCGACCTCGACGCCGACGCCGCGCTCAAGGCGCGCATCGAAGCGCTGCGACTGAAGGCCGGCCCGCTGATGAATCTCGGCGACGTGACGAAGAAGCCGGTACCCAAGATCACGCTCGTGTCGAAGGCCGCGCACGGCGGCGCGATCGGCACGCGCACCTTCATCCCGAAAGACGTGCACACGTCCATCGGCGTGCTGGGTGCCGTCACCGTCGCCACCGCGGCGGTGCTGCCGGGCACGGTCGCCCACGACGTGGCGTCGCCGGGGGAGGGCGACTCGCGCACCCTGTCCATCGAACATCCCACGGGCGAGTTCAGCGTCGAACTCGGCCTGGAGGGCGACCGCGTCGTGCGCGCCGCCCTGTTGCGCACCGCGCGCCTGCTGATGCGTGGCAGCGTGCCCGTCTCTCCCTCGATCTGGGCCGGTCCGTCCGCCTGATCCCTCCCTTTTCCCACGGAGTCCCCCATGTCCGAGAACCGCACCGCGCTCGTCGTGAGCGCCCATTCCGCCGACTTCGTCTGGCGAGCCGGCGGCGCCATCGCGCTGCACGCCGAGAAAGGCTGGAAAGTGCACATCGTCTGCCTGTCGTTCGGCGAGCGTGGCGAGTCCGCCAAACTGTGGCGCCAGCCGGGCATGACGATGGAAAAGGTAAAGACCGATCGCCGCCGCGAAGCCGAGGAAGCCGCCGGCATCCTCGGTGCCAGCGTGGAATTCCTCGACATCGGCGACTACCCGATGCGCGCCGACCTCGACGTGGTGTTCCACCTGGCCAAGGTCTATCGCGAGCTGCGTCCGTCTTTCGTGCTGAGCCACTCGCTGAAGGACCCGTACAACTTCGACCATCCGCTGGCCACGCACGTCGCCCAGGAGGCCCGCGTGGTCGCCCAGGCCCATGGCCACGATCCGGAGGTGCCGGTGATCGGCGCGCCGCCCGTGTTCCTGTTCGAACCGCACCAGCCGGAACAGTGCGAGTGGAAGCCGGAACTGTTCCTCGACATCACCTCGGTGTGGGACAAGAAGAAGGCCGCCTTCGAAACGATGCGCGCGCAGGAGCACCTGTGGGAGTACTACACGCGCGTCGGCCTCCAGCGCGGCGCGCAGGCCACGCGCAACTCCGACTTCAAGATCACCTATGCCGAAGCCTACCAGCGCGTGTTCCCGCACGTGACGCAGGGCACGCTGGCATGATCGGCGTCGTCGTTCGCAACCGTCCGTCGATCACCCCCGAGCAGGCGCAGTCGCTGGGTTCGATGGGCGTGGCGACGGTACACGAGGCGCAGGGCCGCATCGGCCTGCTGCAGCCGCCGATCGCGCCGATCCAGCGCGACGCCTGCGTGGCCGGTTCGGCGGTGACGGTGCTCGCCCAGCCCGGCGACAACTGGATGCTGCACGTGGCGGTGGAGCAGTGCCGTCCCGGTGACGTATTGGTGGTGGCTTGCACGACGGAGAACACCGACGGCATGTTCGGCGACCTGCTCGCCACCTCGTTGATGTCGCGTGGCGTGGTCGGCCTGGTGATCGACGCCGGCGTGCGCGACAGCGCCGAACTGCGCAAGATGGGCTTTCCCGTCTGGGCCCGCGCCGTGCACGCGCGCGGCACCGTGAAGGCCACGCTTGGCTCGGTCAACGTGCCGGTGGTGATCGGCGGCCAGTTGGTGAAGCCGGGCGACGCCATCGTGGCCGACGACGATGGCGTGGTGGTGGTGGCCCACGCCGCCGTCGATACCGCCATCGCCGCCGCGCGCAAGCGCGCGCTCAACGAGGAATCCAAGCGCGAGCGCCTCGCCGCGGGCGAACTGGGCCTCGACATCTACGACATGCGCCCGAAGCTGGCCGACGCCGGCTTGCGCTACATCGACGACCTCCCGAACGACTGAAGAGCCATGAAGAGCTGCCTCCCTCCCGACCCGAATCCCGTCAAGCCGCGGCACGCGCTGCCGCCGAATGCCTGCGACGCCCATTGCCACGTCTTCGGCCCGGCCGACGTCTTCCCCTACGCCCCGGACCGCAGCTACACCCCGCCCGACGCCCCCTACGAGCACCTGCTGAAGCTGCACGACTTCCTCGGCCTCCAGCGCGGCGTGATCGTGCAGGCGAGCTGCCACGGCACCGACAACACCGCGATGATCGACGCCATCGCCCGGGGCGACGGTCGCTACCGCGGCGTGGCCATCGTCGACGACGGCATCGACGAACGGGGCCTCGAAGCACTCGACGAGGGCGGCGTGCGCGGCGTGCGCTTCAACTTCGTGCAGCACCTGGGCGGCCGCCCGGACATGAAGGTGTTCTGGCGCGTGCTCGACAAGGTGGCCCAGATGGGCTGGCACGTCGTGCTGCACCTCGACGCCCAGGACATCGTCGAACTCAACGACGACGTGCTGGCGAAGATCAAGGTACCCTTCGTGATCGACCACATGGCCCGCGTGCAGGCCGCCAAGGGCCTGGACCAGGCACCGTTCCGCCTCCTGGTGGCGCTGATGCGCGACAATCCGCTGGCCTGGGTCAAGGTGTGCGGCGCCGAGCGCGTGTCGGTGGGCAAGCGTCCGTTCGACGATGCCATCCCGTTCGCGCAGGCGCTGATCGACACCGCGCCCGACCGCGTGCTGTGGGGCACGGACTTCCCGCATCCGAACATCTCCAAGGACATGCCCAACGACGGCGAGCTCGTCGACCTGATGTTCCGTTTCTGCCCCGACGAAGGGCTGCGCCGGAAGCTGCTCGTCGACAATCCCGCGCGCCTGTACGACTTCGCCTGATCTACCCACCGAGTCTCCCCATGCCCGATACCACCGCCCACCTCCCGCCGGCGACGCCGCGCAAGCCCTTCTACCGGCAGCTCTACGTCCAGGTGCTGGTGGCGGTGGTCATCGGCGTGATCCTCGGTTACCTCTCGCCGAGGTACGCGGTGGCGATGAAGCCGCTGGGCGATGCCTTCATCTCGCTCATCCGCATGGTGATCGGCCCGATCATCTTTTGCACGGTGGTGACCGGCATCGCCGGCATGCGCGACATGCGCAAGGTCGGCCGCGTCGGCGGCAAGGCGCTGCTGTATTTCGAGGTCATCTCCACCGTCGCGCTGTTCTTCGGGCTGGTGGCCGGCCACGTGTTCCATCCGGGCACGGGCTTCGACGTGGACCCGTCCACGTTGAAGTCGGGGGAGATCGGCAACCTCGTGGCGCAGGGCCACAATATCGAGTCGATCCAGTTCGTCCTGTCGATCATTCCCACCACCTTCGTCAACGCGTTCGCCAAGGGCGACGTACTGTCGATCCTGCTGGTCTCGGTGCTGTTCGGTTGCGCGCTCGCCGCGATCGGCGAGCGCGGCAAGCCGGTCTACGACGTGATCGAGGCCGGCGCGCAGGTGTTCTTCAAGATCGTGCACTACATCACCGGCGTGTCGTCGATCGGTGCGTTCGGCGCCATGGCCTTCACCATCGGCAAGTACGGCGTGGTCTCGCTGGTGCCGCTGATGGAACTGATCGGCAGCTTCTACGTGGTGTGCATCCTGTTCGTGGTGCTCATCCTCGGCATCGTCGCGCGCATCGCGGGTTTCAGCATCATCCGTTTCTGCGGCTACATCCGCGACGAGCTGCTGATCGTGCTGGGCACGAGCTCGTCGGAGGTGGTGCTCGCGCCGCTCATGCGCAAGATGGAGGACCTCGGCTGTCCGAAGGAAACCGTGGGCCTGGTCGTGCCGACCGGCTACTCGTTCAACCTCGACGGCACCAACATCTACCTGACCATGGCGATCCTGTTCATCGCGCAGGCGCTGAACATCGACCTGACGCTGCAGCAGCAGATCACCGTGGCCATCGTCGGCATGCTCACCTCCAAGGGTGCCAGCGGCGTGGCCGGCGCCGCGCTGGTGATGCTGGCGTCCACCCTGAGCGTGGTGCCGGTGGTACCGGTCGCGGGCATGGTGCTGATCCTGGGCATCCACCGCTTCCTCGGCACGGGGCTGGCCATGACCAACCTCGTCGGCAACGGCGTCGCGGCGATCGTGGTGTGCGCGTGGGAGAGGGAGTTGGATCGGACGAAACTCGACGCGGTGCTGTCGCGGCGGTGAGCCGCCGGCCTGCCGGCGGGAGCGTATTCGCTCAGCGTCGGGCCATTGCCGCCCGGCCCGCGCGCACGACTTCCTTGCCGGCCCGCCAGCTCCACGGAAGAAAGGCGAGCATCGCACCGGGCATGCCACGCCACAGCGTGCGCAAGGCATGCCTCGGCTGACCCGATCCGGTATGGAGCCGTGCCAGCACCAGCAGGCTTTCGGCGCGGCGGCGCCGGGCCACGGCCCTCAGGCGTCGGGTGGGAAGGGTAGCGGCGTATCTCGCATAGAGCTGGACCCAACCTTCGTAGGCCAGGGTGCGGTTCGCGCTGTAATTGGAGCCGTCACCCGCACGGACCACCGCCAGGGGTTCGTCGACGGCGACGACGGGACTGCGTAGCGCGAGACGCACATAGAGGTCGTAGTCTTCGCCGAATCGTTGCCCTTCGTCGAAGCCGCCCACGTCCAGCACCAGGCGCCGTTCGGCCATGACCGTGTCGATGGCGATGGCGGCCTCGATCGTGAGCAGGCGCTCGGTGACGTCGCCTGCGTGCGCTACCCAGGGTGCGAGTTCGCCACGTGGAAAGGGGCGGCCATCGGGCTGGATCACGTCCGCCGCGGTATAGCTCCACCGGCAATCGGGCGAGCCGCGCAGCGCGTCGAGTTGCCTGGCGAGCTTGGTCGGTCGCCAACGGTCGTCCGAGTCGAGGAAGGCCAGGTAACGTCCCCGGGCCTGGTGGATGGCGGCGTTGCGTCCGATCGACGGGACGCCGGTATGGGGAAGCCAAAGTACGGTAATACGCGGATCGTCGAGCGACCGCAGGTAGGCACGGGTGTCCTCCGACGAGCCGTCGTCGGCGACGATCATCTCCCAGTCGTCGAACGTCTGCCCGATGGCCGAGGCGATGGCCTCGCGCAGGTAGTCCGTGCGGTTGTACGTCGGCAGGATGATCGAAACGGCGGGGGAGGCCATGCGTACGCGGATCCGGCAACGGAGACGGTGTATCGGCGTAAGTGACGGTTCGGCGCGGGAAGGTTGTCGTGCCTACCGCCGGGCGTCCGAAGCCCGCGAAACGCTCATGCGGCCTTGAGGTCGGCCGACAGCGCGTCGAAGTAGTCCCGCGTCAGCCGCAACTGCGTCGCTGCGTCTTCCGCACGATTCACCACCTGACGGAACGCCGCGTTCTCGGGACGATCCTTCGCGTACCACCCCAGGTGCTTGCGCGCGATGCGCACGCCCATCGTCTCGCCGTAGAACGCGTAAAGATGCTCTAGGTGACCGACGAGGATGTCGCGTACCTCGGCGGGCGAGGGCTCGGGCAGGAAGCCGCCGGTCGCCAGATGGTGCGCGATCTCGCGGAAGATCCACGGACGGCCCTGCGCGCCGCGGCCGATCATCACGGCGTCGGCGCCGGTGAGGCGGAGTACCTCGCGCGCCTTCGCCGGGTCGACGATGTCGCCGTTGGCGAGCACGGGGATGGACACGCTGCTCTTCACCGCCGCGATGGTGGCGTACTCGGCCTCGCCTTCGTACTTGTCGGCGCGGGTGCGGCCGTGCACCGACAACGCCGCGATGCCGGCGTCTTCGGCGATGCGCGCGATGGTGAGCGCGTTGCGGTGCTCGCGGTCCCAGCCGGTGCGGATCTTCAGCGTGACGGGCACGTCCACCGCCTTCACCACGGCGTGGAGGATGCGTGCCACCAGGGGCTCGTCCTGCAGCAGGGCCGAGCCCGACCACACGTTGCAGACCTTCTTGGCGGGACAGCCCATGTTGATGTCGACGATCTGCGCGCCGTTGTCGGCGTTGTAGCGCGCCGCCTCGGCGAGCATGCCCGGGTCGTAGCCGGCGATCTGCACGCTGACCGGCTCGGGCTCACCGTCGTGGTCCATGCGGCGCAGCGACTTTCGCGTGTTCCACAGGCGCGGGTCGGCGGTGGTCATCTCGGACACGGCAAGGCCCGCCCCCATGCGCTTGCACAGGAGTCGGAACGGCTTGTCGGTGACGCCGGCCATGGGGGCGAGGACCACGGCGGGCGCGATGGCGTAGGGGCCGATGCGCATCGGGCGATTTTACACCCAAGCCATCCGTAGGGCCGGTATTGCCCCATCCGGGGTATTGCCCGTTCTCCACCGGACCCCTATGGTCGGAGGCGACGAAGGCCAAGGGAGCCAGGGCATGCGGACCGCAAGGACATCCATCGCGCTCATCGCGGGCCTGGTGCTGGCGCTGGGCTGTGCCGTCGCCAGGGCGCCGGAGGCCCGGCCCTCCGAGGTCCTGGTGAAGGCCACCCGTGTCGATCACGCCGGGGGCGACCCGTGTCCGGCCCACCGGCAACGCTCGACCTTCTGCCGCATGTTCCGTCCGTTCAGCGCCTGATCGCCTCGACCGCCGCGGCGGCGTTCACCTGGAGCATGCCGTGGGTGAGCGTGCTGGTGTCGAGCAGCACGTCGTGCACGCGCTTGGCGTCGATGTCGGGCGACACCGCCAGCAGCAGGGCGACGATGCCGCTCACGTGCGCGGTGGCCATCGACGAACCCGAGGTGAAATCGTAGCCGCCGCCTGGCTGGGTGGTGAGGATGTCGTTGCCCGGCGCGCTGAGCACGCCTTTCGGCGCGGGCGTGTTCGCGGTGGAGCGCACCACGATCACGCCGGGCGCGCTGTCCGGGAAACCCAGGGAGTCGCCGTCGGGAGGTAGCGCGGCGATCACGATGCGGCCCTGCGCGATCAGATGCGACAGCAACTTGCCCAGCAAGGGATCGGCCGGACCACCCAGGCTGAGGTTGACGATGCGTGCGTCGGTGTCGCCGACGGCGCCGAGCGCCTTGGCGAGGGTGAACGAGTTGCAGCGCGCGCCGCCCTTGGGGTCGGGATACCAGCAGGCCTTGTAGACGCTGAGCTTCGCCTTCGGTGCGATCCCCACCATGCCCTGGTGATTGTCGCCCACCGCGGCGATCACGCCGGCCACCTCGGTGCCGTGGCGATCGTCGGCGAACGCGGGGTCGTTGGGACTGACCGCGTCGCCGGCCACGGTGACGTGCCCGGCGAGGTCGGGATGCGCGGTATCCGCCCCCGTGTCGACGATGGCCACGTGCACGCCGTTGCCCTGGGTCACCGCGTGCGCGATGGCCGCTTGCGTGTCGACGAAGCCGTGTTGGAGGTCGGTGTAGGGATCGTTGTAGTGATGTTCCGGCTCGGTCGTCGGCGAGGCGTAGACGGTGTAATCCTGCAACGGCTGCGCCAGCCGCACGCGGTCGTCCTTGCCCAGGTCGGCGATCAATGCGTCGCGATCGATGCCGGCCGGCGGACGCAGCACGATGCAGTAAAGGCCGAGCGCGCGGATGGGCCAGCCGCCCATCTCGTTCCAGCCGTAGCGCTTGCGCAGGTCGGCCAGCAGCGAGCGGGCGCGCTGCCCCGCGCCGTAGGTGGGCGGCGGCGCGTAGCCGATGAGGCTGGAACCGGCATGCGGCGGCGCCGGCGCGAGCGGGTTGTCGACGGCGAGCACGATATCGCGCGTGGCGTCCATGCCGGTGACGCCGTCGGGCGGCTGCACGTCGTCCTGCGCCGGGCTTGCGATGGTGCAGAACGGTGCCGCCGCCAGCGCGATGGCCAGCGCCACGCGGAAGAGGTTCATGGCGAGCCCGTGGCCGGTTCGGCGAAGCGGATGCCCGCGCCGTGCAAGCGCTTGATCACGTCGGCCTGGGACGCCTGCGCATCGTCGGAGACGACGGTATAGGCGCCCACGCTGTTGGGACCGCCGACCACGCTCAGGTGCTGGTCGCGGAGCAGCGTGTTCCAGCGGTCCACGCTCATGCTCTTCTCCGGCACCACGTGCAGGGCACCGGCCGGCGCGGGCGCCGACGGCGAACTGAGGGTGCGATAGCTGGCGGGCGAATGGTCGTTGGTCCACAGCTTCATGCCGAGCACGCCGATGCCCACCGCCTGGACGAGCACGGCGGCCGCGAGCAGGCGGACCACCCACGAACCGTTGGCGACCTTGCGCACGGGGGCGCGCTGCGGATCGTCGGCGTCGATGCGGGCGAGCAGGCGGCGCAGGCCCACCTCGGGATCGGGCTCGACGATGGGGTCGAGCGACATGGCCAGGTGCAGGCGTTCCTGCAGTTCGAATTCACGGCGGCAGTCCGCGCAGCCCGCCAGGTGTTCGGCGAACCAGGCCTTCTGCGAGGCGTCGGCGCTCTCCTGGAGCACCCAGGGCATGGCTTCCCAGGCGCGGGCGCACTCGGTGCCGTCTGGGGTGGGGCGGGTCATGACAGTTTCTCCTTGGACGTGGCCGTTTCGCCGGCCAGGCCCGGTAGCAGGTTGCGCAGTTTCACCCGCGCGTGGAACAGGCGCGCCTTCACGGTACCGACGGGGCACTGCATGATCGCGGCGACGTCGTCGAGGCTGTGCCCGATGCCGTAGACCAGTTCGACCACCACGCGCTGCTCGGGCGACAGGCGGTCGAGGCCGCGGCCCAGCCAGTCGCGCATTTCGCGATCTTCGCCCGGATCGTGCGACGGCACGCGGTCCTCCGGCACGCTGTCCTCGTCGACGGGTTCGCTGCCGTGCTGGCGCAGCGATTTCAGGCCGCAGCGATAGGCGATGCCCATGATCCAGGTGGAGACCCGCGAGTCGCCCTGGAACGTGCCGGCCTTCTGCCAGACGATCCAGAAACAGTCGTTGATCACTTCCTCGATGATGTCGGCCCGCCGCGTGAGGCGGTTGAGGAAACGCGTGAGCCGCCCGTGGTAGGCGCGGTACATCGTGGACAGCGCGGCGCGGTCGCCAGCGGCCATGCGCTGCAACAGGATGCGGTCTGTGGGTTCGGTGTCGGCCTGGCTCATGAAGGGGTCACGGCGTGGTTCTCGGACTCGTGAGTACCCACGCGAGGGGAAAAAGTTGCCGATGCCCTCCGGGCATCAGAAGCTGCGGGCCACCGTGGCGAGCCAGGGCGAGGCCTCGCGCTCGAACGGCCGGCGGTCGCGGTCGGCCATCACGCGGAGCACCTCCACGCGCCAGGCCCCGTCGGTCCAGGCGAGGCCCGCATGGCCATAGGCGTAGCTGGTCGATCCGGTGCCGACGCGTTGGCCGTCGTAGTAATGGTACGGCGCCACCAGGTAGCGGGCCACGCCGGCACCGGCGGCGAGGGAGAGATGGTCGCCCAGCGGCCAGCGCAGGCCCACGTCGAGGGCGCCACGTGGCGTGCCGCCACCGTGCAGGCGTTCGGCGGCGCTGAGTCCCACGGTGAGCACGTCGCGGAAGATCACCGTGCCGCCCAGTTCCACGCGTTCGAACGCGCGCCAGGCCGGGTTGTCCGGGTAGCGGTAGTAGAGCGCGGACGCCTGCGCCTGCCAGTCGTCGTCGATCCGCCAGGCCTTGGCGCCCTGCAGCAGGGTTTCCGCGACCCGCCCCACGGGCCGTGTCTGGTAGCTGGCCGAGGCGCCGAACGACCATCCGGACGGCGTGAACCAGTTCACCGCGCCCTGGGCCACCGGGCCGGGCGCGGAAATGGGGATGCCGCGATCGACCAACTGCGAGCTGACCGCCACGGTGGCCGCCCAGTCGTCCGCGCATGCCACGCCCGGCAGGGAGGCCAGGGCGGCGAACAGCACGAGGGCACGGCGTGTCGCCGTGCCTTCGCGGACGTCTCGGGAAGGCCGGATGTCAGCCGTCATGGAATCGCGGTCGGCCCGTTGCCTGGATCATTTCAGGGTCGCCAGGTACGACAGCAGGTCGTCGAGATCCTTGGCGTTGTCCAGGCCATCGTATTTCATTTTCGAGCCGGCAACGGCCTGCTTCGCCGGTTGCGAGAGATAACCGTGGAGCTCGTCGGGGGTCCAGGTCTTTCCGCTGTTGCGCATCGCGTCGGAGTAGTTGAAGTCGCCGATGGAACCGGCCTTGCGGCCGACGATACCGAACAGGCTGGGGCCTTTCTTGTTCGTTCCCTCCTTCACGCTGTGGCATTCGGCGCATTCGGACTTGAACACGTCCTTGCCGGCCGCGGCGTCGCCGGCACGGCTGGCGGGCGAGGCCAGCAGCGTGCCGAGGAGGAGGGCGCCCGCGGCGGCGAGGCGCGCGGGCAGGGGGCGGGTAGGGAGCATCGTCACGCTGGATTTCCTTCGTTGGGCTCGGGACGTCGAAAACGGGGAGGGCATCAGAACGCGAGGCTGGCGGTGACCACGAAGCCGTTGATGTCCTTGGCGTTGAGCGGCTGGACGCCCGGGGGTGCGCCGAAGATGTTCGAGCTTCGTCCGTTCAGGCGCAGGGTGCGGAACCAGGTCGCGGCCAGCTTGAGGTTGCCCTTGGTGATCCATGCATCGTCCTTGCCGAACGGCGCCCAGAAGATCGTGAAGAAATTCGTCGTGGCGTCCGGGTCGGGCAGCACGGGGGAATAGCGGGCGGGATCGTCGGAGCCGGTGCCGCGCAGGTGCGACACCGTGATGCCGTAGGTCTGCCTGAACGTGTACGTGGCCGACATGATCTCGTCGCGCGCCGAGCCGTGCGCCGGGGCCAGCGTGCCCGGCTCGAGCGGATTGGCCGGGCGGCTGCCGAAGTGACGGTGTTCGTAGATGTTGACGTAGCTGGCCTGGAGGATGTGTTCGCGGTTGCCCAGGTACTGATAGGTGAGGTCGTAGCCGTAATCGTTCAGTTCGTCGGTGGGGGCGGCACGCGGGAGCCGGCGCTTGGTGGTGAGCGCGACCACGCCGGCGGAGAAGAATTGCTTGCGCATGTCCTTCATGTAGGCGAGGCGGAAATAACCGGTGTTGCTCAGGTGACCGGGATCGGAGCCGGGGCTGAAACCGAGCTTGTCCTGGCCTTCCTGCGAGAGCGAGCGGTACGTGCCCGCCTCGGCGTACCACACCTTGTCGTATACCGTGTACAGCGATGCGCCGATCACGTGGTTGTTCAGCGCGTTGGGCGCCGACGGATTGAGCAGCGTGCCGGTGCGACCGCCCTGCGAGATGCCCGAGAAGCCGGGGAAGGCGCCGATCGGATCCTGGAAGCCCGGGCTGTTGTTCACGGTGACGCCGACCAGCGCGCTCTTGCCGGCGAAGGTGAGCTCCTTGGCGACGTAGCGCACGTCCACGCTGCTCAACTGCGTGTTGTAGGTGTTGTGGCCCGTGTGCACGGCCTGCACCTTGACGATGCCGCCCACGTTCTCGGTGAGGCGGCCGCCGATGAACAGGTCGCCTTCGGTGAGGTCGGTGGTACCCCTGCCCTTCGCGGGGGCGACGTGGGTCTCCACCAGTTGCAGCGACAACGGAATCTTGGTGCCCTTGCCGTCGGTGTCGGTGTAGCCGCCGAGCTTGAAGCGCATGCCGTAGGGCGTGAGCGCCGGACCGTAGGAACCGGCATGGCAATCCGCGCACGAAGCGCCGGTCTGGCGGGCGAAGGCGGGAATGGCGTGAGCGCCATGGCTCGCCAGCGAAAGCAGCAGCGCCAGGGCGGCCCCCCAGCCGGCGCGGCCGGGGCGGCGTGCCCGTCGTCGGAAGGAAAAAGGTCCCATGGGTACGACTCCTCGTGTCGATGAAAGGGTGGCGGCCGTCATGGCCACATGCGGCGAAGCACGCCGTCGCGGCGGACGAGGTGATGCCAGAGGGCGGCGCCCGCGTGCAGGCAGGCCACGCCGAGCAGCACCCAGGCCACGTCGACGTGCCATGCCTGAAGGCGATCGGCGAGATCGTCGTCGGCGGCCACGATGTGGGGCAGGGTGAAGCCGAAGAAATGGATGGTCTGGTCGGCGGCGCTACTCAACGCCCAGCCGAGCAGGGGCATGGCCAGCAGCAACGCGTAGAGCAGCGCGTGGGTGAAGCCTGCGCAGAGGCGGAGGAAGGCCGGCATCGGCACGGGCGGCGCGCCGCGCAGGGTGAGGCGCAATGCCAAACGGACGGCGAACAGCAGCAACACGAGCAGGCCGATGTGGCGATGGCCTTCGAGCAGCCACAGGCGCAGGGCGCGTCCGGAGACTTCCTCGCGAAGCAGCGCCACGCACGCGCCGGCCACCACCAGCAGGGCCATGAGCCAGTGCAGCCAGCGAATCGGCCGCGGATAGGGAGTGGCGGTGCCGCGTGTGTCCCGAGCCATGCGTTGCGAACCCTTCTGGTGGTGTCCCCGCGAGGGCCCGCGTCGGGCCGTCGTACCGGATGAGTGCCTGGCAGGCTCCGAAAGGTTGTGCGCTCGTGCATGCAACCTTTGCACGGCGGGCACGGCACTCAGCTTCGACGGTCGCGACGCGGCCACGCGGGACCGATGACCATGGAGATCGAACGCATCCAGCTGGAGACGCACGGCGACCGCCGGGGCATGCTCGTGGCGCTGGAACCGAAGCTCAACGTGCCGTTCGACATCCGGCGCGTCTATTACATTTTCGCCACGCGCGAGGGCGTGCGCCGTGGCCAGCATGCGCATCGCCGGCTGACGCAGATGGCCGTGGCGGTGCGCGGCTCGGTCACCGTGATGCTCGACGACGGCACCGGTGCCGTGGAAACGCGCCTGAGCGATCCGTCGCAGGGTCTCCTGATCGGCCGCATGGTCTGGCGCGAGCTGTACGACTTCAGCGACGACTGCGTGCTGATGGTGCTCGCCGACCAACCGTACGATCCGGGCGACTACATCGCCGAGTACGACCAGTTCCTGCGCGAGTCGCAGATCGCCGCCTATCCCGAGACCGTGGTGGCATGGCCGGGACGCTGACCGACGAGGTGCCGTTCCTCGACCTGCGCGAGGTGAACGCACGCCACGCCGACGCGCTCAAGGCCGCGGCGGCCCGCGTCATCGATTCGGGCTGGTACGTGCTGGGCAGGGAGCTGGAGGCCTTCGAAGGCGAATTCGCCGCATGGTGCGGCACGCGGCATGCACTGGGCGTGGGCAACGGTCTCGACGCGCTCACGCTGATCCTGCGGGCGTACCGCGATCTCGGCGAGCTTTCGCCCGGCGACGAGGTGATCGTGCCGGCGAATACCTTCATCGCCAGCTTCCTCGCCGTCGACGAGGCGGGCCTGCGCGCGGTGCCGGTCGAGCCCGACGAGGCCACGTTCAACCTCGATCCCGCGCGCGTGGAGGCGGCCGTCGGTCCGCGCACGCGCGCCATCCTCGCCGTGCACCTGTACGGACAGCTCGCCGACATGGCCGCGCTCGGCGTCATCGCGAAGCGGTACGGCCTGTTGCTGATCGAGGATGCCGCGCAGGCCCATGGCGCGACGCGCGGTGGCGTGCGCGCGGGCGCGTTCGGCGACGCCGCGGGCTTCAGCTTCTTTCCGTCGAAGAACCTCGGCGCGCTGGGCGACGGCGGTGCCGTCGTCACCTCCGACGAGCGGCTGGCCCGGCGCGTGGCGGCCCTGCGCAACTACGGTTCGGAGGTGAAGTACCGGCATCCGCACCGCGGCGTGAATTCGCGGCTGGACGAGATCCAGGCGGCGATGCTGCGGGTCAAGCTCGAGCACGCGGACGAGGACGTCGCGACGCGCCGCGCGGTCGCGCGCCGTTACCTCCAGGGCATCCGCCATCCCGCCATCGGCCTGCCGCACGTCGCGGCGGGCGAGGCGCATGCGTGGCACCTGTTCGTCGTGCGTTGCGCGCGGCGCGATGCCCTCCAGCGCCACCTGCGCGAGTCCGGCGTGCACACGCTGGTGCACTATCCCGTGCCCGCGCACCGCCAGGGCGCCTACGAGGGCGCATGGGACGTGGCGTTGCCGATCACCGACCGTCTCTGCGCCGAGGTGCTGAGCCTGCCGATGGGACCGACGCTGGACGCCGACGCGATCGATCGCGTCATCGACGCCTGCATGGCCTTCGAGGCCGATCCATGAATATCGCGCGCGCCGGCGCCTGGTCCGCCATCGGTACCGCGGCGCGCCTGGGCGCGGCGCTGGTGACGGTCAAGCTCGTCGCATGGCTCGCCGGGCCCGCCGGGGTCGGCCGGCTCGGCCAGTTCATGAGCCTCATGTCCGTGCTGGCGGTGTTCGCCGGCGGCGGCATCAACGCGGGCATCGTGAAATACGTGGCGGAATACCGCGACGATCCCGAGCGGTTGTCCCGCCTCCTCGCCTCGGCGCTCGGTTACGCCATCGCGGCCTCGTGCGCGATGGGCTGCGTGGCATGGCCGTTCAGCCGTCCGCTCGCGACCTGGCTGCTGGGCGACCCCGGCTACGACAGCCTGATCCGCATCCTCGCGGTGGCGCTGATCGGCATCGCGCTGGTGAACTACGTGCTGGCCGTGATCAACGGTTTCATGGACGTGCGCCGCCTGGCCTTCATCCAGGTGGCCGGATCGATCCTCAGCGTGGCGCTCGCCCTGTGCCTGGCCCATGCGTTCGGCCTGTACGGCGCGCTGCTCGCGCTCGTGCTGGGTCAGCTGTTCTGGCTGCTGGTGGGCCTGCCGGCGTGGTGGCGCAGCCCGTACTTCAGCACGCGCATGCTGCGCGTCCGCTTCGACGCGACGATGACCCGGCGCCTCGCGGCCTTCTCGATCATGTCGCTGACGTCCGCGCTGCTGCCGCCACTGGTGAACATCGCCGTGCGCGACCACCTCGCCGCGTCGCTCGGCTGGGAACAGGTGGGTTACTGGCAGGCGGTGACGCGCGTCTCCGATGCCTACCTGCTGTTCATCACCACCGCGATCAACGTCTATTACCTGCCGCGCCTCGCGGCGACGAGCGATCCGGACGCCATCGGGCAGGAGCTGCGCCAGGCGTGGCGCTGGCTGATGCCGGCCGTGGTCGCCATGGCGCTGGGCATCTACCTCGCGCGCGACGCCATCACCCGCCTGCTCTTCACCGGCGGATTCGCCGCCGCCAACGATCTCTATGCGCCGCAGCTGGCGGGCGACGTGGTCAAGATCGCGGCCTTCGTGATGTCGTACCTGATGCTCGCCAAGGCCATGACCCGGCTCTACGTCGTGTCCGAATGCGTCTTCGCGACGAGCTACCTGGCGCTGGTCTACCTGTGCAGCGCGCGCTTCGGCCTCATCGGCGCGATGTACGCGTTCGCGATCAACTACCTGGCGTACCTCGCGTTCAACTCGATCGTGGTGCGCCGTTTCCTCGGAGGGGCCGCCCGATGAACCGCCATCTGACCGACGAATCGCCGTTGGTCTCGATACTCATCCCCGCCTACAACCACGAGGACTTCGTCGAGCGGTGCCTCGACAGCGTGCTGGAGGACCCCTATCCGGCGAAGGAAATCGTGATCATCGACGACGGTTCGACCGACAAGACGGCCGAGCGGATCGCGGCGTGGATCGGGCGGCACGGGCATGAGGTGCCTTGCGAATTCGTGCAGCGCGACAACCGCGGCATCGCCACCACGCTCAACGAACTGGCGGCGCGCG
Organism: Luteibacter aegosomatis; assembly: GCF_023078455.1. Taxonomy (GTDB): domain Bacteria; phylum Pseudomonadota; class Gammaproteobacteria; order Xanthomonadales; family Rhodanobacteraceae; genus Luteibacter; species Luteibacter aegosomatis. Next base: position 3,972,537 of record NZ_CP095740.1, on the reverse strand, counting down.
CTCGCGGCGAGCTGTTGCGCATCGGCGCGAGCGACGATTATTTCCTGCCCGGCGGACTGCGCACGCTCGTTCGCTATCTTCACGAGCATCCGCGCAAGGGCGCGGTCATCGGCGATTCCATCGTGGTCGACCGCGACGGCCGGAAAATCCACGACAGCGGCATGTGCGACCTGCATCGGGCCGACAAACGCGATTACCGCAGCGACGAAGGCATCCGGCGCGCGGTGATCTCGCGTTGGGCGGTGGGCGGACCGGTCACGCTGCTTCGCCGCAGCGAGCTGGAAACCGTGGCGCGCTGGACCGAAGGCCTGCGCATCGACGACTGGGACCTCTTCCTCCGACTCGCGGCGCGCGACGCCCTGGGCTTCGTCGACGCGCGCGTCTGCGCCTATCGGCTGCACGGCCGCAACATCAGCAAGACGAAGCATCGGGCCACGCGCATCCTGCACCTGGAGGAATCGCGCGACGTGGCGATGCGGCGGCTGCCGCTGTTCGACGAACCGTCCCGCACGCTGCTCCGCGCGCAGATCCACTACATCGGTGCGAAGATCGCCTTCCTCCAGGCGCAGTACCGCCACGTGGCCGTTCGCCTGGCCTGTTACGCGACGCTGCGGCTTCGCTGGTACCTGCACCTGCCGGGGCCGCATCCGCGGGCGGAGCGCGTATGAGGGCGCCCATCGCCTTGCCGTCGACCTACGTCGCGTGGCCGATGCTGCTGTCCTGCGCCGTTACCTGGGCGACTTACGCCTTGCCGCCCGGTTACGGCGACGGCGTGGTCCTGCTCGCGCTGGCAGCCGTGGCAGTGCTGGTCGTCGACCTGGCGTCGCACGACCGGGTGCCGTCCGGTGCCGTCTTCCGCGGCCGGAGTTACGTCGGCACGCGCGAGGGCTTCGTCGGCCTCGCGTTCGGCCTGGCGGTGTTCGTCTTTTGCCTGCTCGATGTCGCGCTGTTCCCGGCCGCGCTGCTGCACGACCCAGGGTCCTACGCCACCATGACCGGCGGCCACGAACATATCCGGCGCATCGCCGACATGTGCTGGACGCTGCCGGTCATCGGCATGCTCTGCACGCGCGTGCGCGTGCTCCGCCATGCCCTGGTGATCGCCGGGCTGGTGTTCCCCGTGCTGGTGATCGACCGCAACCGGATATTCGCGTCGTTGTTCTCCATGGCGCTCGTGATGCTGCTGCGCCGGAACGAACGGCGGCCGGTGCCGTGGAAGGCCGTCCTCCTGCTGGGCGTCATCGGCTGCGGCGCGTTCGCGGTGCTGGGGATGTTGCGCTCGGGTTCCGTCGCCCAGGTGCTCTTGCCGTTCGGTCCGCTGTACAAGCAGGCCCCCGCGGGCGTGCAGTGGCTGCTGCTCTACGTCACCGCCGGGCCTTACAACTTCGCCTCGATGCTCGCCAAGGGCTACCGCGATCCAGCCGTGCTGCTCGGACAACTGCTGCCTGGCGGCGGCGTCGCGATGCCCCTGCCGCTGGATGCGTCGAACGTGAACGTGGGCACCGAGTTCCTGCCGTTCCTGCTGGCCGGAGGCCCCGTGCTCGCGATGGCCGCGTTCGGCCTGCTCTATGCGCTGATGCGCTGGAGCGTGCGCCGGCTGCACGGCGGACCTCCGTCGTTCTTCGGCCTGCTGATCTTCCTGCGCATGGCGTACGTCTGCGCGATGGCACCGTTCGCGCCGCAGGCCTTCATCTGGATGAACTTCGGGTTCATCGGCCTGTGCCTGCTCATGCAACTGGCCGCGGCGTGGCTGCCCGATCGCCGCCTGCATACCCTCCCTCCCTGACGAGTCGACGCTTCATGCAACAGAACGAGATCTACCTGATCGATATGTGGCGCATCGTGCGTCGGCGGTGGCCGTGGGCGGTCGGCGTGGCGTTGGCGACGATCGCCGCGACGTTCGCCGGGTTGCACATGGCCAGGAATCAGTGGGAAGCCATCGCCGCGATCCAGGTAGGGCAGGTGGGCACGGTGCCGCAGGGCGTCGATCCGAGGGTGGAGCCGTTCCAGCGCGTCCTGCTGCGTCTGCAGGGCAAGGCGTTCCAGGACGATGTGCTTCACGGCCTCGGCCTGGCCGACGAGAGCGACGAGGCGCGCCTGTACCGCGCGCGCACCACGCTCGACCCCGACCTCTACGCCAACGTGATCCGTGTGCACGTCCGGGGGTATTCCGCGGAGGACGCCCGCCAGCTGGCGATGGCGACGGTCGATCGCCTCGTGGCCTTGCACGCCGCCATGAGCCGGGCGCAACTCGAGGCCACGCGAAAGCGCTCCGCCGACATCGACCGGACGATCGCCGCGGCCGAGCAGGAGCGTGACCGGCTCACTCGCGACGTGGCCACCGCCCCGCACGGCGACGCGATGCTCGCGAGCCTGGCGCTGGCCAATGCCGATGCCGGCCTGCGCACGATGAAGCAGATCCGCGCCGACCTCGACGCACGGATGCTGCCGTCCGCCACGTTCCCCACGTCCATGCCCTGGCCGGTCACCGTGTCGCCGGGTCCCGTCGCGCCGGCAAAGGTACCGCTGATGGCCATCGGCGTGCTGGCCGGGCTGTTCCTCGGCGTGGTCGCTGCGACGGCGGTGGACGCCCTGTCGCGTTCAACCAAACGCGAGCGGGCGGGCACTTACGGTGCAGAAGCCCGGCGCGGCGGAGAACGATATGAACCTGCGGCAACCCATGGCGGCGTCGACGCCGCTTGAGGAACGGCTGGCCCAGACCCAGCAAGCCTTCGACAGCGTGGCCGCCGATTACGACGGCCCGCGCGGCAACAACGAACTGATCCAGCGCATGCGCGACACCCTGTGGAACACGGTGCGCGACAAGATGCCGTCGGGTTCGCGCCTGATCGACCTGGGTTGCGGCACCGGCATCGACGCGATCGAGTTCGCCCGCAGCCGTTTCCACGTGACCGCCACCGACTGGTCGCCGCGCATGATCGAGCGTACGCGCGCCCGCGCCGAAGAAGCCGGCGTGGCGTCGCGCGTCGACGCCCGCCACCTCGGCGTGCAGGAGCTGGACCGGCTCGAAGGCGAGTTCGATGGCGCCTACTCCAACTTCGGTCCACTCAACTGCGCACCGGACCTGCGCGCCACGGCGGCCGAATGCGCACGCCTCATCCGCCCTGGCGGCACGCTGGTGTTCTCCGTGATCGGGCGCGTCTGCCCTTGGGAGATGGCCCATTACTCGCTGCGCGGCCGCTTCCGCCGCGCGTGGGTCCGCGCCGCGCGCGGCGCCACGGCGGTGGGCATGAACCGCCACACGATCTGGACCTGGTATTACCTGCCGCGCGAGTTCTACGCCGCGTTCGCCGAGCACTTCGCGCTGGTGGAATACCGTGCGCTGAGCCTGTTCATGCCGCCGCCGTACATGGTGGACCGCTATCGCAAGCGTCCGTCGTGGTACGAGCGGCTGGGCCGCGTCGACGACCGTTTCGGCCACCTGCCGCTGCTTCGCGACATGGGTGACCACTTCCTGATCGTGATGCATCGGCGTTGAGCCGGGGCGCTCCATGGACGTGACCTTCCACGGTGCGGCCGTCGTGCGCGACGGCCGCGCGGTACGCGAACCGCTGCCGGTCCGCGCAGGCCGCGTCGCGGATGCGCGGGGACCGGGCGGCTTCGTCGTGTCGCTGCACGATCACCTGATCTTCCCCGGGCTGGTGAACGCCCATGAACACCTTCAGGTGAACGCCGTGCCGCCGTTGCCGGCCGACCGTACGTTCGCCAACAGCTACGACTGGATCGACGCGTTCCAGGCCCATTTCGACGATCCCGCCGTGGCCGCGGCGCTGGCCGTGTCCAAGGCGACGCGCATGCGCCATGGCGCGCTGAAGAACCTGCTGGCCGGCACCACCTTCGTGGCGCACCACGATCCGTGGCACCCCTCGCTCGACGCCGCCGATTTTCCGGTATCGCTGCTGCGCGGGCACGGCTGGGGCTATGCCTTGAACGGACCGGCATTCGGACCCGACGTGCGCGGGGGCTTTCTCGCCACGCCATCGTCGAACCCATGGATGATCCACCTGGCCGAGGGCACGGACGAGCGTGCGCGCGCCGAACTCGCGCAACTGGATGCGATGGGCTGCCTGGCGGCCAACAGCGTGCTCGTGCACGGCGTGGGCCTCGACGACGGGGGCATCGATAGGGTAATCGCGTGCGGCGCGGCCGTGGTCTGGTGTCCGGCGAGCAATCGTCGCCTGCTCGGCCGCACGCTCGATCCGCGCCGCCTGTACGCGGCCGGGCGACTCGCCCTCGGCAGCGATTCGCGGCTGTCGGGATCGCGCGACCTGCTCGACGAACTGGCCTCGGCGACCGACGAGGGATTACCGATGTCGGCCTTGCTCGACCTGGCGACGACGGCCACCGCACGCATCCTGCGCGTTGCGGGGCGGGGCCACCTCGGCGACGGTGCCGTGGCGGACATGCTGATCGTCGCCGACCACGGCGCTTCGGCTCCCGGCAGCCTCGTGGGACGGCGACGCGCGGATCTGCGCGCCGTCGTGCGCGACGGCCGCCCTTGCGTGGCCGATCCCGATTTCGCGCCCTGGTTCGAGGCCGCGGGCATCGAAACCCTCGCCGTATCGCTGGACGGCAAATCGAAACTGCTCGATCGCCGCTATGCCGACCCGGCGATGTTCGCGCTCGAGCCGGGCCTGGAGAACCTGCACTGATGCACGCCGCCACCCCTGTCCTCGATCCCGTGCCGGCCTACGCGCTCTGGGCCGCATCGTATCCCGCGCACGCGCACAACCCGCTGATGCACGCGGAGGAGCGAGCGATGCTCGCGGCCATGCCCTCGTCGTTGGAAGGCATGGCGGTGGTGGATGCCGGCTGCGGCAGCGGCCGATACCTCCGCCACGTGCTCGCGCGTGGCGCGACGTCGGCGACGGGCGTCGATCTCTCGCCGGCGATGTTGCATCGCGCGGAGGAATGGATCCGCCCCGACCAGCGCGAACGGCTCACGCTCGTGCAAGGCAGCATCACGGCGTTGCCGCTGGACGACGGGGTGGCGGACGTGACCGTCTGCGGACTGGTGGTGGGCCACGTGCCCGATCTCGACGCCGCGCTCGCCGAACTGTGTCGCGTGACGAAACCCGGCGGCGAGATCCTGTGCAGCGATTTTCATCCGGTGGGGCAGGCGCTGGGCTGGCGTCGCGACTTCCGCGCCGACGGACGCCGATACGCGGTGCGCCATACCACGCACGCCTATAGCCGGTGGCACGACGCGTGCGCACGGCTCGGCCTGGCCATGGAGGGCGTCTTCGAGCCGATGCTCGACCCGGCCGACATTCCCCCCGGTGCGCGTTTCGATCCGGTCGCCCTCGAGGTCCCCGTCGCCCTGGTCTTCCGCCTGCGGCGTTCTTTCCTTTCCCGGCATTGCGCATGAATCCCTCGCCCAACACGCTCCTGGTCAATCCCACCATCACGTCGCGCTCGAGCGCGCGCTTTCCGCTGTCGCTGCTCAACCTCGCGGCGTCGCTGGACAAGCGCGGCAGCAGCGCTATCGTCGACGGCAACATCGAACGCGACACGGTCGGCGCGACCTTGCGCCAGCTCGAGGGCGGACGGTTCCACGCCGTGGGCATCAGCGTAATGGGCGGCCCGCAGATGGCACCGTCGATCGAGGTATCGAAGGCGATCCGCGAGCGGCATCCCTCGCTGCCGATCGTCTGGGGCGGGTATTTCCCCACGCTGTACACCGACACCGCGCTCGGCGCGCCCTACGTGGATTACGCGATCCGCGGGCAGGGCGAGGACACCCTGCCGGACCTGCTCGCCGCGCTCGCACGCCCCGATCGCGACGTGTCGCGTATCGGCGGGCTGTCCTGGAAACATGCCGACGGCAGCATCGTGCACAACCCCAATCGCAAGTTCACGCACGACGACCCGGGCATCGTGTTGCCGTACGACAAGCTCGGCGAACCGCGCCGGTACCTCGCGCGTACTTTCCTGGGCCAGCGCACGGCGGCACACCAGGCCGCGATCGGTTGCCGTTTCCGCTGCACGTTCTGCGGCGTGGCGGCGATGTTCGGCGGCACCACCAAGCTGCCCGCCGTGGCCCGCCTCGAACGTGACCTCAAGTACCTCAAGTACGAATTGGGCGCGGATTCGATCCAGTACTTCGACCACAACTTCTTCGACCGCGAGGAGGAGATGATTCCGCTGCTGGAGGTGATGGCCCGCTACGAGTTGCCATGGTGGTGCTACGCGCGCTCGGACGCGCTTCTCAACATGTCGGAAAGCACCTGGAAACTGGTGCGCAAGAGCCGGCTGCGCATGGCCTACATCGGCGCCGAATCGCCCAGCGGTGCCATGCTCAAGGAAATCCGCAAGGGCACCCGGCCCGACCAGACGCTGGAGGTGGCCGAGCTGTGCCGGCGCCACGGCGTGATTCCCGAACTGTCGTTCATGGTGGCGCCGCCGGAAAATACCGTGGAGGAAACCGAGCATACGTTCGAGTTCATCCGCGAGCTGAAGAAGATCAATCCCGCGTCGGAAATCATCGTGTACATCTACACGCCGCTGCCGGAGGGCAGCAAGCACGAGAAGGATCGCGGCAAGCGCGCGTCGACACCTTTGCTCGACCTTCACGGCGAGCCGGTGGTGTTTCCCGCCACGCCCGAGGAATGGACGCAGAAGCGCTGGGTGGATTACGCCTGCCATGCCGACGCCCCATGGCTCACCGACGACCTGCGCCGGCATATCCAGGATTTCGTGACGGTGCTGCGCTGCAAGTTTCCCACCGTGCAGGACATGCGCTCGCCGCCGTGGGCCAAGCGCGGGCTGAGCGCGATGGCGTCGTGGCGCTACCGGCGCCGCCGCTACGACAAGCCGTGGGAGCTCAACCTCGCCAACCGGCTCGTTCGCCTGCGCCTGCCGCAGGTATCCGGGCTCTGAGGACATCGCCATGCGTGCCGTCCAGTTGAACCTGCATCCCGCGCCGGCGGATTGCCCGCCGGGCGACCTGTTCGAACGTTGGCCGTCGCTGGCCGACATCCCAGAGGCCGTGGCATCGGGCGGTACGCGCGTCGCCGTGGTGCAGGCGGCTGCCTGCGACGAGCGCTTCGTGCGACGCGGCGTCGATTACCGCTTTACCGACGTGCGCGGTCTCGAGTCGGTGCACGCGCGGGGACGCCACTATGCTCACCTGCTGCGTGCTCTGCGCGCCGACGTGGCGCACGTGCACAGCCTGGCCTACGGCGAAGACGTGCTGGCGATCTCGCGCCTGCTGCCGTCCCTGCCGATCGTGGTGCAGGACCATGCCGATCGCGTGCCGCGCTGGTGGCAACGCCCGGCCTGGCGCCGCCAGTATCGCGCCGTCGACGCGGTGGCCTTCACCGCGCCGGGCCTGGCCCGCCGTTTCGAGCGGGTGAAGGCGTTTCCGCCCTCGTTGCCGGTGGTGGCGGTACCCGAAAGCAGCAGCCGCTTCACGCCGGGCGACCGTACCGCGGCGCGGGCATTCACTGGCCTGGGGGGGGATCCCTGCGTGCTCTGGGTCGGTCATCTCGCGCACGGCAAGGATCCCCTGACCGTGTTGGAGGGTTTCGCGCGACTGAGCGAGCGCCTGCCCGCCGCACGCCTGTACTGCGTCTTCGGCAGCGCGCCGCTGCACGACGAGGTGACCGCGCGGATCGAGGGCGATACGCGCTTGCGTGGACGCGTGGCCCTGCTGGGCCGCGTGGAGCACGCGCAGGTGCAGGTGCTCATGCGCGCCGCCGACATCTTCGTCGCCGGCAGCCATTCGGAAAGCTGTGGTTTTGCGCTGCTGGAGGCGTTGGCGAGCGACCTCGCGCCGGTGGTGACCGATATCCCCTCGTTCCGCGAACTCACCGGCAACGGGGCCGTGGGCGAACTATGGCCGGTGGGCGATGCGGCCGCGCTGGCCGAGGCCCTGTTTCGGACCGCCATGGCGCCGCCGACGACGGGGCGCGTGCGCGCGCATTTCCAGGTGGAGCTTTCGTTCGCCGCGCTCGGTCGGCGATGGGCGTCGGTCTACGCGCGCGTGGCCGCGAAACGCAGGCATTCGGCATGAAGATCGCCATCGTCCTGCCCGGTGGCGTCGATCGCGGCGGCGAGCGCCGGGTGATTCCCGCCTTCCTCGCCCTCATCGAGCGGTTGGCTTCGCGTCACGAGGTGCACGTCTTCGTCTTCCACCAGGAACCGACGCCCGCGCGATGGACCTTGCGTGGCGCGACCGTCCACAACATCGGCGACGGCTGGACGCAGACGCGGACGATCCGCGCCATTCGCGCGGAACATCGCGTCGCACCGTTCGACGTGATCCAGGCGCTTTTCTCCGGCTCGTGCGGATGGGTCGCCGCCGTGGCCGGACTCACCCTCGGCGTGCCTTACACGGTGCACATCGCGGGCGGCGAGCTGGTCGCCCTGCACGGCATCGGTTATGGCGGGCGCCGCCGCTGGCGCAGCCGCTTACGCGAGGCCCTCGTGCTGCATGCCGCCGCGGCGGTGAGCGCGGCGAGCGCGCCCATCGTCGAGGCGCTGGCCGCGTTGGGCGTGGGCGCGCGGCGCATCCCGCTGGGAGTATGCCTGCAACGCTGGCCCGCCCGCGCGCCATGCGGACGCCGGCACGCGTCGTTGCGCCTGCTGCACGTGGCGAGCCTCAACCGGGTGAAGGACCCGCATACGCTGTTGCGCGCGCTGGCGATGCTGGTCGGTCGCGGCGTGGACGTCGAGCTGGATGTCGTCGGCGTCGATACGCTGGGTGGCGAAGCGCAGGCGTTCGCCAACGTGCTGGGCCTGGCCGATCGCGTGCGCTTCCTTGGATTCCATACCCAGGACGCGATGCGACCGCTGATGGAGGAAGCGGACCTGCTGGTGATGTCCTCATTGCACGAAGCCGGGCCGCTGGTGCTGCTCGAGGCGGCGGTGGCGGGGGTGCCATCGGTGGGCACGGCCGTGGGGCATTACGTGGAGTGGGCCCCGCGCGCGGCGCTGGCGGTGCCGGTGGGCGACGCGGGTGCGCTGGCGGAGGCCATCGAGCGGGTCGCCGGCGACGAGGCCCTTCGTTTGGAACTGGCAGGAGAGGCGCAGCGGATCGCCTTGCGCGAGAACGCGGATTACACGGCGCGAATGTTCGAAGGGATGTACGAGGCACAGGTGAAGCGGGTGGGCGTCACCGCTTCGTAGCGTTCGCCGATGCGATCGGCTCCCACCCCTTCGGTAGGCAGGGTTATCGAAACCCGCTTACCGAAGGGGTGGGAGCCGATCGCATCGGCGAATCAGGGTGCGAAAGCCTGGCTACCCTGCGCCAACGCCCCCCGAACCACATAAAGGGTATCCATCCGCGGCACCGGCCGCGTCAGCGCCGTGACCACGCGCCGCACGTGTCCCTGCCGTACCCATTCCTGGCCCTGCAACCAGGCCTGCGTGCGCAACATGTCCCCCCGTTCCTCGCGACTCTCGCGCGATGGCCTTACGCGACGCAGCAGCAAGGTCGCGAGGTCGGTCGGCGTACGTACCCACTCCACGCCGGGCAGCAGGTGCAGCCACAGGTGGGAGCATGACGTGCTGGTGAGCGTTTGCCGCGACGACGCGGCGCGCAGCAGCGGCGTGGTATCGCGCCGAAGCCGCCGGAGCACGGCGCGCGGTACGGAGCCGGGAAAGTACCGGTCGACCAGCCGCAGCGGTGGATAGGCCCACCATGGCGCTTCGTCGCCCTGCCACAGCGGTTCCCATTCCGCGCGGCGCATGCGTCGCGACAGTTGGGCCATGTCGTGCAGGTGCAGGAGGCGAAGGCTTCGGCCGCATACGCTGCCCGCCGCGTGCAGCAGCAGGTGGGTCATGAGTGCCCCCGACGAGGGGTAGGGGTTGATGCCGGGAACCGCATCCGGCGTCCACACGGTCGATGTGACGTCCACCGCGCGTATCGGCAGGCGCTCGTGGATGCGCGTGTGGAGCTCGATGTTGATCGGCGTGTCGCGATGCTCGCCGAACGCCGTCGCGGGTCGCACGCCCTCCGGCTTGAACACCACGTGCTTCCACTGGCGATACGTTTCCTCGTAGCCGAGCCCGGCCAGCACCGCTGCCGCCGTATCGGCGTGCTCGGGCCGTACGAGAAGATCGATGTCGGCCATGGGCCGTTCGCCGGCGACGTAGATGCCCAGCCCGTGCAGCGCGCTGCCCTTGAGCGCCATCATCGGCACGCCGAGATCGCCGGCTCGCGCGTCGATCCGCGTGAGCAGGTCGGCGATGCGGCGTTGGCGCACTTCGACGTGCTCGCGTTGGGAGGCGAGGAAGTCCTGCCACGCGCACGACGGCCAGACCGAACAGCCGGCGAGCAGCGGTGCCACGCCGTGGGCGACGGCCGCGGCGGCGGCGACGCGCCACGCCGTGTCGCTCCACGCGGGCACGTCGGTGCCCTGGCCAACACGCGCCAGTTCGTCGGCCAGCGTTTCGGTGGTGAGCGACAGATCGGACTTCACCTGCTCGAGCGGTGGCAGCATGGCGTCAGCTCCCGGCCGCGATGCGCACGAACGGCGTGGGACGTTCGCTGCGGTGCTCGCGTTCGCGCGAAACCAGTTCATCCCAGGCCGTGTCCAGGGCGTCACCGTCGCCGGCCAGCTGGGCGAGCACCTGGCGGTGAAGCACATCGCGCACGTCGCGGTAGAACGCGGTGTCGTAGGCACCGCGGAACATCATGTCCAGGTCGTCGCTCTCGTCCCAGTGCGTCTTGCTGCCGAGCTGCGCGCGTACCTCCTCGAAGAATTTGGTGCCGGGAAGGGGATACGACACGCTGACGCCGATGTCGTCGGGCGCGGCGTCGCGCACGAGGGCGCGCGTGGCGAGGATGTCCTCCAGTTCCTCGCCGAGGTAACCCAGCTGGATGAAGAAGCCGACGCGGATGCCCTGCGCGCCGAGCCGTCGGCGTGCCGCCACCAGGTCGGGCACCTTGGTGCCCTTGGTCATGCGGTCGAGTACGCGCTGGCTGCCGCTTTCCGCCCCGATCCACGCTTCCGCGCAACCCGCCGCCGCCAATGCCTTCGCCATGCGTTCGCTGGCGAGGTCGGCGCGGGTCTGGATCATGAAGGGCACGGAACCGTCGCTCTCGGCGAGGTGCCCGGCGAATGCCGTGACCCAGTCGATGTGGAAACCGAAGATATCGTCGGCCATCCAGATGTGGTCCGGCCGGTAGGTTCGCTTCAGGAAGGTCATCTCGGCCGCGACGTCCTTCGCGTCGCGCTGGTTGTAGTGGTTGCCCCAGATCGGTTTCGCGCACCAGTTGCAGCGGAACGGGCAACCGCGCGACGCGGCCATGTTGAGGCTGAAGTAGCCGTGGCGCTCCATCCACAGCGTGCGATAGGCCTCGATGTCGACCAGGTCCCAGGCCGGCAGGCCGCTGATGCGCGGGTCGGGCGGCACCACGCCGAGGCGGATCAACCGGGTATCGCCCTGCGCGGCGGTGGCCACGCCGGGCAGGCCTTCGGTCCATGCGGCGGCATCGATGGCGGGGTCGCGCTCCAGGCGGTCCACCAGGGCCATCAGGGCCGCGATGCCCTCGCCGGTCAGTACCGCGTGGGCGCCCGCGGCGAGAAACGCTTCGGGGTGATCCGACGCGTCGGATCCGGCGACCAGCACGCGGGCGCCACGCGCCCGCGCTTCGCCGATCATCCGGCATGCGGCCTCGCGCATGCGGCTCAGGCACATCTTGGTGAGGTAGTTGAAATTGTCTTCGTAGAAGACGACCAGTTCGGGCGAGGCGGCCGCCAGGCTCGGCGCGTAGTCTTCGACGCCTTCGGCGAGCATCGCGTCGAACAGCGACACCTCGTGGCCCATTCGCCGCAGCAGGGCGGCGATCTGGAGGGTGGCCAGCGGTGGATACGGCTTGCCCCGTTCCCATTGCTTGCGGTCGTAGCGAAGGAAGTAGGAATGGCCGACCTGGATCTTCAGCATGTGACTAACGCCTTTCGCGTCGTACGGACTTCGTGTAAGTGCCGGGGGATAGCGGGGAGGTTGCGGGCAACCTTTCCCATCCGGCGGCGCACCCACCGGGCATGACGACGATCACGGATGCCGACGCGACCGAGCCTGCCGCCGATCCCTTCGGCGAACGCGCGGCCCTTTCCCACGCCGCGCGCTGGACGATCCTGGGGGCGAGCTTCCACGTGGAGTCGGACAGCGAAGCCTTGCTCGCGTTGGCCGCGGAAGCGTACGAAGGACTGCCCGCCCACCGTTTCGCGGCGGTAGCGCCGATGTTCCATGTCGAGCTTCGCCTCGCGCCGGCGCGCGAGCGGGAGGCGGTTCCCGCGCCTCCACGCGTTCGCATGCGGGCGGGAGCGGGCCTGCTGTGCGGCGTCATGGACGAGTCCAACCATGTGGCGATCGCACCCGGGCAACGGCGCGCGCTGGTCACGGTATCGGCGGACATGCTCGCCCGCCATCCCTATCACGTGCGCTACGAACTGATCGAATTCGCGGTCTACCTGCTCGCCGCGCGGGGGCAGGATCTCGTTCCCCTGCATGGCGCGTGCTTCGGACTGCAAGGGCGGGGCGTGCTGCTGCTGGGGCCGAGCGGTACCGGCAAATCGACGCTGGCCTTGCATGCGTTGCTCGACGGTTTCGACTTCCTCGCCGAAGACGGCGTATTCGTCGAACCCAAGCAGATGCGTGCCACGGGCGTGTCCAATCACCTGCACGTGCGCGACGATTCGCTGCACTGGGCCCACGGCGAGGCGCGCCGCTGGCTCGACGAGGCGCCGGTCATCCACCGGCGCAGCGGTGTCGCCAAGCGCGAGGCCGACCTGCGCGCCGGACCCGGCCGGCTCGCCGCGCAACCGCTGGACCTCGTCGCCGTGCTGCTGTTGAGCGGACGCGTGGGGTCGGACGTTCCCTTGCGAAGGCTGGCACGCGAGGATGCGGTCGCCTGCCTCGTCGCCGACCAGCCCTACGCCGCCGGGCAACCGCATTGGCAGCGTTTTCTCGACCAGGCGCTGGCACGCGGCGTGTACCTGCTCGACCGTGGCGCGCATCCGCGCGACACCCTGCGCCTGCTCGCGTCGCTGCTGGCGGCGGATGCGGCGGTGGCCTGATGGCGGCGTTGCGCGAACTGCGCGCGCTGTGGCACGTGCTGCCACGCGGCGAGACCGGCGCGTTCGTCGCGTATGTCCTGCTGTCGGTGGGCGCGGCGCTGGCCGGCAGCCTGTCGGCGGTGCTGCTGGTACCGCTCGTGCATCCGGGAGGCGCCGTGTCGCCGGTGGAAGGCGTGCAGGCCAACGCGCTGTGGTTCGCCGTGAGCGGCATCGTCTTCGCGCTGATGCGCTGGCAGTCGTCGCGCATCGGCGCCCGCCAGGTGGGGCGATTGATCCATCACCTGCGCACGGGCGTGCATGCGCGCCTGCTCGACGCCCCCTTGCCCGAACTGGCGCACCTGCGCTCGGCGGAAATCGCCAACGTGCTTACGCACAACGGCGAATCGCTGGCGCAGGCTTTCCGCGCGATGCAGCAGATCGCGGTCACGGCGATCACGTCGCTGGCGAGCTTCGGCTTCGCGGTATGGATCTCGCCGGTGCTGATGCTCCTGGTGCCCCTCGTGCTCGTGCTGGTTCTCGCGACCTCGCGCCTTGCCGTCCGCGAGCTCTCCGCGGTGGGCAAGCGCTACGTCGCCGACTACACCAGCCTGTTCTGGCATAGCGAGGATTTTCCGCGACGCCTGCGCCACATCCACTCGTTCGGCAGGGAGGCGGCGGAGCGGGACAGCTACGGCGAGGTGTCGGCCAGCCTCGCCGATGGCTACCGTCGCCAGCTGGAACTGGTGGCATCCAGCCGCGCCTTGATCGAAGTCGCGGCCGCGGTGGGCATCCCCGCGATGTTCCTGCTGGCGCAGCGATGGCATGGCGTCAGCAGCGAATCGTTGATCGCGGTGGGGTTGCTGCTCGGCCGCCTGCTTCCCTACCTGATGTCCACCCGCGAGGCCTTCCAGCAATGGCGTGCCGCCATGCCCGCCCTGGCGCTGTGGCAGCGGTACATGGGCTTGCATGCCGGCGCGGCAAACCGCGCCGCCGCCTTCGCCTCGCCGGGCGATCTGCTCATCCGGCGCTTGCGCATCCGTCCACCCGGGGACGGCCTGCAGGTGGAGGGGATGCGCCTGGCGGCTGGCGAACTGACCCTGGTGACCGGCGATTCGGGCATCGGCAAGAGCAGTCTCGTCGACGTGCTCTCGGGCATGGTGCCCGCCGAATGCTTCGATGCGGAACACGACGGCGTGCCGATCGACGCGGCGGCCTATCGCGCGCTGATCGCCCGCGGCGCCTACGTGTGCCAGAACGTGCGGCCCTGGCAACGCACGGTGCGCGAATGCCTGGCCTGGGCCGCCCCCGAGGCCAGCGAGGCGCAGATGCGCGAGGCGCTTGCCGAGGTGGGCCTCGCGCGGCGCCTCGACGTCGGCGGCATGGACCTGGAGGCGACCTTGAACGAGGCCGACGGCAGGCTTTCGGGGGGCGAACTGCAGCGCCTGCTGGTGGCCCAGGTCATCCTTCGCCGGCCGGCCCTGGCGATCCTCGACGAGGCGACCAGCGCGCTCGACGCGGCGTCGGAGCTGGCCGTGCTGGGCGCGCTGCGGCGATGCCTGCCGCGCGGGATCCTGCTGGTCGTCTCGCACCGTCCCGCCGTTGCCGCGCTTGCCGACCAGGTGGTGCGCATCGATGCCGGCGGCGTCGCCGTGACCGGCCCCGTGGTCGCCTGAAGCGACGCCTCATGCATGCGTCCGCCGCACAGGCGTACGATGCGTGGCATCGAAGGGATGGGCCCCGGGGGATCGTTTGGAAGAGGATGTCTGGGAACGCAAATACCACCTCGCCCTGGCGCGCATCGAAAGCGACGAGCGCGACTTCAGGCGGGTGGAAGACACGTTGCGCAGGCTCGCGACGCGCCTTGCCATGCTGGCGAGGGGGCAGGGCGACGAATCCGATCGCTGGCTCGACCGCGTCGGCGAGCAGCTTCGCGGTGCGGTGGTGCCGGAGAACGTCGACGCGCTGCTGGAGGCCCTGGCCGGTATCGTCGTCGCCCTGGATACCCCTCGCGACGCGTCCGACCCCGAAACCGTCACGGCGCTGCGCGAAGACATCGCCCGCCTCCAGGGGTTGCTCGCGGAACTGGGTCCCCGTTTGCAGGACATGTTGCGCTTCCTCGCCGGCGGCCTTTCCGACGTGGACGACGGCGACCAGGCAGGCCGCGTACTCGACGAGAACGTGCGTTCCGAGATGCGCGCGATCGGCGAGCAGTTGGCCGCCGCCACCGACCTCGCCGGCCTGCGCATGCAGGTGAGCGAGCGGCTGGCGATGATCGACCGCCACTTCAGCGAACACCGCGAGCGCGAAGAAGCGCGCGTGACGGCGTATCGCGACCGCGCGCGGCGGATGCGGCATCGCGTGGAAGAACTGGAAGTGCAGGCGACCACGTTGCAGGACTCCCTGCGCCGCGAGCACGAACTGGCCCTCACCGACCCGCTCACCGGGCTGCCCAACCGCCTGGCCTGGGAACGGCGCATGGCGGACGTGGAGCAGGGCGTGCGCGCGGGCGCGTCGGCGTGCATCGCCGCGTTCGACATCGATCATTTCAAGGCCATCAACGATACGTTCGGGCACGCGGCGGGCGACGCCGTGTTGCGCATCGTCGCGCGCACGCTGTCGCGGGAGATGGGGGAGGGGGCCTTTCTCGCGCGCTACGGCGGCGAGGAATTCGTCGTCGTGTACACCGATACGGCACCGCCGGTGGCGCTGGCGCGCGCCGAGTCGCTGCGCGTCATCATCGAAGCGCTGGCCTTCCACGCCAGCGGCCGGCCGGTGCCGGTGACGATGTCCGGTGGCGTCGCGTCGTTCGGTGCCGCGACGGAAGCGGCGACGGCGGTCTTCGAACGGGCGGACCGGGCTTTGTATGCGGCCAAGCATGCGGGCAGGAATCGCTGCGTGGTTCTGTAACGGTCGGCTTCGCAGGAATCGCGGACAGGGTCCGCTCCCACCCTTCGGTAGCACACGTTCCTACCGAAGGGTGGGAGCGGACCCTGTCCGCGATTCCTGCGGAGCGATGCACTACCGATGCGGGATTCGTGGCCCCCTTCACCGCCCGCATGCGGCAACGCGTCATAATGACGGCTTCGCCAGCCCGTAGGTCACTTCGTCCATGGAAGCCGCCGCCGCGCAACCCGAAGCCGTCGTCGAACGGGGCGACGTACGTTTCACCGTTCTCACCCCCCGTCTCATCCGCCTGGAATGGGGCGTCTTCCGCGACGACCGCACCCAGGTCGTGGTGCATCGCGCGCTCGACGTGCCGCCTTATCGCATCGACGAAGACGACGCCACCCTGCACATCGACACCGGTCTGCTCCATCTTCGCTACGTGAAGGGCTCGGGTCGCTTCACCGCAAGCAACCTCGAAGTGGCCGTGAGGCGTCCCGGCGGTGGCGACATCGTCTGGCGTCCCGGCGACGTGCAGGCCGCCAACCTCGGCGGCACCTATCGCACCCTCGACCGCTACGACGGCGACACCTGGCAGGACGGCAGCAAGCTGCCGCTGGAAGACGGCCTGATCGCGCGCGACGGCTGGCACGTGGTGGACGACACGGCGAGCTTCGGCCTCGACGACGACGGCTGGGTACTCGAACGTCCCGAGGGCGAACGGCAGGATCTGTATTTCTTCGGCTATGGCCTCGATTATCGCGCCGCCCTGGCCGACTTCGCCGCCATCGCCGGGCCGCAGCCGATGCCGCCGCGCTTCGTCTTCGGCTACTGGTGGTCGCGTTACTGGAATTACTCGGACGAGGAGCTGCGCACGCTCGGCGCGCGTTTCGAGAAGGAGCGCATTCCCCTCGACGTACTCGTGCTCGACATGGACTGGCACACCACGCCGGGCCTTTCGTTGCGTCCGGGCCACGAGCAGTACGACGCCTTCGGCCAGCAGTCCGGCTGGACGGGCTACACCTTCAACCGCAGCCTGTTCCCCGATCCGGCGGCGTTCATGCGCTGGGCGCACGGCGAGAACCTGCGCATCACGGTGAACCTGCATCCGGCTTCCGGCGTGATGCCGCACGAAGAGAAATACGAAGCGATGGCGAAGGCGCTCGCGTGGGACACGTCCACGCAGGCGCCGATTCCGTTCGAGGGCACGTCGCGCCCGTACATGCGGGCGTTGTTCGACACGATCCTGCATCCGCTCGAGGAGGAAGGCGTCGATTTCTGGTGGCTCGACTGGCAGCAGTGGCCCGATTCGAAGGCCCACCCGGGGTTGTCGAACACGTGGTGGCTCAACCATCTCTTCTATACGGAGATGCAGCGCGACGGCGACCGTCGTGGCCTGATCTACCATCGCTGGGGCGGGCTCGGGAACCACCGCTATCCCATCGGCTTCTCGGGCGACAGCGTGATCTCATGGACGTCGCTGGCCTACCAGCCGCATTTCACGGCCATGGCCTCGAACGTGCTCTACGGCTACTGGAGCCACGACATCGGCGGCCACACCTTCCACAAGCACATTCCCCGGCCCGAGCGGCACCTGGAGCCGGAGCTCTACGCGCGCTGGATGCAGCTGGGCGTCTTCAGCCCCGTGTTGCGCACGCATTCGGCCAAGGAAGCCAGCCTGCACAAGGAACCTTGGCACTTCGGGCCGCCCTGGGGCGACGCGATCTTCGCGGCCATCCGCCTGCGCTACCAGCTGGCGCCGTACATCTATGCCGCCGCGCGGCAGGCCTACGACACGGGCATGTCGCTGGTGCGGCCGATGTACTACCACTGGCCCGAACTCGACGAGGCCTACGCCCATCCCTCGCAATACATGTTCGGCGACGACATCCTCGTGGCGCCGGTGACCGAGCCGGTCGGCGAGGACGGCACCGTGGTGTTCCCCGTCTGGTTGCCCCCGGGCCTGTGGTACAGCCGCGACGGTGCCGAGGCGTTCGAAGGCGGCGGCGTGTTCGAGCGGGCATATGCCCTGGAGGAAATCCCCATCTTCGTGCGCCCCGGCAGCGTGGTGCCGTTGTATCCGGAGGGTTTGCGCGACCTGGCGAGCGTGCCCGATACGCTGATCCTCCAGGTCTTTCCCGGCGACGAAGGCGCGACGGTGCTCTATGACGACGACGGCGCCACCCAGGGTTACCAACGCGGCGAGTTCGCCCGCACGCGGGTACGCAGCCGCCGGGGCGACCGCGCCCATCGCGTGCATATCGACGCGATGGACGGCCGTTATCGGGGCCGGCCGCATTCGCGATCCTATGTCGTGGAACTGCTGGACGCGGGCATCCCCGAGCGCGTCGAGGTCAACGGCGAAGCGCTGCCGTACAGCGCCTCGCCCGCGCCGCGCACCTGGCTGTTCGATACGGCGTCGCTGTGCATCCGTGTCGACCTCGGTACGGTATCCGTCGACGAGGCGCACGACGTCGTGGCCCGCTTCGCCCCCGAACACGCCTTGCCCAAGGGCCTGCTGCATCGCATCCGCCGGGCGGAGTTCGCCGTGCGTTATCTCAAGCAGGTATGGGGAGACATCTCCGCGCTGCCCGACGACGTGAACCTGGCCGGGCAGGCCGATCGCGTGCTCGCGTACGCGATGGAGCACGGCGACGACCAGGGAAGGGCGCAACGGTTCACCGCGGCGGTACAGGCGTTCGAATCGCGTTTCGCGGGCCTCGTGGCGAGCGTGGCGGCCACGCCCATCGACGAGGCCTACAAGCGTACCTTCGCCGACCTCGTGGGCCGTTGATCGTTGCGCCGCGCGGTCGTCTCGCTGCTGTTCGCACTGGCCGCCTTCGCGTCGCATGCGCAGGCGGTGCGCGTGGGCTCGAAGGCCGACAACGAAGGCGCGTTGCTGGGACAGATCGTGCTGCAGGTGCTTCGGCACGAGGGCATTCCGGTGGTGGATCGCACCCAGCTCGGGCCGACCTCGATCGTCCGTCGCGCGTTGGTCAACGGCGATCTGGACGTCTATCCCGAGTACACGGGCAACGCCGGCTTCTTCTTCCATCGTGAGACGGACCCGGCGTTTCGCGATCCGCGCCGCGCGTATGCACTCGCCGCCTCGCTGGACCTGGCTGCGAACCGGCTCGTGTGGCTCGCGCCCGCGCCCGCCGACAACCATTGGGCGATCGGCGTTCGCGGTGACGTGGCGCGGACGGCCAGGCTGGCGACGCTGGACGATTTCTCCCGATGGGTCCGCGCCGGCGCACGGGTGAAGCTCGCGGGGTCCGCGGAGTTCGTCGAAAGCGATGCCGCGCTGCCGGCGTTCCAGCAAGCGTATGGCTTCACGTTGCGCGGCGACCAGTTGCTCGTGCTGGCCGGGGGCGATACCTCGGCGACGATCAAGGCGGCGGCCGAAGGCATCTCCGGGGTGAACGCCAGCATGGTCTACTCCACCGACGGCGCGATCGCGGTGACGGGGCTGACGGTGCTCGACGATCCCAGGCACATCGAAATGGTCTATCAGCCCGCGCCGGTGGTACGCGAGGACGTGCTGCGCCGCTATCCCGCGATGCGTGCGCCGCTGGAGGCCGCATTCCGTTCGTTGACGGTCGAACGCCTGCGCCGGCTCAACGCGCGCACGCAGATCGATGGCGAGGATGCCGGGAAAGTGGCGGCCGACTACCTGCGGCAGGAGAAGCTGCTGCCATGAGCCGCCGCCTCGCCCTTCCGGTCGTGGTGCTCTGCACCGTCGGGCTCCTCGCCGCGCTGGCCCTGCCGTTCGCCCACGTCGCGCCCAACCGCCTGCTGAGCGGCGAGGCACGCAGCCCGCACGCGTGGATGCTGGCGCTGGCCTGGGTCATGCTCGCGGCGGCCTCGTGGGAACGGTGGCCTCGCGGCGTATCCGTCGCCTGCACGGCGGTGTTCGCCGTGGCGTTGCCTTGGTTGCTGGCGAACGATGCCTCGCTATGGCTCGCGACGGCGCGTGCCACCACGCGCGTGCAGGCCGGCGCCGGCTTCTGGACGATGTGGCTGTCCGCCGGACTCCTGTTGCTCGACCGCCTGCGCGCATGGCGCCCGGCCTGGCGCGTGACGACGTGGGCGGCCGTCGCCGGCGTGACGGTGGTGTCCGCAGGCATGGGCCGTTTCGACGACGTGGCGGTCGTGCGTGAATTCCACGCGCAACACGATGCGTTCGTCGATGCCTTGCTGATCCATCTGCGCCTGTCGGCCTCGACCTTGCTCATCGCCCTGGTCATCGGTGCGCCGCTCGGCTTCCAGGCATGGCGTGCCCGTCGCGCGGGAGGTGCGCTCGTCGGCGTGCTGGCCTTCCTGCAGACCGTGCCTTCGCTTGCCCTGTTCGCCTTGTTGATCGGGCCCTTTGCCTGGCTCGCGCGACAATGGCCCGCCCTCGGCGCACTGGGCTTCGGCGGCACGGGCGCGGCGCCCGCCGTGTTCGCCCTGGTGCTCTACGCCTTGCTGCCGGTGGTGCGCTATACGATGACGGGCCTCGACGCCGTGCCCGCCGACACGCGGGAGGCGGCACGCGGGCTGGGCATGACGCGCTGGCAGTTGCTGGCCCGCGTGCAGCTGCCGCTGGGCTGGCCCGTGCTGCTTGCCGGCCTGCGCATCGTCGCGGTGCAGACCATCGGCCTGGCCGCCGTGGCCGCGCTGATCGGTGCGGGTGGCCTGGGGCGTTTCGTTTTCCTCGGTATCGGACAAGGGGCGACCGACATGGTGTTGCTGGGCACGCTGGCCATCATCGGGCTGGCGCTGGCGGTGGACCTGCTGTTCCAGGGGTTGCTCGCATGGACGGAGCGCCGCGCATGATCGAATTCGACGGCATACGCAAACGCTTCGGCGGCCACGCGGTGATCGACGGGCTGTCGCTGCGCGTGGACGACGGCGAATTCTTCGTGCTCGTGGGTCCGTCCGGCTCGGGCAAGTCCACGCTGTTGCGCATGGTCAACCGCCTGGTGCTGCCCGACGAAGGGACGATACGCGTGGATGGCGAAGACGTGGCGAGCGTGCCGGTCGAGCGGCTACGTCGCGGCATCGGCTACGCCATCCAGTCGGTGGGCCTGTTTCCGCATCGCACGGTGGCCGAGAACATCGCTACCGTACCGCGACTGCTCGGCTGGTCGAAGGACGCCATCCGCGATCGCGTGGACGAGCTGCTGGTGCTGCTGCGCCTGGACGAGCCCGGCATGGCGTCGCGTTATCCGCGTACCTTGTCGGGCGGGCAGCAGCAGCGCGTGGGCGTGGCGCGTGCACTCGCCGCGCGCCCGCGCATCGTGTTGATGGACGAACCCTTCGGTGCGCTCGATCCGCTCACGCGCGAATCCTTGCAGGCCAGCCTCAAGGCGATCCAGCGCGAGACGAAGACCACCATCCTGTTCGTCACCCACGACATGGACGAGGCCTTCGGCCTGGGCGATCGCGTGGCGCTGATGCTGGACGGCACGCTTGTGCAGACCGGTACGCCGACCGAGCTGATCCGCGAACCCGCGGACGATCGCGTGCGCGATTTCGTCGGCGGCGCGCGGGCCCGGTTGCGCGAGCTGGCGCTGCATCGCGTGCGCGAGCGCATGCATCGGGGAGGCGCCGCGGACGGCGAGGCCGTGGACGTCGATGCGACCCTGCAGGACGCCCTCGGTGCGATGCTCATGCAAGGGCGCGAGCGCCTGCCGGTGAGCGAGGGCGGCCAGGCGATCGGCACGATCGACCTGGCCGACATGGTGGAGCACCGTCGGTGAAGGCGGTGCTTCCGGCTGTCGCACTGGCGTTGCTCTTGCTGGCGATGCCGCATGCCGGCGGCTGGTTCCATGCGTGGATGCCGGCGCTGTCGCATCCGCTGTACACGCGCACGTCGTTCACGGCGCTGACGGCGTCGCACATCGCGCTCGTGCTGTCGGCGACGGTACTGGCCACGGCGGTGGGGCTGGCCCTGGGCATCCTCGCCACGCGACCCGCGGGGCGTTCGCTCCTGCCGACGGTGCGCGCGGTGGCGGTGATCGGACAGACCTTTCCGCCGGTGGCGGTGCTCGCCATCGCCGTGCCCCTGCTCGGTTTCGGTGCCGCGCCGACGTTCGTGGCACTCGCCCTCTATGGCGTACTGCCCGTGCTGGGGCAGACCGTGGCGGGACTCGACGCGGTGTCGCCCGTCGCGCTGCATGCGGCCGACGGCATGGGCTACGGACGCTGGCGCCGGTTGCTCGACGTGGAGTTGCCGTTGGCGGCCGGGCCGATCATGGCGGGCGTGCGCCTGTCGGCCATCGTCAGCGTGGGTACGGCGACCATCGGTTCGGCGGTGGGAGCGACGACGCTGGGATCGCCGATCGTCGAGGGATTGGTGGGAAACAACGCCGCCTACGTGGTGCAGGGGGCGTTGCTGGTGGGCGCGTTGGCGTTGACGGTGGATGGGGTGCTGGGCGTGGTGGAGCGGAAGATACGGCGAGGGGTCTAGAGCCGCATCATCGCTCACGGATAACCGACGTCACGGCGCTGGGTTCCTGCGTACGCAGGAACGACGAGCGGCAAGATGGACTCCCGTCGCCCCTGCGTACGCAGGGGCCCAGCGCCGTGTTTTCCGGTTTTCGCGACTAGGTCGCTACGCGCTTCACCAGATCCGCACGCGCTGCGTCGGATCCAGGTACAGCTTCTGCCCCGGTTGCGGCTTGAACGCGTCGTACCACGGATCGAGGTTGCGCACGGTCTGCGCACGGAACGGCCCCGGTGCGTGACCGTCGCCGATCACCTGCTGGCGCAGGGCCGCGTCGCGGGTCTTCGTGCGCCAGCTCTGCGCGAAGGCAAGGAAGAAGCGCTGGTCGCCGGTGAGGCCGTCGATCACCGGCGCGGGCTTGCCGCCGAGGCTTTCCTTGTAGGCCGCATAGGCGATGGCCAGGCCCGACAGGTCGGCGATGTTTTCGCCCAGCGTCTGCTGGCCGTTGATGTGCAGGCCGGGCAGCGGCTCGTACTGGTTGAACTGCTCGACGAGGCGCTGGCCGGCTTCCTTGAAGTGCTTCTGGTCCGCGTCCGTCCACCAGTTGGCGAGGCGTCCCTGCGCGTCGAACTCGGCACCGGTGTTGTCGAAGCTGTGGCTGATCTCATGGCCGATCACGGCGCCGATGGAACCGTAGTTGGAGGCGGCGTCGGCCTTCGGATCGAAGAACGGCGCTTCGAGGATGGCCGCCGGGAAGTTCAGCGCGTTCTGCAGCGGCAGGTTCACCGCGTTGACCGTCTGCGGCGTCATCCACCATTCGTCGCGATCCACCGGCTTGCCCAGCTTGGCGACCTGATGCCGGTATTCGGCAAGTTCTGCACGATTGTGATTGCCGAAGGCGTCGTCGGGGCGGATCTCGAGCTTGCCGTAGTCGCGCCAGGTATCCGGATAGCCGACGCCGACCTTGATGGTGGCGATCTTGGCCTTGGCCTTCTGGCGGGTGGCGGGCGACATCCAGTCGATGGTGTCCACGCGGGCGTCGAAGGCCTTCAGGATGTTCTTGACCATGTCCTGCACTTCCGCGCGCGAGGAGGCCGGGAAGTATTTCTTCACGTAGATCTGGCCCACGGCGTCGCCGAGGTCGGCGTTGGTCAGGCCCAGCGCGCGTTTCCAGCGGTCGCGCTGCTTCGGCGTGCCCGTGAGCGTCTTGCCGTGGAAGTCGAACGAGAGCTGGTCGAAGGCCTTGGGCAGCACGAAGGCGTTTTCGTCGAGGGCGTGGAAGCGCAACCAGGCCTTCCAGGTATCCAGCGGCTCGCTGGCCACGAGGGCGGCGAACTTCGTCACCGTGGACGGCTGCCAGACGATGAAGGTGGGCTGGTCGTCGAGGCCGGCCGCCTTGAAATAGGCGTTCCAGTCGATGCCCGGTGCCCTGGTGGCGAATTCCGTGCGCTTCCAGGGGTTGTTGGCCTTGTGGATGTCCTCGCTTTCCACGATGGAGAGCTGGGCCTGGGCGATCTTCGTTTCCAGCGCCACGACGGCCTTCGCCTTGGCGGCGGCGTCCGGCGTGCCGGCCTGGGCGAGCAGGGCCTGGACGTAGGCGGCGTACTTCGTGCGCGCCTCCACCATGTCCTTGTCGTTCTTGAGGTAGTAGTCGCGGTTGGGCATGCCCAGGCCGCCCTGCAGCAGGTAGGGGTAGTTCTTCGAGGGGTCGTCCAGGCCCTGGGCCACGAACAGGCCGAGCAGATGGCCGGTGTCCAGGTGGGTGGCGTTGATCGGGTCGAGGTCGGCGCGCAACTGCGCACCCAGGGCGGTGGAAAGCGCGGGCTTGTCCTTGATGGCGTCGATGGCGGCCAATGCCGGCTCGATCGGCTTGAGGCCCGCCTTTTCGATGGCCGCCTCGTCCATGAACGCCTTGTAGTAGTCGGCGATCAGCCGTTCGTTGCTGCCCGCCGGCGCATTGGCCGCCGCCGCTTCCTTGACCAGGTCGGCGTTGCGCTTCTCGGCCTTCTCGAACACCTGCAGGAAGATGCCCGTGCTGGCCCGGTCGGCGGGGATCTGTGCCGTTTTTTCCCAGGCGCCGTTGGCGTAGGCATTGAAGTCGTCGCCCGGCTTGACCGAGCGGTCCATGCCTTTCTGGTCCACGCCCGGGGGAACGCCGGCGGCGAGGACCGCGGACGAAGCCAGCGAGCAGGCGATGGCTGAAGCGAGCAGCCGGGGGAGGGTGGCCATGGGTCGGTTCCTTGAGGACGTGGACGCACACGATAAGCCCAGGCCTCGCGCTTTTGTCCATGACCGATGGACTAGCCGTCGCGCTTTCCGGGCGTTGGCGGGGGTTGTGCGCTAATGGCCGTCCGGCCCCGCAACGGGGCCGGCCAGGGTGTGGGCCGAGGGTCGCCCCCGGTCCGCCCGGACCATCCCACAGCAGATCCCAGGAGATCGCTATATGAACGCACGTTTCGAACTGACCGGCCCGCAGACCGACATCGCCAGCTATCCGCAGTGGGCCCAGGACATGGTGTCCGACTGCGCCGACGCCCGGCACGACATCGTCAGCCACGAGATGTGGACGGCGATGTGCGCCGCCACGCTCGACGCGGAAACCACCCGCAACTTCATGGTGGGCGTGTGGCCGGTGATCGAGCGCTTCCCCGGCTATATGTCCCATAGCCTGCTCAAGACCCGTTACGGCCGCAGCCCGGGCGACGACCTCGCCCGGCGCTGGCTGGTGCGCAACATCCGGGTGGAGCAGAACCATGCCGAGTACTGGCTCAACTGGGCCGAAAGCGCCGGGGTGTCGCGCGAAGAGGTGCTGGGTGCCGAGCCGCCCAAGGGTTCCCAGGCCCTGGCGGCCTGGTGCGAGGAGGTGACCCGCAACGATTCGCTGGCCGCGGGCATCGCCGCCACCAACTACGCGGTGGAAGGCGCCACCGGCGATTGGTCGCAAATCGTCTACGACAGCAAGGTCTACGCGGAAAGTCTGCCGATTAACGGCCGCAAAGCCGGGCTGCGGTGGCTTCAGCTCCACGCCGCATATGACGATACTCATCCTTGGGAAGCCCTGGAGATCGTCTGCACCCTGTTGGGAAGCAACCCTCCGGCGGACCAGGTGGAGCACATCCGGGAGTGCGTCCGCCGCAGTTACGTCAGTATGAGCATCACGCTGGACCGCTGCATGGATGGCCTGACCTCGATCCGCAGGTTGAACGAGGCTGCCGCGTAACGCCAAAGTAGGGGACGATGTGGCGCACCATCACCAGGCAACGAACGACCGGGGTATCGATGCGACCCGCTGAAACCAGCCAGACATTGCCGCTCGCAAGGCGCCTGATGCCGCTGGCGTACGCGTTGGTCGCGGTCGTGGGCCTCGTGCTGGCCCTCACCTGGGGTGCGCTGCAGGTCCAGGTGACCCTCGCCGGTTTCCTCAACGGCGAGAGTCTCTGGTCCAAGGCGCAGAAAGAGTCGGTCATCACCCTCGACGCCTATGCCTCGCATGGCCGGCCGGGCGATCTGGCCGACTTCCGTCGCAACTACGCCGTGATGATGGCCGATCGCCAGGCCCGCGACGCCATCGCCAGCGGGCACTTCTCGCATGCGGAGGTGGAAGACGCCTTCGCCCGCGGCGGCGTGATTCCCGAAGCCATCCCGGGGATGGTGTTCATTTTCCAGTATTTCGACGGCATGCCCTACGTGCGCGAGGCGGTCGCCGAGTGGCGGTCGGTCGACGGCAGCCTGGCCGAGCTGAAGGAGATCGCCGACCGGCTGGAGCGCGGCTACGCGTCGCGCACCGTGCAGCCGGCGGACGTCGACGCCGAGCGCGAGCGCATCGGCGCGCTCAACACGTATATCGAACCCAGGGCCAAGGCGTTTTCGCTCTATATCGCCAACGGGGCCTCGTGGCTGGGCCGCGTGCTGTTCGTCACCGTGCTGGGGGTGGCGGTACTCGCCTCGCTGCTGTGGCTGCGCATGGCCACGCGCGTGCTCGCGAGCATTCGCGGCACCGAGGAGCGCTACAGCCTGCTGTTCGACAGCGCCGCCGATGCCATCTTCATGGTCGACGAGGCCTCCGGGCGCATCCTCGACGCCAACCGCCGCGCCGCGAGCTGGATCGGCTGCGCGCGACACGAACTCAGCGGCATCCAGCTCGCCAGCCTCTTCGTCGACGGCTCGGCCTATTCGGGCGTGGGCACCTTGCGCGGGGCCGACGGCGTGCTGCGTCCGGTGGAAACCCAGAGCAGCCTGGTGGTATGGGGCTCGCGGCAGGTCTGCCAGGCCATCGTGCGCGACATTTCCGACCGCGTGGCGATGGAGCAGGAGCGCAAGATCGCCGCGGAGGCACTGGCCAGCATCGCGGAGGGCGTGATCATCGCCGATGCCGACCGCCGCGTGACCACGGCCAACGATGCCCATACGGCGCTCACCGGCATGTCGGTGCAGGCGCTGCGGCGCACCCGCTTCGACGCCACCCGCACGTTGCCCGACGGCCGGCCGCTGCCGGCGTCGCTGTGGGAGGCCGTGGCGGCGGGCAACAACTGGCAGGGCGAGGTGGAAAGCCGCCGTGCCGACGGCACCACGTACCCGGAGCTGATGAGCATCAGCTCCATCCGCGATGCGGAAGGCCGTCCCCAGCACTACGTGGCCGTGGTCTCGGACATGACGGCGCGCAAGGCCGATCGCCAGCGCCTGCAGCACCTGGCCACGCACGATCCGCTCACCGGCCTGGTCACCCGCTCGGAGTTCGAACGGCTCTGCGCCGAGGCCATCACGCACGCCGCGCACGAACGCGGGGCCGTCGCGGTGCTTTTCGTCGACCTGGACGCGTTCAAGGTCATCAACGACAGCTACAGCCATGCCATCGGCGACGCCTTGCTCATGCGCGTGGCCGAGCGCATCCGGGCGCAGCTCTCGACGCACGACGTGGCCGGCCGCATCGGCGGCGACGAGTTCACCATCCTGCTCGGCGACCTGCGCTCGCGCGAAGAAGCCATGCTCGTCGCCGAGGCCCTGCTGGCGGCGTTGGCGCGACCGTTCGACCTGGACGATTACGAGCTCTACGTGAGCGCGAGCATCGGCATCGCCGGCTATCCGCTCGACGGCAACGACCCGGTCACCCTCATCGCCAACGCCGACGCTGCCATGTACGTGGCCAAGACCGAAGAGCGCAATGCCTTGCGCTTCTACACCCCCAAGATGCACGCCGATGCGCGCCGTCGCCTGAAGCTCGCTTCCGAGTTGCGCCAGGCGCTCGCGCGCAACGAGTTCCAGTTGCTCTACCAGCCCAGCGTGGAAATGCGCACGGGCCGCATCGTGGCGGTGGAGGCCCTGATCCGCTGGCGCCACCCGGAACGCGGCAGCGTGCCGCCCGATGAATTCATCCCCATCGCCGAGAGCCTGGGCCTGATTCGCCAGATCGATCAGTGGGTGATGGAGAACGCCTGCGCGCAACTGGTGCTCTGGGACCAGATGCGCATGCCGCCGCTGAGGATGGCGGTGAACGTGTCGGCCGGATCGTTCGCCCATCCCGAATTCCTTCCCGGCGTGAGCCAGGCCCTGACGAAGACCGGCGTGCCGGCCAACCGGCTGCTGGTCGAGCTGACCGAAAGCGCGATCCTGCGCCTGGGCGAGGACACCGAGCGGGCGATGCTCGCGCTGCACAAGCTTGGCGTGGCGGTGGCCATCGACGACTTCGGTACCGGGTATTCCTCGCTGGCCTACCTGAAGCTGCCGGCGGTGGCATACCTCAAGATCGATCGCTCGTTCATCGCCGGCCTGCCCACCAACGGCAACGACGTGGCCATCACCGAGGCGATGCTCGCCATCGCCCGCAGCCTCGACCTGCACACCATCGCCGAGGGCATCGAGGGCGAGGCGCAGCACGATTTCCTGCTGCGCGCCGGTTGCCAGGAAGGCCAGGGCTTCCTCTACTCGCGTCCCTTGCCGCCGGACGAGATCGAGCGGTTGCTCGTGCCCCGCGCGTCCGCCGCGTCGGGCAAGCGCCTTTCGCTGGTGCCGCCCAAACGGGCCTAGGGTTTACCGTCGCGAACCCCATATGATGTCCATCGTTTTCACGAAGGACGTTTTCCCGTGTCTTCCCGCGATGCCATCGTTTTCCTCTTCGACGTCGACAACACCCTGATCGACAACGACCGTTTCAGCGCCGACCTGGCCGATCGCCTGGAGCGCGACTTCGGCGCCGAGGGGCGCGAGCGCTACCGGGCCATCGACAAGGAGATCCGTGGACAGGTCGGTTACGCCGACTACCTGGGCGCGCTGCAACGACTGCGCGGCAAGGACAGCGACCCCCGGTTCATGGAGATGTCGTTCTTCCTGCTCGACTATCCGTTCGACGAGCGCCGTTTCCCGGGCGTGCCGCAGACCATCGATCACCTGCGGACGCTGGGGCGCCCGGTGATCATGTCCGATGGCGATACGGTGTTCCAGCCACGCAAGATCCGCCGCGCCGGATTGTGGGATGCCTTCCGCGGCGACGTGCTGATCTACGTGCACAAGGAAGAAATGCTCGACCACATGCAGGCGACGTACCCCGCCGATCATTACGTCATGGTGGACGACAAACCGCGCATCCTCGTGGCGATGAAGAAGCTCCTGGGCGACAAGGTGACCACGGTGTTCGTGAAGCAGGGGCACTATGCGGTGGAGAGCGAGTTCAACGGCGTTTCGCCCGATATCACGGTGGCTTCGGTGGCCGAGCTGGCGACCCTGGGGCGCGAGGCATTCCCATCGCGGACAGGGTCCGCTCCCACCCTTCGGTAGCAACCCTTCCTGGCGAAGGGTGGGAGCGGACCCTGTCCGCGATTCAGGGTTCGAAAGCGCCGCGGATCCACTCGACGCCCGAGCCCTCGAACGCCATCACGTCGAAGCGGCAAGGCCGCCACGCATCGCGCGGCCTCCCGGCTAGCCACACATGCGCCGCGCTCACGATGCGCCGCTGCTTGGCCACCGTGATCGACGCCAGCGCGCCTCCAAAGGCCGAGTCACGTCGATAGCGCACCTCGACGAACACCAGGGTCTCGCCGTCGCGCATCACCAGGTCGATCTCCCCGTGCCGGCAGAGGAAGTTCGCCTGCACGAGGCACAGTCCGCGGGTTTCCAGAAACGATCGCGCCGCGCCCTCGAAACGATCTCCGGTGGCGCGGCGCGCGGTGGTCTTGCGGGACGTGGTATTCAACGCGGACTCCTTTCCGCGCCGGGAGGGAGAGGGGATCAGCCGCCGCCGTTCTCGACGTCGGGGGCCGTGGCCGGCGCTTCGAGTTCGAGGCTACCGGCGACCGGACGGGCCACGCCGTCGGTGAAACGCGCCCAGATGAGTACGCGACGCACCCGTCCGAACTCGTCGGCCACCAGTTGGCCCGTGGCGCCGGGCAGGTAGCTGCCGGGATGGCCACGCATCCAGTCGACGTAGGGCACCAGGCCCCAGGCGTCCATGCCGAACGCGAACAGGCGGGCGGCCACGCCGCGAGTCGCCGGGATGGCATTGGCCAGGTCGCCGCGACGGGCCAGGCCCGGTTGCGCGTCGAACAGCCAGGGCGCATCGCAGAACTCCACGCCTTCCAGGTCGCGATCCGACGAGGGATCGTCGTTGCCCCCGTACACGTGCGAGGTGGCGAACACCGGGAGGGTGTTTTTCGCCAGGCGCAGCTGGGGCAACAGCAGGCGGGCCTGCTGCGGCTTCATGCTGATGAACACGCCGGCATCGGCCTGCTCCTCGGGGCTTTCGCCGACGTTGATGCCGGCGAGCTGCGAGGCGAAATCGATGCTCGATGCATCCAGCGTGACCTGGCTCACCAGCGTGCCGCCGCGCGCCTGCCATTCGGCCTTGAAGGCGTTGCCGGCGCGGCGGGCGAAATCGTCGGTGGAGACGATCGCCACCGCCTTGTGCAGGCCGCGATCGGCCATGTGGTCGGCGACCTGGGCGCCTTCGGTTTCCGGCAGCAGGCCGAACTCGCTGGCGCCGGAGGGCGGCAGGTTCTTGTTGTCGCTGGGATAGTTCAGGGTGAGCATCGGCGCGGGCAGCGCGCCCTTGGCGAAGATCGCCGACACGCCTTCGCGGTTGAGCGGGCCGACGACGAAGTTCGCGCCGTCGGCCACGGCCTTGTCGTAGGCGGATACGGCGTGCGCCGCGTCGTTGCCCGAGTCGTACACCACCACCTGCGGGCGCGGCGCGTTGGCGTGCGCCGAGTCGACGTAGTTGGTGAAGAAGCCGTCGCGGATCGCGGCCCCCGCACCGGCCAGCGGGCCGCTCAGCGGCAGCAGGAGCGCCACCTTGTTGGGTACCTTGTAGCCTTCGCGCACGTTCTTGTCGCCGGTGACCGTACCCACCGCCTGGTCGAGCACGGCCGGGCTGCGGGTGGCGCTGCCGAGGCGGCTCTGCGCTTCCACCACCCAGGGCCGCATCGGATCGTTGGCGGGCATCGGCGCGAGTCGTTCGGCCAGCGGCTGCGCGCCCAGGCCGGTCAGCAGGGTGAGGATCTCGCGACGGTTTTCCTCGCGATCGATGCCGTGCAGCTGGCCGTCCATCTCCACGCGGGTCTGCGCGGCGCTCCACGGATCGCCCGAGGCCGCCTGCGCGCGGGCGCGCAGTTCGGCGAGCCGCTGGGCGATCTGCGCCGAGACGCGCGACGACGGCTTGCCGGTGAGCGAGAGGGCGGTGGCGGGGTCGTTCTTCTTCAGCGCGATCTCGGCGCGCAGGGCGTCGAAGCGCAGGGCGTCCTCGCCTTCCAGGCGGGAGCGGCGGATATCGGCCACCACCGGCGCGGCGCGGTCGAGCGCACCTTCCTGGCGATAGGCCTCGGCGGCGAGAAGCTTGAAGTAGTCGCGATTCGCGCCGTCCTGTTCGGCGAGAGCGAGATAGGCCTGCGCGGCCTGGTCGAACTGGCCCTTGGTGTAGAGGGCCTGCGCCGCCTGCGTGGCTTCGCCCGACGGCGCGGCGCCGTGCGGTCGGGTGGTGCCGCCCGGCGTTACGCAACCGGCGAGGCCGGCGGTCAGGAGGAGGCCGAGGGTGGTGGCACGCATCGCTCGCATCGCGTTTTTCCTTGGTTGGACGCCGTCAAACGCCCGGATCATAGCCGATCGATCTGAATGGCCGGTGTGATGTGCCGGTCATCCCGATTCGTCGATCGCATCGGCGAAGGGTGCTCGCCTCAGGCCCCGTAAAGCGCTTTCCGCGGCGCCCCCGTGATCGCCGCCGCCAGCTTCGCCGCCTTCGCCGGCGGCAGTTCCTCTTTCAGGATGCCGAACACGCGAAGCCCTTCGGCGATGCGTTCGTCCTCGCCCGCTTCGCGGCCGGCCACCATCACCACGAACTCGCCCTTCTGCTGGTTGGGATCGGCCTTCACCTGCTCGACCAGCCCGGCCAGCGGTGCGCCGAGCACCGTTTCGAAGAGCTTGGTGAGCTCGCGCGCCACCACGGCTTCCCTGTCGTCGCCGAACGCCTCGCGCATGTCTTCCAGGCATTCGACGATGCGGTGCGACGACTCGTAGAAGATGAGCGTGCGCGATTCCCCGGCCAGTTCGGCCAGCCGCGAACGGCGGGCACCGGCCTTGGCGGCGAGGAATCCCTCGAACACGAACCGGTCGCTCGGCAAGCCCGCCACGGACAGCGCGGCCACTACGGCGCTGGGTCCCGGCACGGGACTCACCTTCAATCCGGCCACGCGCGCCGCGCGGACGAGGCGGAAGCCCGGGTCGCTGATCAGCGGCGTGCCGGCGTCGGAGACCAGGGCCACGTCGGCCCCCGCGCGCATGCGTTCGACGAGGCCGTCCACGGCGGTACGTTCGTTGTGGTCGTGCAGGGCCACCAGCGGCGTATCGATGCCCAGGTGCTGCAACAGGGGGCGCGTATGCCGCGTGTCCTCGGCGGCGATCACCGCGACCCTGCGCAGCGTCTCGATAGCGCGCGCGCCGATGTCGTCGCGATTGCCGATGGGCGTGGCGACGACGTGCAGGATACCGGGGCGGGCTGTGGACATCGTGGGTTCCGGTGGGGGCGACCGGGCATTCTATGCCCTATACTCCGTGATGGAGTCGGCCGGACAGTCGCGTCGCGCCTTGTGCGCGTCGAGGAAAGTCCGGGCTCCACAGGGCAGGGTGCCAGGTAACGCCTGGGCAGCGTGAGCTGACGGCCAGTGCAACAGAGAGCAGACCGCCGATGGCCCCGCGAGGGGATCAGGTAAGGGTGAAAGGGTGCGGTAAGAGCGCACCGCGTGCGGGGCTAACGTCGCACGGCACGGTAAACCCCACCCGGAGCAAGACCAAATAAGGGAACCATGACGCGGCCCGCGTCGTTCCCGGGTAGGTTGCTAGAGCCTGGCGGTGACGCCAGGCCGAGAAGAATGACTGTCACGTCGCAAGACGCACAGAACCCGGCTTACAGGCCGACTCCTTTTTTCTTCCGGCACGGGCGGAGCGTCTTCCACGACGCTCCGCCCGCGTTTTACCTAAACCCCCATTCAGTCAAGGCCCGAATTTCGCCTCCGGGGGCAACCCTCCGTGTCAGGCTTCGTCGTAAAAAATCCCACCGATTCAACCACCTTCCGCCGGTTCCTCATAAATGGCTGGAATTGGTGATGAACCGCGCCTTTCTCCTTGATTCACAAGAAAAATTTCCTTGACAGTCTCAGGGGGCGAGACTATCGTGGGCTCCGGTGTGAAATCGTGGGATTTAGTGGGGTAACCAGCCAGTCATGTTCCAAGGCGAAACCGCCATCACGGTCGACGACAAGGGTCGTCTGACGATTCCGACCTCGTATCGGGATCTGGTGGCCGACGCCTGCGCGAACCGGTTGGTGATCGCCTACAACCCCTTCGAGACAGGCTGTCTGTGGATCTTCCCGTACGCGGAGTGGGAACAGGTCCGCGACCAGGTCAACGCGCTTCCCAGCGTCAAGGCCGTGCATCGCGCGCTGCAGATGAAGCTGGTCGGCGCCGCCGCCATCGTCGAGCCCGACGGTGCCGCGCGCGTGCTCCTGCCGGCCAGCCAACGGGCCGCGGCTGGCATAGAAAAAAAGGCCGTGTTGCTCGGCATGGGCAACAAGTTCGAACTCTGGAGCGAACAGGCCCACCTCGCGAAGATCCGCCAGACCATCGGCGAGGACGAGATAAGCGACGACATGGCGGAGCTGCGGTTGTGACGACGAACTGATCATTTGACTGGTGTACGGGAGCGGGATGTGGCGATGGCGGGGCGCGAAGTGCACATCCCGGTGATGCTCGACGAAGTGGTGGAGGGCCTCGCCTTGCGCGAGAACGGGCGTTATCTGGATGGGACATTCGGCCGCGGCGGTCACGCCCGGGCCATCCTTTCCCGTCTCTCCGCCGACGGCCGCCTGTTTCTCATGGATCGCGATCCCACGGCCATCGCCGTGGCCGAAGCCGGCCTCGCCACCGATCCGCGCGTCGGCCTGCGCCACGATAACTTCGCCACGATGGGCGAGTGGCCGGCCCTCGAGGGCGGTCTCGACGGCATCCTGCTCGACCTGGGCGTCTCGTCGCCGCAGCTCGACGACGCCAGCCGCGGCTTCAGCTTCATGGCCGATGCGCCGCTGGACATGCGCATGGATCCCACCCGCGGCCTCAGCGCCGCCGATTTCCTCGCCCAGGCCGACGAGGCCGAGATCGCCGACGTGCTGTGGACCTTTGGGGAAGAGCGCTTCAGCCGCCGCATCGCCCGTGCCATCGTCGAGCGTCGCGCCACCGCGCCGATCACGCGCACCGGCGAGCTGTCCGAGCTGGTGGCCCGTTGCGTGGGCCGTCGCGAGCCAGGCAAGAATCCGGCCACGCGCACCTTCCAGGCGTTGCGCATCCGCGTCAACGCCGAACTGGAATCGGTCGAACGCGGCCTCGAGGCCGCGCTGGAACTGCTCCACGTCGGCGGTCGCCTCGCCGTCATCAGTTTCCATTCGCTGGAAGACCGCACGGTGAAGCAGTTCATCCGCTCGCACGAAGGTCGCGTGCAGGGCAACCGCCGCGCGCCGCCCACCGAGGCGAAGCCCGCCCGGCTGAAGCCGGTCGGCAAGGCGATCTTCCCCTCCGATGCCGAGATCGCCGCGAACCCGCGTTCGCGTTCGGCGGTGCTGCGCATCGCGGAGAAGCTCGCATGAAAGCCTTCGGCGCCCTCTGCCTCACGATCCTGCTGCTGGCGGTCATCGCCAGCGCGATCGGCGTGGTGTGGACGCGCCACGAAAGCCGGGTGCTCTTCGTGGAACTGTCGCGCCTGCAAAGCCAGAAGGACGACCTCGGCGTCGAATACGGCCGCCTCGAACTGGAGCAGGCCACCTATGCGGAGCCCAGCCGCATCGATGCGGAAGCCCGCGCGCGCCTCGGCATGTTCACGCCGAAGCAGCAGGACATCCAGCTGGTGCGCCGATGAAGGCCCGTTACGGCAAGCCGGTAGTGCCCAGCCGCCGCCGCGGCCAGGGCCCGAGCCCGCGCAAGCGCATGACCGTGATGGTGGCGCTGCTGTGCGTGGCCGCCTCCGGTCTGGTCGTGCGCGCGTTCGACCTGCAGGTGGTGCGCAAGCAGTTCTACCAGGACCAGGGCGATGCCCGCTTCCTGCGCGAGATGCCCATCGCGGTGTCGCGCGGCACCATCTTCGACCGCAACGGCGAGCCGCTGGCGGTGTCCACGCCGGTCGCCTCGATCTGGGCCAACCCGCCCGAGGTGCTGGAAAACGCCGACCGCATTCCCGAACTGGCCCATGCGCTGCATGTCGACGCCGACGACCTCAAGCAGAAGATCGAGGCGCGCGCCGACAAGGAGTTCATGTACATCGCCCGCCAGATGCGCCCGGAAGACGCGCAGGCCATCGTCGACCTCAAGATCCCCGGTATTTCCTCGCAGCGCGAATACCGCCGCTACTACCCGTCGGGCGCGGTGAACAGCCACATCCTCGGCTTCACCAACATCGACGACCACGGCCAGGAAGGCCTGGAGCTGGCCTTCGACGAATGGCTGGCCGGCAAGCCGGGCGCCAAGCGCGTGATCCGCGACCGCATGGGCCACGTGGTGGAAGACGTCGAACTGGTCCGCGAGCCGCAGCCGGGGCGCGACCTCACGCTGTCCATCGACCGCCGCATCCAGTATCTCGCCTACAGCTCGCTGAAAGACGCCCTGGAGAAGAACAAGGCCGACTCCGGCTCCATCGTGGTGATGGACGTGCACACGGGCGAAGTGCTCGGCATGGCCAACCTGCCGTCGTTCAATCCCAACGCGGTGCGCGGCAGCACGCCGCAGGAGCGCCGCAATCGCGCCGTTACCGACGTGGTGGAGCCGGGCTCGACGATGAAGGCCTTCACCATGGCCGCCGCGCTCACCAGCGGCAAGTACACGCCCACCTCGCCGCTGATCGAGACCTCGCCCGGCAGCTGGATGATGGGCGGCCATCCCGTGCGCGACACGCACAACTGGGGCACGCTCACGCCCACCGGCGTCATCACCAAGTCGTCCAACGTCGGCGCGGCGAAGATCGCGATGACGCTCGATACCGACTTCCTCTACGACACGTACAAGTCGTTCGGCCTGGGCAACAGCACGGGCAGCGGCTTCCCCGGCGAAGCGTCCGGTTACCTGCCGGTGGGGCGTACCTGGAAGCCGATCGAGAAGTCGCGCTTGGCCTACGGTTACAACCTCAACGTCACGCCCATGCAGCTGGCCGCCGGTTACGCCGCCATCGCCAACGGCGGCGCGTATCGCGCACCCAGCTTCATCAAAGGTGCCGACAACCCGCCCAACCAGATCATCACGCCCGAGGTGGCGCACGAGCTGGTCCGCATGCTCGAAACCGTGCTCGCTCCCGGCGGCACGGGCTACGGTTTCGCTTCGGTCGCCAACTACAGCGTGGCGGGCAAGACCGGCACCTCGCACAAGAACTCGGCGGGCGGCTACTTCGCCAACAATTACATCTCCCTGTTCGTCGGCATGATCCCGGCCAGCAACCCGCGCGTGGTCACCGTCGTGGTCATCAACGATCCGAAGGGCGGCCATTACTACGGCGGCTCCGTGGCCGGCCCGGCCTTCGCCCAGGTGATGCAGGGCGCGGTCCGCCTGCTCGACATCCCGCCCGACAACGTCGGTCGCTGGTATGCCGGCGGCCCCAGCCAGGGCGGCATGATCAGCACCAACAACGCGCCGCCCCAGGCGGACGAGAGCGCGGCGGAAGAGGTGGTCCCATGACCCTTCGCCTCGCCGAACTGCTCGACGGGTTCGCCGACACGCAGGGTGCCGGCGACATCGCCGTTTCAGGCCTTTCGCTCGACTCGCGCGAGATCGCCCCCGGTCATGCCTTCGTCGCGCTGCGCGGCCTCAAGAACCATGGCGTCGACTTCGCCGCGAAAGCGGTGGAGCAGGGCGCCGTCGCCATCCTCGCCGAACCGCCGTTCGACGCCGTCGACGCGGGCGTGCCCGTGGTCGCCGTGAAGGGCCTGCGCGAGCACGTCGGCGCCATCGCCGCGCGTTTCCACGGCGATCCGTCGAAGGCGCTGGAGGTCGTCGGCGTCACCGGCACCAACGGCAAGACGTCCACCGTGCAGCTGATCGCGCAGGCGCTGGCCTTCCTCGGTCGCAAGCCGGCCACGGTCGGCACGCTGGGCGCGGGCATGCATGGCGCCATCGCGGAAGGTGAGCGCACCACGCCCGACGCCATCCGCATGCAGGCGCTGTTCGCCGGATTCCGCGACGCCGGCGCCACGCA
The DNA here is from genome assembly GCF_023078455.1 of Luteibacter aegosomatis. Lineage (GTDB taxonomy): Bacteria > Pseudomonadota > Gammaproteobacteria > Xanthomonadales > Rhodanobacteraceae > Luteibacter > Luteibacter aegosomatis. Next base: position 3,935,492 of record NZ_CP095740.1, on the reverse strand, counting down.
CGTGGCGATGGAAGTCTCCTCGCATGCGCTGGAGCAGGGCCGCGTCAACGCGGTGGCCTTCGACATCGCCGTGTTCACCAACCTCACCCGCGACCATCTCGACTACCACGGCACGATGGAAGCCTACGGCGCGGCCAAGGCGAAGCTCTTCGCCTTCGAGGGCCTGCGGGCGGCGGTGATCAACGTCGACGACGCCTTCGGCGTGAAGCTCGCCAAGGGCTTGCCCGAGGGCGTGGCGAAGCTGCGCACCTCGATGGCGCACGATGCCACCGAGAAAGATGCCGAGATCCGCGCCGACATCGTGGTGACCTCGGCCAAGGGCCTGTCGTTCAACCTCAACACGCCGTGGGGCATGCGCACCGTGCGCAGCGCGTTGCTCGGCCGCTTCAACGTCGCCAACCTGCTCGCCGTGGCGGCGGTGCTCGGCGCGATGGGCGAACCGTTCGATCGCATCCATGCCGCGCTGGAGTCGCTGCAGCCGGTCAACGGCCGCATGAGCCGCCTCGGCGGCGACGGCAGGAAGCCGCTCGTGGTGGTCGACTACTCGCACACCCCCGATGCGCTGAAGCAGGCGCTGCTGGCGCTGCGTTCGCATACCAAGGGCCGCCTGGTCTGCGTATTCGGCGCGGGCGGCGATCGCGACCAGGGCAAGCGCCCGATCATGGCCGGCATCGCCGAGCGCCTCGCCGACGTGGTGATCGTCACCGACGACAACCCGCGTACCGAAGACGGCGACGCCATCGTGGCGCAGATCGTGGCCGGCTTCGCCCACCCCGACACCGTGATGGTCGAGCGCGATCGCACGTCGGCCATCGCCCTGGCCCTGGCCGACGCGAAGGCCGACGACGTCGTGCTGATCGCCGGCAAGGGCCACGAAACCTATCAGGAAGGTCCGGAGGGCAAGCGCCCCTTCGACGACCTCGCCGTCGCCGCCGAGGCGATGGCGCCCCGTGCCAAAGGAGTTCGCGCATGATGCGCCTTTCCGCCGTCGCCCTCTGGACCCGCGGCCGCCTGCAAGGCGCCGACGCCGAGGTGACCGGCTTTTCCATCGATACCCGCACGCTGAAGCCGGGCGACCTGTTCGTGGCCCTGCCCGGCGAACGCGTCGACGGCCACGACTACGTCGCGCTCGCGGCCCAGAAAGGTGCCGTGGGTGCCCTGGTCACCCGTCCCGTCGATGCGCCGATCGCCCAGGTGATCGTCGACGACACGCAGATCGCGCTCGGCGACCTCGCCAGCGCGGTGCGCGCGCAGAGCAACGTCCGGGTGATCGGCATCACCGGTTCCAACGGCAAGACCACGGTGAAGACGCTCACCGCGTCGATCCTGTCGCGCCACGGCCGCACGCACGTCAACGAAGGCAACTACAACAACGAGCTGGGCATGCCGCTCACCCTGCTGGCGATGCCCGCGGACGCGAAGTACGCCGTGCTCGAAATGGGCGCCGGCAAGCCCGGCGACATCGCCTACCTTGCCGCCATCGCGCGGCCCGATATCGGTCTCGTCAATTCCATCGCGCCCGCGCATCTTGAGCGCATGGGCACGATCGAAGGCGTCGCCGAAACCAAGGGCGCGCTGTATCAGGCGTTGCCGTCCGACGGCGTCGCCATCGTCAATGCCGACGACGAACGCTTCGCGCCTTTCTTCATGGGCCTGGCAGGCTCGCGCCGCGTGCTGCGTTACGCGCTGAACCATCGCGCCGACATCGGCGCCGACATCGTCGAGGAGCGCATCGACGGCACGCACTTCGTGCTCTCCACGCCGCACGGCGACGGCGACGTGCGCCTGCCGCTGGCGGGGCGTCACAACGTGGCCAACGCGCTGGCCGCCGCCGCCATCGCCATCGCGCTCGACGTGCCGGTGGAGACGATCGTCGAGGGCCTGGAGCAGGTGCCGCGCGTGGCGGGACGGCTCAACCTCGAACCGATGCCCGGCGGCTGGACGCTGATCGACGACAGCTACAACGCCAACCCGGGTTCCGCCGCCGCCGCCATCGACACGCTGGCGCTGGCCGACGGCGAACGCTGGCTGATCCTCGGCGACATGGCCGAACTCGGTCCCGACGCGGTGGACATGCACGCGGGCATCGGTGCGTGGGCGCATGAGCGCGGCATCCAGCGCCTCTTCGCCGTGGGCTTGACGAGTGCCGCCGCCGCGCAGGCCTTCGGCCAGGGCGGCGTGCATTTCCCGTCGCAGGAGGCCCTCGTCGAGGCCGCCTGCCAGCAGATCCACGCGGGCGTCACCGTCCTCGTGAAGGGGTCGCGCTCCTCCGGCATGGAGCGGGTCGCGGCGGCAATGAAGAAGTACGCTGAAGGAGCATCCCATGCTGCTTGAACTGGCGGAATGGATGGCTCGGCACTTCACGTCGCTGCATCTGTTCCAGTACATCACCTTCCGCGCGATCATGGCGGCGCTCACCGCGCTGTCCGTATCGCTGCTGCTGGGCCCCGCGCTCATCCGCAAGCTGGCCGCGCTGAAGGCCGGCCAGGTGGTGCGCAGCGACGGTCCGCAGACGCACCTGTCCAAGGCCGGCACGCCGACCATGGGCGGCCTGCTGATCCTGTTCGCCATCGGCATCTCCACGCTGCTGTGGGCCGATCTCGGCAACCGCTACGTGTGGACGGTGTTGCTGGTCACCGTGCTGTTCGGTGTCATCGGCTTCTACGACGACTACCGCAAGCTCGTGCTGAAGGACAGCCGCGGCCTCGCCAGCCGCTGGAAATATTTCTGGCAGTCGGTGTTCGGCCTCGCCGCCGCCGTGTTCCTGTACCACACCGCGCAGCTGCCGGCGGAAACCGCGCTCTACGTACCGTTGTTCAAGCAGGTGGCGCTGCCGCTCGGCGCGCTGTTCGTGGTGATCGGCTACTTCATCATCGTGGGCTTCTCCAACGCGGTGAATCTCACCGACGGCCTCGACGGCCTCGCGATCATGCCCAGCGTGCTGGTCTCCGGCGCGCTCGGCGTCTTCGCGTACCTCGCCGGCAACAAGCTGTTCTCCGAATACCTCGGCATTCCGTCGATCCCGGGCGCGGGTGAGCTGGCAGTGTTCTGCAGCGCGCTGGCCGGCGCCGGCCTCGGCTTCCTGTGGTTCAACACGTATCCGGCCCAGGTGTTCATGGGCGACGTCGGCGCGCTCGCCATCGGCGCCGCGCTGGGTTGCGTGGCCCTCATCGTGCGCCAGGAAATCGTGCTGCTGGTGATGGGTGGCGTGTTCGTGATGGAAACCGCCTCGGTCATGCTCCAGGTCGGCAGCTTCAAGCTCCGCGGCAAGCGGATCTTCCGCATGGCGCCGATCCACCACCACTTCGAATTGAAGGGCTGGCCCGAACCGCGGGTCATCGTCCGTTTCTGGATCATCAGCGTCGTGCTGGTGCTCATCGGTCTGGCCACGTTGAAGGTGCGCTGACGATCATGTTCGGCTTCGGCAACAAACAGGCACAGCGCCGCCAGGGCCCGCGGGGAAGCTTCGACACCCCGTTGCTGCTCGCCGCGCTCTCCCTGGCCGCGATGGGCGTGGTGATGGTCACTTCCAGCTCCATCGCCGTGGCCGACGGCTCGCACGTGGGCGCGTTCTATTTCCTGAAGAAGCACATCGGCTTCCTCGTGGGTGGATGCATCCTGGCCGGTATCGCGATGCGCACGGAACTGAAGGTCATCGAAAAGCACAGCACGCTGCTGTTGCTGCTCGGCGTCTGCGGCCTGCTGCTGGTGTTCGTACCCGGCTTCGGCATGCGCATCAACGGCGCGCGCCGCTGGATCAACCTTTTCGTCACCAGCTTCCAGCCGGTCGAGGCGATGAAGCTCATCCTCGTCGCCTACCTGTCGAGCTACCTCGTGCGCCATCGCGAGGCCGTGGAATACGACCTGTTCGGCGTGGTCAAGCCGATCGGCGTGGCCGGCTTCATCGTGCTGCTGCTCCTCGCCCAGCCCGACTTCGGTTCGGCCGCGCTGGTGGTGGCCACCACGGTGGGCATGGTCTGGCTGGCCGGCGCGCGCATGCGCAACCTGCTGGTGCTCGGCACGCCGCTGGTCCCGCTGCTGATCTACGCTGCCACGGCCGAGGATTACCGCATCAAGCGCCTCACGTCCTTCCTCGACCCGTGGAAGGATCCGTTCAACGACGGCTTCCAGCTCACCCAGGCGCTCATCGCCGTGGGTCGTGGCGAATGGACCGGCGTGGGCCTGGGTTCGAGCGTGCAGAAGCTGTTCTACCTGCCCGAGGCGCATACCGACTTCATCCTCGCCGTGCTCGCCGAAGAACTGGGCCTGGCGGGCATCGTGGTGGTGATCGGGCTCTACATCGTGCTCGTCGGCCGAGGTCTTTACATCGGCCTGAAGGGCGTGGAGCTCGGCCAGCGTTTTTCCGGCTACGTCGCTTACGGCATCTCGCTGATGCTGGGCTTCCAGGCCATGGTGTCCATCGGCGTGAACCTCGGCGTGTTGCCCACCAAGGGCCTCACCCTGCCGCTCATCAGCTCGGGCGGTTCGTCGGTGCTGATGACCTGCGCGATGGTCGGCGTGCTGTTGCGCGCCACCTTCGAGATCAATCGCGCCGAAGACGCCCGCCAGTCGGCGGTGCGCCAGCCGGCCGCGGCCGTGCCGACCTCGGCACCGATCGGAGGCGTCGCATGAGCGGCCCCGTGCTGATCATGGCCGGCGGCACGGGCGGCCACATCTATCCGGGCCTCGCCGTGGCCGACGAGCTGCGTTCGCGCGGCGTGCCGGTGGCGTGGCTGGGTGCCGAGGGCGGCATGGAGACCCGCGTGGTTCCCGCGCACGGCCTCGACCTGCACACCGTCGCGGTCGGCGGATTGCGCGGCAAGGGCATGAAGACCCGCCTGCTCGCGCCGCTGATGCTCGTTCGCGCGCTGCTCGCCTCGCTGGCGGTGCTGCGCAAGGTGAAACCGCGGTGCGTGCTGTCCATGGGCGGCTACGTCGCCGGCCCGGCGGGTGTCGCCGCAAAGCTGGCGGGTATCCCGTTGGTGGTGCACGAGCAGAACGCCGTGGCCGGTTTCACCAACCGCAAGCTCGCCTCGTTCGCGAAGCGCGTGCTCACCGGTTTTCCCCATGTCCTGCCGAACGGCGAGTGGGTCGGCAATCCGGTGCGTGCGCGCATCGCCGCGCTGCCCCCGCCCGCGCAGCGGCTTGCCGGCCGCGTCGGCCGCCCGCGCCTGCTCGTGCTCGGCGGCAGCCTCGGCGCTCGCACGCTCAACACGGTGGTGCCCAAGGCGCTCGCGCGCATGGAGGCCATGGGGGCCACGGTGCCCGACGTGGTTCACCAGACCGGCGAGCGCCACCTGCAGGATACGCTCGACGGCTACACCGCCGCCGGTAGCGCGGCGAACATCGTCGCCTTCATCGAGGACATGGCCGGTGCCTACGAATGGGCCGACCTCGTACTCTGCCGGGCGGGCGCGCTCACCGTGGCCGAACTCTGCGCCGCCGGCCAGGACGCCGTGCTGGTGCCGTTCCCCCATGCCGTCGACGACCACCAGACGGTCAACGCGCGTGCGATGGTCGACGTGGGCGCGGCCCGCATCCTGACCGACGCCGCCCTGGCCGCCAACGATTCGCCGGATCTGCTCGCGAAACTGCTCGACGACCTGTTGGGCGATCGCGCGCGGATCCTCGCCGCCGCCAACGCGTCCCGCACGCTGGCCAAACCCGACGCCGCATCCACGATTGCCCGTCACTGCATGGAGGTATCCGCATGACGCCCGGTCGTTTGCGCGCCCACGACGATTTCATGACCTCGTTCCGCCGCGTCCACTTCATCGGCGTGGGCGGCGTCGGCATGAGCGGTATCGCCGAGGTGCTGAGCAACCTCGGTTACGACGTGTCGGGCTCCGACCGCGCGCCGTCCACCACCACCGAGCGCCTCGCCAGCCTCGGCGTGGACGTGCACATCGGCCACGACGCCTCGAACATCGACGGCGCCGACGTGGTGGTGACTTCCAGCGCCATCCGCCAGGACAATCCCGAGCTGCTCGCCGCCCGTGCGCAGCGCATTCCGACCGTGCCGCGCGCGGAGATGCTCGGCGAACTGATGCGCTTCCGTCGCGGTATCGCCATCGCGGGCACGCATGGCAAGACCACCACGACCAGTCTCGTGGCCAGCGTGCTGGCGGAGGCCGACTACGATCCCACCTTCGTCATCGGCGGCCAGCTCAATGCGGCCGGCGCCAACGCCCGGCTGGGCACCGGCCAGTACATCGTGGCGGAAGCCGACGAATCCGACGGCTCGTTCCTGATGCTCTCGCCGGTGATCGCGGTGGTCACCAACATCGACGCCGACCACCTCGAGAACTACAACAACGATTTCGCCCAGGTAAAGAAGGCCTTCGGCGATTTCCTGCATCGCCTGCCGTTCTACGGCATGGCCGTGCTGTGCATCGACGACGAGGAAACCGCGAAGCTCGCCGAAGACACCTCGCGCCGCATGATCACCTACGGAATCGACAATCCGAGGGCCGACGTCGTCGCGTCCAACGTGCGCCAGGTCGGTTTCCAGATGCATTTCGACATCCGCCTGCCGGGCCATGCGGGCGCGTTGCCGGTCACGCTCAACCTGCCGGGCCGGCACAACGTGCAGAACGCGCTCGCAGCGGCTGCGGTGGGCTGGCAACTCGGCGTCGACCCGCAGGCCATCGCTCACGCGCTGGCCCACTTCGAAGGCGTCGGCCGTCGCTTCCATCGCCGTGGCGAGATCGCCCTCGACAGCGGCCACGCGCTGCTGGTGGACGATTACGGCCATCATCCGCGCGAACTCGCCGCGGTGTTCGCCGCCGCGCGCGGTGGCTGGCCGGAACGCCGCCTCGTGGTGGCCTTCCAGCCCCACCGTTACAGCCGTACGCGCGACCTGCTCGACGATTTCGCCAACGTGCTGGCCGAAGTCGACGTGCTGGTGCTCACCGAGGTGTACCCGGCCGGCGAATCGCCGATCGCCGGCGCCGACGGCAAGGCGCTGGCCCGCGCCATCCGTGCGCGCGGCAAGACCGATCCGGTGCTGGTCGACCACCCGCGCGACCTGCGCGACACGCTGTCCGCGCTGGCGCGCGACGGCGACCTGATCCTGCTGCTGGGCGCCGGGGACATCGGCGCCGCGGCCGTCGAGCTCGGCAACGCCGGTAACCTGAGGAACCGCACCAAATGAGCACCACCCGTTTCCCGCGCCTGGTCAACGACGCCGCCGACTTCGGTCGCGTGGCGGTGGTCATGGGCGGCAACTCGGCCGAGCGCGAAGTGTCGCTCAACTCCGGGCAGGGTGTGCTCGCCGCCCTGCGCGCCCGCGGCGTCGACGCGCACGCGATCGACGGCATTCCCGCGCTGCTCGACGCGGTGCGCGCGGGCCACTTCGCCCGCGTGTTCAACATCCTGCACGGCGCGGGTGGCGAGAACGGCGAACTCCAGGGCGCCCTGCAGTCGCTCGGTGTTCCTTACACCGGCTCGGGCGTGCTCGGTTCCGCGCTGTCGCTGGACAAGGTCCGTGCCAAGCTCGTATGGCTGTCGCTCGGCCTGCCCACGCCCAAGTTCAAGGCGTTGCCGCGCGGTGCGGACGTGCATGCCGCGGCGCGCGAGATCGGTTTTCCGCTGATCGTGAAGCCGGCCTGGGAGGGCTCCAGCGTCGGCATCACGCGCGTCTTCCAGGAAGCCGATCTCGACGCCGCCGTTGAGCTCGCACGCCGCTATCCCGGCGACCTGCTGATGGAAACCCTGATCGAGGGCGACGTGAACGAGGGCGGCGAATTCACCGTCGGCATCCTCGGTCGCGAGGTGCTGCCCACGATCAAGATCGTTCCGGCGAGCGAGTACTACGACTACAACGCCAAGTACATCGCCGACGACACCCAGTACATCTGCCCGGGTCTTTCCGGGTCCGCCGAAGACGACATGCGCGCGCTCGCGCTGCGTGCGTTCGACGCGCTGGACTGTTTCGGCTGGGGTCGCGTCGATATCATGCGCGACCGGCACGGGAAGAACTGGCTGCTCGAAGTGAACACCGCGCCGGGCATGACCTCGCATTCGCTCGTGCCGAAAGCCGCCGCCGTCGCCGGCCTGGATTACGAAGGCCTGTGCTGGCGCGTACTGGAAACCTCCATGGAAAGGGAGGGCGCGAAGGCATGAAGGGAGCCGCAGCCACGCGGATCGTCGCCTGGGGCATCGCCATCACGCTGGTGGTGCTGCCCGTGGTCGGCGTGATGCAAGGCTGGTTCGCCGCCGGTCGCTGGCCGGTGACGCAGCTCAAGGTCGAAGCGGAGTTCGCGCACGTCAGCGCCGAACAGATCCGCAGCGCCGTGCTGCCGCGCCTGGGCAAGGGCTTCTTCGCCACCGACCTGGAAGACGTGCGCCGCGCCATCGGCGCGCTGCCGTGGGTGGAGTCGGTGGAAGTGCGCAAGCGCTGGCCCGACACGCTGCTGGTGCGCATCTACGAGCGCCAGCCCTTCGCGCGCTGGAACGGCGACCGCCTGATCAGCCGCCAGGGGCAGGTGTTCGACGCGCCGGGCGCCGACCAGATGAGCGACCTGCCGCGGCTGTCGGGGCCGGACTCGCGACTGGCCGAGGTGGTGAGCTTTTACGCGCAGGCGCGCAAATCGTTCGAGGGCAGGGCGCAGATGTCGGTGGTGGGCGTGACGCTTTCCGAGCGCGGCAGCTGGAGCGCGATCACCGACAGCGGCGCGGAGATCGTGATCGGCGACCGCGACCAGGCCGATCGTCGCCTGTCCCGTTTCCTCGACGTCTACCCGCAACTCGTCGCGGGTCATCGTGGCGGTTTCGCCTACGCCGACCTGCGTTACACCAACGGATTCGCCATTCGGTGGCCCACGGAAAACACGGCCACCCCACAGGTCGGAAGCTGAGCTAAGACATGAGAAACAAGAACGACAAACAGCTCGTCGTCGGCCTCGACATCGGCACCTCCAAGGTCGTCGCGATCGTCGGCGAATACGAACCCGGCGAGCCGATCGAAGTGATCGGCATCGGCACCCACGTGTCGCGCGGCATGAAGCGCGGTTCGGTGGTAGACATCGAATCCACCGTGCATTCCATCCAGCGCGCGGTGGAAGAGGCCGAGCTCATGGCCGGCTGCGACATCCGCTCGGTCTACGCCTCGATCTCGGGCAGTCATCTGGAGACGCGCAATTCCCACGGCACCGCGGCCATCCGCGACCGCGAGGTGATGGCCGGCGACCTGGAGCAGGTGCTCGAAGCCGCCAGCGCCGTGGCGATTCCCGCCGACCGCAAGGTGCTCTACAAGGAATCGCAGGAGTACCGCATCGATGGCCAGGACGGCATCCGCCACCCGGTCGGCATGAGCGGCGTGCGTCTGGAAGCGAGCGTGCACCTGGTCACCGGCGCGGCCAGCTCGGTGCAGAACATTTCCAAGTGCATCCAGCGTTGCGGCCTGTCGGTCGACGAGCTGGTACCGGCCGCGGTGGCCAGCGCGAAGGCCGTGCTCACCGAGGACGAACTCGAACTGGGCGTGTGCCTCGTCGACATCGGCGCGGGCACGACCGACATCGCCATCTATACCCAGGGGGCGATCCGCTACACGAAGTCGCTGCCGGTCGGCGGCGACCAGGTCACCAACGACATCGCGTACGGCGTGCACACACCCACCGCTCACGCGGAAGAGATCAAAATCAAATATGCGTGCGCGCTCGCCCAGCTCGCCCATGCCGAAGAGACCATCCAGGTGCCGAGCGTCGGCGATCGTCCGCCGCGTCGCCTGGCTCGCCAGGCGCTCGCCCAGTCGGTGCAGGCGCGCTACGAGGAAATCTTCGAAATGGTGCAGGACGAATTGCGCCGCTCGGGTTACGAAAGCCTCGTCGCGGCGGGCATCGTGCTCACCGGTGGCGCCGCCCGTATGGAAGGCGCGCTCGAGCTGGCGGAGGAAATCTTCCACAAGATGGTTCGCGTGGGCGTGCCCCAGCACGTGTCCGGGTTGGGCGAGGTCGTGTCCAGCGAATTGCATTCCACCGGCGTGGGCCTGCTGCTGCACGGATCGCGATCCAGCGGCGGCAACCGGGCCATGAATTCGGCGGTGGGCAACGTGGGTAACGTGGTCGAGAAGTTCCGCAGCTGGTTCACGAAAAACTTCTGACCGGCGACAGGTTTTTCATCGGTGCCCGACGGAAAAGGGGGGCGCCGGGGCAAGAGGATGGCCCGCAACCCGCGGTCGGCAGGAGCCGGTCACGGGAATCAACCAAAAAAACTAAAAGTTCTGCGGAGGACGGGAAATGTTCGAACTGATCGAAAAACTGGCACCGAATGCGGTCATCAAGGTCATCGGCGTGGGCGGTGGCGGCGGCAACGCCGTGGCCCACATGGTGAACTCCAACATCGAAGGCGTCGAATTCGTCGTCGCCAACACCGACGCGCAGGCGATGAAGACCTGCGGCGGTCGCACGCACCTGCAGCTCGGCGGCAACGTCACCAAGGGCCTCGGTGCGGGCGCCAACCCCGAAGTGGGCCGCCAGGCCGCGCTGGAAGACCGCGAACTCATCGAGGAAATGCTCGAAGGCGCCGACATGGTGTTCATCACCGCCGGCATGGGCGGCGGTACCGGCACGGGTGCCGCGCCGGTCGTGGCGCAGCTGGCGAAGGAAAAGGGCATCCTGACCGTCGCCGTCGTCACCAAGCCGTTCCCCTTCGAAGGCCGTCGCCGCATGCAGGTGGCGCTCAAGGGCATCGAAGATCTCTCCCAGCACGTCGATTCGCTGATCACCGTGCCCAACGAGAAGCTTCTTTCGGTGCTCGGTCGCGAAGTGACCCTGCTCAACGCCTTCAAGGCGGCCAACGACGTGCTGCTGGGCGCGGTGCAGGGCATCGCCGACCTGATCACGGCCCCGGGCCTGATCAACGTCGACTTCGCCGACGTGCGTACCGTCATGAGCGAGATGGGTATGGCGATGATGGGCTCGGGCACCGCCCGCGGCGACGATCGCGCACAGGCGGCAGCCGAGTCGGCCATCAACAACCCCCTGCTGGAAGACGTGAACCTCGCCGGCGCCTGCGGCATCCTGGTCAACGTCACCGCCGGTCCGAACCTCACCATGCGCGAATTCGACGAGATCGGTCGCGTGATCCACGATTTCGCCTCGGAAGACGCCACCGTCGTGATCGGCACCTCGCTCGACCCGGAGATGCAGGACGACGTGCGCGTCACCGTGGTGGCCACCGGCCTCAACCGTGGCGTCGCCGCCAAGCAGCCGATGCGCCAGCCGGTGCCGCAGCAGGTGGAAATGCGCCAGCGTCCGCGTCCGGTCGTTCTGCGCACGGGTACCGGCAACGAAGTGGTCGACTACGCGCAGGCCGAACCGGCGCCGTCCATCCGCGCCGAACCCGCCCAGCCGGCCAAGAACGCCGAACCGGCGATCGACTACCTCGACATCCCCGCGTTCCTGCGCCGCCAGGCCGACTGATCGGGTTCTTGGTCGTCTAGAGGCACGTTAAGGAAAACGTGGGCCGATCCGGCATGGAGCCGGATCGCCCGCCGCTCCGCCGCCGCTCCCGTCCGGGCGGCGGAGCGGTGCCACGTTGCCGTAGGGAAAGCGTGGAATCAATTCAATAAGTTGCAAGTTCTTGATGCGGCGCGCAATTCAGTCGCATGGCAAATGAGAATGGCTCTCAGGAATTACTGAAGGAACAGTGAAGCGAGGTTGGACTGTACCGTCCGGTTTGTTTATTCCGAGGTTAAGACTGTGTTAGCATGTACGGTACTTAAGGCTGCTGCCGCCAAGGTTTGACCCAACATGATTAAGCAGCGCACGCTCAAGAACATCATTCGTGCCACCGGCGTCGGTCTCCATACCGGCGACAAGGTCTACATGACGCTTCGTCCGGCGGCACCGAACACGGGCATCGTGTTCCGTCGAATCGACCTCAATCCCGTGGTCGAGTTGAAGTCGCGTCCCGAAAACGTGGGCGATACGCGACTCTCCACCACCTTGATCAACGGCGACGTCCGCGTTTCCACCGTGGAGCACCTGCTTTCGGCGATGGCCGGTCTTGGCATCGACAACGCGTACGTCGATCTCTCGGCGCCCGAAGTGCCGATCATGGACGGCAGCGCGGGTCCCTTCGTGTTCCTCATCCAGTCCGCCGGCATCGAGGAGCAGGACGCGGCCAAGCGCTTCATCCGCATCAAGAAGCCGATCATCGTCGAAGACGGAGACAAGTGGGCGAAGCTCGAGCCGTTCGACGGCTTCAAGGTGGGCTTCTCGGTCGAGTTCGACCACCCGCTGTTCAACAAGCGCAATTCGCAGGCCGAGATGGATTTCTCGACCACCTCGTTCGTCAAGGAAGTCAGCCGCGCCCGTACCTTCGGCTTCATGCGCGATATCGAAGCCCTGCGTGAGCGCAATCTCACCCTTGGCGGCTCGATGGACAATGCCGTGGTGCTCGACGACTACCGCGTGCTCAACGAAGACGGCCTCCGTTACGACAACGAATTCGTCAAGCACAAGATCCTCGATGCCATCGGCGACATCTACATGCTGGGCCACAGCCTGATCGGCGCTTATTCCGCGCACAAATCGGGCCACGAGCTCAACAACAAGCTCCTCCGTCGCCTGATGGCCGACGCCACCGCATGGGAAGAGGTCAGCTTCAAGGATCCCGCGAAAGCTCCCATCTCCTACGCGCATCCGGCCCAGGCCGTCTAAGCCGGTTCAGCACCGGTACCAAAAAGGCCGCGAGTAATCGCGGCCTTTTTGTTTTTCGAGCCAGGGCATCGCAGGCTCGGGCACCGTGGGCTGGGTTTTAGCCACCCGCCCACCTACGATTTTTCTGTGGCTATGACCGCCACTTCGCCATCTCGTCCACCATGAGAACGGGCCGGGCACGTCAAATTTACGTGCAATTTAGGTGTTGATACGCTTCATGCGTGCTATAAAGTTCGCCACCTCGCCGATCCGGTGCTGCTTACGCATCACCGCATCTCGAGGTAAGTGCTGGACTACTCAGGTTTTTCGGCCTTGGAGGCCAACCCAAGGAAGAGATCCCTCAAGACGGGATCGGAGATTGTCGCCGCGGCGGCCCGAAGGTGTCGGGCGACCTCGGCAGGAAGCGGTTTGTTCGGTTCGGGGGCGGGTTCCTCGACCGGCAGGGGGGCCACTTTCACGGCAACCGAGTGGGCCTGCGCGCCGAGCGCGCGCGCGGCCTCGAGGATCTGCGTCTGATAAAGGCGCACCCGCGAGGCCCAGGCCGACGAGGGCGCAAGGAAGACGAGCCGGCCGTCGCGCAGGTCCGCGAAGCGGATGTGATCGCGCATCGGTGCGGGAAACGTCGCGCGCAGCTGTCGGTCCAGCACGTCGAGATCGCGGGCCTTGTGGGCCAGCGACGCGACGGACGCCACCTGAGCGATGGACGTGAGTCCACGCGTGGAGCGGCGGGGCGGCTGGGACGGCGGTGGCATGGACCGGCTTGAACGATTCGATGTGGAACGTATGCAGATCATACTCGTGTCACGCGGCCGCAAAGGGCCGAAAACGCTCGACCTCACTTGTCGGCGCATGCGCTGCAAGGTGGCGGGAATGGTGCTGGCGGGCGTCCTGGGTATCGCGGGACTCGGTGCCGGCGTGGCCCTCGCGATGGCAGGGCCGAAAGATCCCGCCCTTGGCGCCGTCGGCCGTATCGGCGACCCGGTCGCCGGCCAGGGCGCCTCGATGGATGCCGTCAGGCGCGACGCCCAACGGGAGCTCAATGCCCTGGCGGTCAAGCTCGGGCAGTTACAGGCCCAGTCGGTGCGCCTGAATGCCCTCGGCGAACGGCTCACCCAGGTCGGCAAGCTCGACGACGGCGAATTCAACTTCGACGAAGACCCGGGCCAGGGCGGCCCGGAGGTCACCACCGATACCCCCGCCTACGCCTTGCCCTCCGCCCTCGACCAGAGCATCGATCAGCTGTCCGGCCAGTTCGACGCCCAGCAGGCGCAGTTGGAGGCGCTCAACGACATGCTCCTCGATCGCAAGATCGAATCCGGCCTGCGCCCGGCCGGCATGCCGGTGAACGGCTACATCTCCTCGTTCTTCGGCGGCCGGGCCGATCCGTTCAGCGGGCATAGCGCCCGCCATACCGGCATCGACATCGCCGCGCCGAAGGGTACGCCGGTAACGGCGGTGGCCGAAGGCCTCGTCACCTTCGCGGGTCAGCGGAGCGGCTATGGCGATGTCGTCGAAATCGACCATGGCAACGGGTACATGACCCGTTACGCCCATAACAGCCTCCTGATCGCCAAGCCGGGCCAGCGGGTCCATGTCGGCGACGAGATCGCCAAGGCCGGCTCCACGGGGCGCTCCACCGGGTCGCACGTGCATTTCGAGGTCTGGTACCACGACCGGGTGGTCAATCCGCTCGCGTACGTTCGCAGCCATCGCTGAGAAAGGGTTGAATCCCTCCCGTGGCGCCGCCATCCGGAGGAAAGCCGGGGACGCACGTAGTATGATCGTCCCTTCTTGTGGGCGGCTTCCGGGCCACTCGCACCCTTTTCGTTTTCAGATCCGGATGATCGATGTTCAATCGTGCCCTGACGAGTATTTTCGGCAGCCGTAACGACCGCGTGCTGCGCGACCTCTCCAAGACGGTCAAGCGCATCAACGCCCTCGAGCCGGAGTACGAGAAGCTTTCCGACGACGCCCTTCGCGGCAAGACCGAGGAATTCCGCCAGCGTCTCGCCGCCGGCGAGACGCTCGACAAGCTGCTGCCCGAGGCCTTCGCGACCACCCGCGAGGCGGCCAAGCGCGTGCTCGGCATGCGCCATTACGACGTCCAGCTGATCGGTGGCATGGTGCTGCATTCGGGTCGCATCGCCGAAATGCGCACGGGTGAAGGCAAGACCCTCGTAGGCACCCTGCCGGTGTACCTCAACGCGCTGGAAGGCAAGGGCGTCCACGTCGTCACCGTCAACGACTACCTGGCCCGCCGCGATTCCGCGCAGATGGGCAAGCTGTACAACTTCCTCGGCCTCACGGTCGGCGTGGTGTATCCGGGCATGGACCACGCCGACAAGCGCGGTGCCTACGCGGCCGACATCACCTACGGCACCAACAACGAATTCGGCTTCGACTACCTGCGCGACAACATGGCGCTCAGCAAGGAACAGCGCCACCAGCGCGGCCTGCACTACGCCATCGTCGACGAGGTCGACTCCATCCTCATCGACGAGGCGCGCACGCCGCTGATCATCTCCGGCCCTGCGGAAGACTCCCCGCAGCTGTACATCTCGGTCAACAAGATCGTGCCGCACCTGGTGCGCCAGGAGACCGAAGAAGCGGCGGGCGACTACTTCGTCGACGAGAAGCAGAAGCAGGTGCACATGTCCGAAGAGGGCATGGAGCACGCCGAGCAGTTGCTGCGCCAGGCTGGCGTCATCGAGCCGGAGAGCGGCCTGTACGACTCCAAGAACCTGGCCGTGGTGCACCACCTCAACGCGGCCCTGCGCGCCAACGCCATCTACCAGCGCGATGTCGATTACATCGTGCGCGACGGCGAGGTCATCATCGTCGACGAGTTCACCGGCCGCACGCTGGCCGGCCGCCGCTGGTCCGACGGCCTGCACCAGGCGGTCGAGGCGAAGGAAGGCGTGCCCATCCAGCGCGAGAACCAGACGCTGGCGACGGTCACGTTCCAGAACCTGTTCCGCATGTACAAGAAGCTGGCCGGCATGACCGGTACGGCCGATACCGAAGCTTACGAATTCCAGAGCGTCTACGGCCTCGAGGTGGTGGTGATCCCCACCCACAAGCCGATGGTGCGCGTCGACAACCCCGATGCGGTTTTCCTCGGCCCAGACGCCAAGTTCAAGGCCGTCATCGCCGACATCAAGGCATGCCACGAGCGTGGCCAGCCCGTGCTCGTGGGCACGGCGTCCATCGACGTGTCCGAACTGGTGTCGGGCCTGCTCAAGAAGGAACGCATCCCGCACGAGGTGCTCAACGCCAAGCAGCACGAGCGCGAAGCGCACATCGTCGCCCAGGCCGGTGCGCCTGGCGCGGTGACCATCGCCACCAACATGGCCGGTCGTGGTACCGACATCGTGCTCGGCGGCAGCTTCGAGGCCGAACTCGCCACGCTACCGGCCGATGCGTCCGATGCCGATCGCGAGAAGATCAAGGCGGCCTGGAAGCAGCGCCACGAGCAGGTGCTCGCGTCCGGCGGCCTGCATATCATCGGCACCGAGCGCCACGAGTCCCGCCGCATCGACAACCAGCTGCGCGGCCGTTCCGGTCGCCAGGGCGATCCGGGCTCCTCGCGCTTCTACCTGTCGCTGCAAGACAACCTCATGCGCATCTTCGGCGGCGAGCGCATCGGCCGCTGGATGCAGATGTTCGGCATGAAGGACGACGAGGCGCTGGAAGATCGCCTCATCACGCGCCAGATCGAAAAGGTGCAGCGCAAGGTCGAGCAGCACAACTTCGACATCCGCAAGAACCTGCTCGACTTCGACGACGTCGCCAACGACCAGCGCAAGGTGATCTACGCGCAGCGCGACGAGCTGCTCGAGCTCGACGACATCTCCGACATGGTCCGTGACATCCGTCTCGACGTCGTGGAAGGCCTTGTACGCCGCTTCGTGCCCGCCGAGAGCATCGACGATCAATGGGATCTTCCCGGTCTCGACCGCGAACTGGCCAGCGAATTCAACCTGCGTCTCGATCTGCCCACGTGGGTGGAGCAGAAGCAGGACGTGGACGCCGAGGGTGTCCTCGAACACGTTCGCGAGGCGGTGGATGCCCTGTTCGCCGAAAAGGAAGCCCAGATCGGCGCGGAGACCATGCGCTCGCTGGAGAAGCACGTGATGCTCTCGGTGGTCGACAATGCCTGGAAGGAACATCTCGCCAGCATGGATTACCTGCGCCAGGGCATCTATCTTCGCGGCTACGCGCAGAAGCAGCCCAAGCAGGAGTTCAAGCGCGAATCGTTCGAGCTGTTCTCCGACATGCTCGACCGCATCAAGACCGAAGTGGTGCAGATGCTCGCCCGCATCCGTATCCGCAGCGAAGACGAAGTGGCCGCCATGGAGGCCGAGCAGCAGCGCGCGGCCGAAGCGCAGCGCCTGCAGTTCCAGCACGCCGACGCGCAGGCGATGGGCCAGAACGGCGGTGAGACCGATGCAACGGCGATGGCACCGATCTTCGCCGAGGGCCCGAAGGTGGGGCGTAACGATCCTTGCCCATGCGGTTCCGGCAAGAAGTACAAGCACTGCCACGGTCAGTTGAGCTGATACGAAAAACCCGCCGAAAGGCGGGTTTTTTTAAGTGCCAAAGGTAGCGATCGACTACGAGACCACGTCGCACCGGCGTAGGCGGCTGCGACGGTACCTTGGAGCCTCAGGACAACGTCAGTCCCCGCCGCCCTTGGGCTTCTGCCGATACGACTCCGCCTGCACGGTGATGTAGCTCGGCTCCTCGCCATCGATACGCATGGCCGTGAGTTGTCCCCCCCAGACGCAACCCGTGTCGATCGCATACACGCCCAGTCCGGCGAAGCGGCCCAATGCCGACCAGTGCCCGCAGACGATCTTCGTCTCGCGCCTGCGCATGCCGGGTACCTCGAACCACGGATACATGCCGGGCTTCTGCGTGCCCGGCGTGCCCTTGCCTTCGAAGTCGATGCGGCCGTTCACGTCGCAATAGCGCATGCGCGTGAGCGTGTTGATGGCGGCACGATGACGCTCCACGCCCTGGAGGCGGTTCGTCCAGCCGGGTGGCCGATTACCGAAGAGGTTCTTCAGGAGGCGCTGGTAGCGCGGGCCACCCAGCTCGCGCTCGACCTCGAGCGCGGCGCGCTGCGCCTGGCGGAGCGTCCAACTGGGCGCGAGGCCCGCATGCACCATCGTCCAGCCCAGCGTCTCGTCGTGGTGCAGCAGTTTCTGCATGCGCAACCACTCGAGCAGCACCGGCGCGTCGTCGGCGAACAGTACTTCGCGCAATTCGGGATTGACGCGGGCTTGCGCATCTTCACGCCGCTGCCCGATCGCGAGCAGGGAGAGGTCGTGGTTGCCCAGCGTGATGACGCTCTGTTCGCGCAGCGAATGAATGAGTCGCAACGTGGCAAGCGACTCGCCCCCGCGGTTCACCAGGTCGCCGCAGAACCACAGGCGGTCGTTCGCCGGATCGAAGCGAATCTTCTCCAGCAGGCGTTGGAGTTCGGGGTAGCAACCCTGGACGTCGCCAATCGCGTAAACGGCCATCAGTCGAGTCGCTCCATGGCGCCGTTGCCGGCGTGCGGGCTTTCCATATGTTCGATCCTAATGGAGCGTGCGCGGGATCGATAGCACGAAGGCAGGGATCATCGCATCGAAGTGGGTGCCGTCGTCGGCCACCATGCGGTAGCTGCCTTGCATGGTGCCGACGGAAGTCTCCAGGACGGCGCCCGAAGTGTATTGATAGGTGTCGCCGGGGCGCATCCACGGCTGCTCGCCGACCACGCCGTCGCCACGGACCTCTTCGACCTTGCCGTTCGCGTCGGTGATGACCCAATGACGCGTCATCAGCTGGGCCGCCGTGCCGCCCGCGTTGCGCAGTGTGATCGTGTAGGCGAACACGTAGCGGTTGTCGGAGGGTTGCGACTGGTCGGGGACGAAGCGGGTTTCGACCTCCACGTCGATCGTGTAGGGGGATTTGGAATTCATGGACCGATTGTCGGGGACGGGGAGGGGGCGGGCAAGTAGGCCCGCCGGGCCTTCACATGGCGTTGGCGAGGCGAACGAAGTCGCCGGGAGCGAGTGTTTCCGCCCGAGCACGCGGATCGATTCCCAGTTCACGAAAGGTGGCTTCGTCGACGAGGCCCTTCAACGTGTTGGAAAGTGTCTTGCGGCGCATGGCGAAGGCGGCCTTCACGACCGCGTGGATCTTCGCCGGATCGCCCTGCGGCCGTTGCTCGGGTGGCAAAGGCACCAGGCGCACCACCGCGGAATCGACTTTCGGTGGCGGCCTGAACGCGCCGGGCGGCACGGTGAAGAGCGGCGTGACCTTGCAGACCAACTGCAGCATCACGCTGAGGCGCCCGTAGACCTTGCTGCCCGGTTCGGCGGCCATGCGGTCGACCACTTCCTTCTGGAGCATGAAATGCATGTCCTGGATGGCAGGGGCGTGCTCGACGCAATGGAAAAGGATCGGGCTGGAAATGTAGTACGGCAGGTTACCCGCGACGCGTAGCCGTTCGGCGCCCAGTTCCCGGGCGAGTGCCGTGAAATCGACCTTGAGGACGTCCGAATGCACGATACGCAGTTCACCGACGGCGTCGGCACGCTCCTGCAGGCCCGGGATGAGATCGGTGTCCAGCTCGATAGCGGTCATCTTCTTCGCCACGGCCAGCAGCGGTAGCGTCATGGCCCCTTCGCCGGGGCCGATCTCGACGACCGTGTCGCCGTCCCGCGGAGCGATGGACGAAACGATGCGGTCGACGTAGCGCTTCTCGTGCAGGAAGTGCTGGCCGAAGCTCTTCTTGGGGCGTGCGTTCATGCGGAGGCCCCGCGACGGGCGAGGTCGATGGCGAGGCGCGTCGCGGCGAACAGGCTGGCGGGATCGGCACGGCCGGTGCCGGCCAGGTCGAGCGCCGTGCCGTGGTCGACGGACGTGCGGATGAAAGGAAGGCCGAGCGTGACGTTGACCGTGCGGTCGAAAGCCTCGCTCTTGAGTACGGGCAGGGCCTGGTCGTGGTACATGGCAAGCACCGCGTCGTAGCGCTCACGCATCGCCGGCACGAAGGCCGTATCGGCGGGCAATGGGCCCAGGAGGGTCATGCCTTCACCGCGCAGGCGATCGAGCAGGGGAACGATGGTGTCCAGTTCCTCGCGACCCATATGGCCACCCTCGCCGGCGTGCGGGTTGAGGCCCAGCACGGCGATGCGGGGATGGTCGACGCCGAAGCGACGGGCCAGGGCGTCGTGCACGATGCGAAGGGTACGCTCGAGCAGTGGCGCGGTGATCGCGCCCGGTACGGCGGAAAGGGGCAGGTGCGTGGTGGCGAGCGTGACGCGCAGATCCGGACTGGCGAGCATCATCACCACGTCGGCTTGCGCGCGCTCGGCGAAGAACTCGGTGTGGCCGCTGAAGGCCATGCCGGCCTCGTTGATGCTGGATTTCTGCACCGGGCCGGTCACCACGGCGTCGAAACGGCCGTCCAGGCAGCCGTCGGCGGCTGCCGCAAGCATGTCGAGCACGTGGCGCGCGTTCGCCGGATCGGGACGCCCGGCTACTGCCGCAGCGCCCAACGGAACGTGATGCAGGCGGATGCTGCCCGGCGCGCGCGTCGTCAGGCGCGCGCCGTCGTCGTCGAGGATGTCGAGCGTCACGCCACAGGTGTCGGCGGCCCGTTGGAGCAGGCCGCGGTCGGTGATGGCGATGAGATCGGCGGGGAGGTCGCTCGCGGCGAGGCGGGCGAGCAGTTCGGGACCGACCCCGGCGGGCTCACCGGCGGTGACGGCGAGCCTCGGCAGGGTGGTCGCGTTCATGCCGGTTACTGCGCGGGCTGTGCCGCGGCCGTCGACGCCTGCTTGTCGTCGGGATCCTTGAGTTCCGGCACGCGGATGTCCACGAACGACGACGAGCGCAACTCGCGCAGGTAATTCTCGTAGGCCTCGTCGGCCTTGCGGTTGCCGATGGCCTGGCGGGCCTGGTCGCGCTGGAGCTGGTCGGTGAGATCGCTCTGCCGCGTACCGAGGCGCTGCAGCACGATCCAGCCGGCGTCGGTCTGGATGGGGTGCGACACCTCGTTGTCCTTCAACTGCTCGATGTTGTTGGCGATCGCGGCGCCCCAGGCATCCTTGGCGAACCAGCCCATGTCGCCACCGTTGTTCGCGGTGGTGTTGTCCTTGGATTCGTCCTTCGCGATCTTGGCGAAGTCTTCGTGCTTGTCGGCGACGCGGGTGTAGATGTCCTGCGCCTTCTTCTCGGCCTGCTCCGGAGTGACGATCTCGGACGGTTTGATGAGAATCTGCCGGGCGTGGTACTCGGTGACGATCTGGCGTCCCGGTGCGCGCGTTTCCACGAGCTTGAGAATGTGGAAGCCGGTGGGGCCGCGCAGGGCCGGCGTGGTCTCGCCCGCCTTGAGCGAGGCCACGGCATCGGCGAACGCCGGCGGCACCTCGTCGAGACGGCGCCAGCCGAGGTCGCCGCCGTCGAGGGCGTCGGGCGCATCGGAGAAGCGGATCGCGGCGGCGTTGAAATCCATGCCGCCCTTGATCGCCTTGATGGCCTCCTCGGCCTTGGCCTGGGCCTGGGCGATGTCGTTGGCGCCGCCTTCGGCCGGCGTGCTGATCTGGATGTGCGCCAGATGCACCTCGCCCGCCTTGTAGGTGGGGCTGGCCAGCAGGTTGTTGACCTCGGCGTCGGTGACCGTCACCTGGTCGCGCACCACGCTTTCATGCAGCTTCTGGGCGATGATCTGGTCGGACAGCTGCTGGCGGAAGCCGGCGTAGCTGTAGCCGTCCTGCTCGACCGCGGCGCGGAGCTGGTCGAGCGACATCTTGTTCTGCTGCGCCACGTTGGCGGCGGCCTGGTCGACTTCCTCGTCGGAGACGTGGATGTTCTGGTCGCTGGCGCGCTGCACCTGCAGCTTCATGAGGATGAGGCGATCGAGTACCTGGCGGGCCAGGACATCCTTGGGCGGCAGCTGCTGGGGATTCTGGGCGTACTGGCGCACGATGGCGTTGATGGCCTCGTCCAGTTCGCTCTGCAGGATGACGTCTTCTTCCACCACCGCGACGATGCGGTCGAGGGAGCCGTTGCCGACGCTCATGTTGCCCTGCTGCGGCTGGGCCGACGGCAGGAGCTGGGCGTTGGCAGTCGGAACCACCGCCAGGACGGCGGCGGCGAGCAGGGAATAGGCGAGGATCTGCTTCATCGAGTAAGGGTGCCCGGGGCCTTTGCCCCTCTTATTGATAGCCAAGGATAGCACGGCGCAGGTAGGCGCCCGATTGCGGGTTCAGCGAGCCCAGGCCCTTGAATTCCACCTCGAACATGATCGCGTTGGCCGTGGAGCGGGTGTAGTCGTGCACGTAATGGCGGCCGAGCACGCGGAAGGCGACGCAGCAGCTGTCGTACTCGACGCCCACCGCCGCATCCAGGGTGCGATGCGAATAGGTGAAGGTGCTGAACGACGCACCGTTCGCCAGGGTGACCGGTACCACGTCGCGGCGGGCGAATACCCACCGCGCCAGCGCACGCCAGCGTTCGGACACGGGGTAGACCACCGACGTGTCGAATTGTTCCATCACGTTGCGGCGGTAGCGGTAGGAGAAGTTGATGATGCCGTCGCCCTTGATCCGGCGCTGGATCTGCAACGTGGCCAGGTCGGTGTCTCGGCCCTGCTCGAACGGCAGGCCCTGGTCGTTCAGGTAGGGACTGGCCTTCTTGTTCGGGTTCCACTGGTAGGAACTGTTCAACCGCCACTTGTCGTTGAACTGGACGGCCAGCTGGGCCACGTAGTCGGATTTCTCGAACGTGGTGGGCGCGACGTAGGGCGCGATCTGGACGCGCTGGTCGTTGAAGTAGTGGATCTGGCCGACGCTGGCCGAGAGCCGTTCCACGCCGTTGTCGTCGAGCAGGCGCGTGGTGAGGGCCGCCGTGAGGTTATTGGCGTCCATCTGCCGGTCGGCGCCGGAGAAGCGGTTGGTGGTGAACAGCTGCCAGAAGTCGAACGACATTTCGCTCGTATCGAACAGCGGCAGGTTGTTCTGGTTGCGGTAGGGCACGTACAGGTAGTACAGGCGCGGTTCCAGCGTCTGCGTATAGCCGGTGCCGAACAGGCTCGTCTGGCGGTCGAAGATCAGGCCGGTGTCGAGGCTGGCGATGGGCAGTGAACGCGACGGGCTGCGCTGGGTGTAGTTGAATTTCTGGTAGTCGCTGTCGAGCTGATACCCGGTGTAGCGGTATTCGACGCGCGGGCGCACGAACCAGGACGCGCCCGAGAAGTCGGCGGCGAGGTAGGGGGCAATATCCAGACGATTGCCGTCCACCTGCCCCGGCACGAGCGGGTTGGGATTGACCGGCGCACGGTCCACCTTGCGGAAGGCGACCACTTCGGAATCGACGCCGACGTCGAGCCAGTTGTTGGCCGGCGCGTTGAGGTTGAACGTGCCGCGTGGCCACCGACGGTAGGGCACCACGTAATTGGGCAAGCCGGCATCCACGTTCTGGTAGTCGTCCACGCCCAGCGACGCGCTCCAGTACTTGCCGCCCTTGGATACATAGGCGCTGGACGACAGCAATCCGATCGCCGAGGAATACAGGTCGTTGCTGAAATCGCGGAAGTACTGGTTGTCCGACGCGTGGTTGATGTTCGCGGCGAAGTTGAAGCCGTCGCCCAGGTTCGTCGAGTTGGTGATCTGAAGCAGGTAGCGCTGCGTGGAGCCGTCGCGGTCGCTGGTGCCGCTGATGTCGTCGTCGGGGCCCTTGTCGTGCGCCATGTATTCGAAGTAGACGCGGCCGTTGGTGCGCGGCTCCAGGTAGCGGAACTCGCCGCCCAGCATGAAGCCGCGGTCGGAGTAGTAGCGCGGGTCGATGGTGGCGTCGTAGTTGGGCGCCAGGTTCAGGTAGTACGGCAGCGACAGGTACGCACCCGAATGGCTCGACGAGCCGAAGGTCGGGTACAGGAAACCGCTCTTGCGGCGGTCGTCGAGCGGAAACGTGAAGTAGGGCAGGTACATGAACGGCACGCCCTTGAAGCGCATCGTCGCGCTGCGCGCCACGCCCACGCCCGTTTCCTTGTTGAGGTTCATGGTCTTGGCGCGGAACTCCCACATGCGGCTACCCACGTCGCAGGTGGAATACGAGGCCATGGTGAAGCGCCCGTGCTGGGGGTCCATCACCTTGGCGTGGGCGGCCACGCCGTTGCCGCGCGATTGCAGCAGCTGGTAGCGCACGTTGTCGGCGTCGCCCTGGTTGGGCGTGGTGGTGCCGGTCATGTGATCGGCCGAGACGAGCATGCCCGCCTCCTGGTAGCGCACGTTGCCGCGGGCGTCGTAGGCCGTGGAGTCGGCGTTGTAGGTGACGTCGTCGGCGCGCAGCACCTGGTCGGCGCGCTCCAGGCGGACGCCGCCGGTCATGTGATAGAGGTTGGGCTCGGGACTCTCGACCTTGACGCCGCTGGTGTTGCCGTCGTCGATGCCCGAATGGACGTCGGTGACGGCGGTGTCGCGCAGCGTGGTGTCCTTGGTGATCGCCGGCTCGTAGAAGTCGAGCATCGCGTTCGGACGGCACATCGCGTAGCTCAGCGGACGGGGCGGGCAGATGAAGGAGCCGAGCGGACAGGTATCCGCGACGGGCGCCGTGCCGGCCGCGACGGGTTGTGCGGGCGCCTTGTGCGCGCCCCAGGCGGCGCCGGACACGACGAAGGCGACGGCCGTCGCCAGCAGGCGGCGTTTAGGCAGGATGCTGATGCGTGACGTCACGGGCGGGAGTCTTATCCGTTCAAAGGGCGCCAACTTAGCAGAATCGCCGTCCCGGCCGCACGGTGCGCGTCCCCTGGGTGCGATGCCGGTCAGGAATGGCCTGAGCTTACACCCGCATGTCAGCTTCGCGGGCGGCGTTCGTGCTGCCAGAGCACCTCGCCGTGGCCGCTGCGCCGGGCCAATACCCGGGCGACCACGAAAAGCAGGTCGGAAAGTCGGTTCAGGTAGCGCTGCGCCTCGGGCCGGACGGCCTCGACACGGCCCAGGGCCACCACGTCGCGCTCGGCGCGTCGACAGATCGTGCGGGCCAGGTGGCAGGCGGCCGCCGCCGCGCCGCCGCCGGGAAGGATGAAATCCTTGAGCGGGGGCAGGTCGGCGTTGAATCCGTCGAGCACGGCTTCCAGGCGGTCGATGTCGCGGCCCTGGACCATTTCCATGCCGGGGATGCACAGCTCGCCACCCAGGTCGAAGAGCTCGTGCTGGATCTGCACGAGCGCCTCGCGGATGTCGTCGTCCACCCCGTCGGCGGCGAGGGTCATGCCCAGGGCGCTGTTCAGTTCGTCGACGGTGCCGTAGGCGTTCACGCGAAGGGAGTCCTTGCCCGTGCGGCTGCCGTCGCCCAGGCCGGTGCTGCCGTCGTCGCCGGTGCGGGTGTAGATCTTGGAGAGTCGATTGCCCATCGGGCGATTCTAGCGGCCCGGACCATCGGCGCGGCAGGGGTTTATCATGCGTGCATGACCCCATCCCATCCCATCCTCATCGTCGGCGGCGGCCTGGTGGGCGCCAGCCTCGCCATCGCGCTGGATACCGCGGGCATTCCCGCCACGCTGGTCGAAGCCGCGGCCCCCCGCCTGGGCGACCAGCCCAGTTACGACGAACGCAACCTGGCGCTGGCGCGGGCCACCGTGAACGGCCTGAAGGCCATCGGCGTGTGGGATGTCGCCGCCGCGCGGGCCACGCCCATCCTGCACATCCACACCAGTCGTGCCGGGGACTTCGGCAGCGTGCGCATGGATGCGGCCGACGAGGGCGTCGATGCCCTCGGCTGGACCTTGCCCGCCCGCGAGCTCGGCGATGCGCTGTTGCGCCGCCTCGATCGTTGCCGCCTGCTCACGCGGATGGCCCCCGCTCGCGTCGAAGGCATTCGGGCGGTCGACGGAGGGTGGGCCGTTACGGTGGCGGAGTCCGGCGGCGCGTCGCGCGAGGTCGTCACGCCGCTGCTGGTCGGTGCCGACGGCACCGTTTCCGGCGTGCGTGAGCGGCTGGGCATCGCCGCCAGGGAGCACGATTACCACCAGTCGCTGTTCGTGAGCACGATGATGCCCGAGCGCGACCCGCGAGGACGCGCCTTCGAGCGATTCACCGACCACGGTCCGGTGGCCGTGTTGCCCCTGGCCGAACGGCGCGTGGGCGTGGTGCTCACGGTCGACTCGGCTGAAGTGGGCGCGGTAGCGGCGATGGACGACGCGGCCTTCGCGGCCTTCGCGCAGGAGCGGTTCGGCTGGCGACTCGGCCGGCTCTCGCGGCCCGGCAAGCGTTTCCCCTACGCCATTCGACGCGTGGCGGCCGATTCGGTGGTCGCCCATCGCGCGGTGCTCGTGGGCAACGCCGCGCAGACCATTCATCCGATCGGCGCCCAAGGCTTCAATCTCGGCTTGCGCGATGCGCTCACCCTGGCCGAACTCGTGGCCGATACGGTCGACCCGGGTTCGGAAGGATTGCTCGCCGAGTACGCCCGTCGTCGTGCGCCGGATCGGGACGGCACCATGGCGATGAGCCACGGACTGATCCGCCTGGCCTGCCTCGAGCAGCCGCTGCTCGGCCCCCTCCGCTCGCTCGCCATGTTGGCACTGGACCGGGTGCCGCCACTGCGTCACGCCCTGGGTCGCCGGGGCATGGGATTTCGCGCCAACGCGCCGTTCGCGGTGCGGGAGAAAACACCATGAATACGGTCTGGCAGGACAGTCCGCGTCGCCGCGGCGGCATGGCCGACGTCGCGGTGGTCGGCGGTGGCATGGTCGGTGCCGCCGCGGCGCTCGCGCTGGCTCGGGCCGGATTCGAGGTGGTGCTGGTCGATGCGCGCGCACCGGCGGCGTGGTCGGCCGACGCGGAGCCCGACCTGCGGGTGGTCGGGCTCGCTCCCTCGTCCATTCGGCTTCTCGACGAGGTGGGGGCATGGGACGGCATCCGTCGGGCGCGGGCCTCGGCCTACGAGCGCATGGTGGTCTGGGATGCCGAAAACGGTGCCACGATCCACTTCGACGCGGCGGACGAAGGCCGTGACGTGCTCGGCTACATCGTCGAGAACAACCTCGTGCAGGCCATGCTCTGGCAGGCGCTCGACGATGCGGCCGTACGTCGTGTCGTCCCCGGCGACGTGGTCGCCTACGAGGCGCGCGACGATCACGCCCGCCTCGAACTGGCCGACGGACAGACGATTCCGGCGCGGTTGGTGATCGCGGCCGACGGCGTGCACTCGCCCTTGCGAGCCATGGCCGGCATCGGTACGCATGGCCGCGACTATGCCCAGCGCGGCGTCGTCGCCCATGTGGAAACCGCCTTGCCGCACCAGCGCACCGCGTGGCAGCGTTTCCTGCCTACCGGCCCCCTGGCCTTCCTTCCGCTGGCCGATGGACGCTGCTCCATCGTCTGGTCGCTACCCGACGCCGAGGCCGCCCGCGTGCTGGCGCTCGACGACGAGGCGTTCCGCGACGAACTGGGCGTGGCGAGCGATTTTCGCCTGGGACCGATCGGTGCCGTCACGCGACGCATGGGTTTCCCGCTTCGCCTGAAGCTGGCCGACCGATACGAATCCGGGCGCATCGTGTTGCTGGGCGACGCCGCCCACACCGTGCATCCGCTGGCGGGGCAGGGGGTGAACCTCGGGCTGCGCGACGTGGCCGAACTGCGCGACACGCTGGTCACGGCCCGCGATGCGGGGCGCGACATCGCCGCCACCCACGTGTTGCGCCGCTACGCTCGCCGCCGACGCAGTGCCGACGGCCTCGATGCATGGTCGTTCGATGCGCTGGCGCGGGTGTATGGGTGGAAGGCCTCGCCGCTGGTCGCCGCGCGTGGCCTGGGCATTCGCCTGCTCGACGGTCTTGCGCCCCTGAAGCGGCAACTCATGAAACATGCCGCCGGCGGGTAGGCGTCGCTCCGTTGGATCGCGGACCCTGTCCGCGATTCCTAACGGTGTCGTGGCCTCCCAGCGATACCGAATCGGTCTCCGATGAACAAGGCGCTATGCTCCTGACTTCTTCCCAGGGAGTCACTCCGATGCGTCGCTCGCTGCTTGCACTATCCCTCTTCGTTCTCGGTGGCGCGGGCTCCGCGCACGCCGCGATGGTCGCCAAGCCGGTCCAGTGGACCGACCAGGGCATCACCTACAAGAGCTTCCTGGTCTACGACGATGCCGTGAAAGCGAAGCGCCCTGGCCTGGTGATGGTGCCGAACTGGTTCGGCGTGAACGACATGGCCGTCGCCAAGGCCAAGGACATCGCGGGCAAGGATTACGTGATCCTGCTCACCGACATGTATGGCGAAACCATCCGCCCGAAGAACGAGAACGAGGCGGGTGCGGCGGTGAAGCCGCTCTATGGCGATCGAAAGATCATGCGCGAACGTGTCACCCGCGCCTTGCAGGAGTTGAAGGCGCAGGAGAAGACGGCGCCGATCGATCCGGCCCGCCTTGCCGCCATCGGCTTCTGCTTCGGGGGATCGAGCGTGCTCGACCTGGCCCGTGCCGGTGCCGACGTGGCCGCGGTGGTGAGTTTCCACGGGCTGCTCGCCGACGATTCGAAACTGCCCGGCAACATCCACGCCGCCGTGCTGGCGCTCAACGGCGCCGATGACCAGAACGTGCCGGCGTCGCAGCGCGAGGCCTTCGAGAAGGAAATGGACGCCGCCAAGGTCGACTGGGCATCGACCGATTTCGGCGGTGCGGTGCATTGCTTCACGGAGAAGGAAGCCACCGCCACCACCGGCAACTGCCGTTACGACGACAAGGCGGCCAAGCGGGCCTATGCGGCGATGCGGGCGTGGCTGACCGAGGCGTTCGCCCGGAAAGACTGAGGTTGCCTGGCTATCGCGGACAGGGGCCGCTCCCACCCTACGGTAGGAAGCCTTCTACCGTAGAGGGGAGCGGACCCTGTCCGCGAAGAGCCGACGAAGCGGTGAAGCCGAACGCCTAGAATCGCCGCTCCACCGCGTAGTCCGCCAGCGCCAGCAGGGCGTCCCGGTGCGCCGACGGCGCCAGTACGCCCAACGCCTCCCTTGCCGCCGCCGCATGCGCCGCCGCCTTGGCGTGCGTGCGCTCCAGCGCCCCCGAGTCGCGGATCGAGGCGACGATGCGATCCAGCGAATCCAGGCCGCCATGCTCGATGGCATGGCGCAGGGACGCCAGTTGCTCGGCATCGGCCGACTGCATGGCATAGATCAGCGGCAGGGTGGGCTTGCCTTCGGCAAGGTCGTCGCCGATGTTCTTGCCCAGGGTTTCGGCATCGGACACGTAGTCGAGCAGGTCGTCGGCGATCTGGAAGGCGTAGCCCAGTTCCATGCCGTAGCGGCGCAGCGCGGCCGTCCGCGTGTCGTCGAGGCCGCCCAGGACGCCACCCAGTTCGGTCGCCGCGGCGAACAGCACGGCCGTCTTGCGCTCGATGACCGCCAGGTAGGCCGCTTCGTCGACGTCGGCGTTTCCGATGTTGAGCAGCTGCAGTACCTCGCCCTCGGCGATGGTGTTGGTGGTGTCGGCGAGGATGCGCATGATGCGCATGTCGTCCAGTTCCACCATCAGCTGGAACGAGCGCGAGTAGAGGAAATCGCCCACCAGCACGCTGGCGGCGTTGCCCCACAAGGCATTGGCGGTCTTGCGGCCGCGCCGCATGTCCGACTCGTCCACCACGTCGTCGTGCAGCAGGGTGGAGGTGTGGATGAACTCGATGATGGCGGCGAGCTTGGCGTGCTCCTTGCCCCCGTACCCGGCGGCCCCGGCCGCCAGCACGTGGAGCATCGGGCGCAGGCGCTTGCCGCCGCCGGCGATGATGTGGTCGGCGATGCGGTTGATCAGCACCACGTCCGAGGCCAGGCGGCTACGGATCAACGCATCGACCTGGGCCATGTCGTCGGCGGCGAGGGCGCGGACGCCGGCGAAATCGAGGGAGGGCTGGCTTTCGGCGATGGAGTGCATGGTGCCTTGGGATGGGGTACGGGCGGATCAGCGGACATTATAGGGGTAGCCCGGTTGGGGAGCGTTCACGAAACCGGGCCGGCTTGTCCGATGTTGCCCTCGGCGTCGTGAAGGTCCCGGCCGCGTCGGTACAGGCGGGTGTTTACGGCGAGCCCCCCATCGCAGAAACTACACGGTCCGCCCCCGCACCGGCGCCCCGTCGCCTATATCATCGGAGGGCGCCCTCCGGGTCATCCGGGCGGACCAGACACGCATCACGAGGGAAATCCATGGCACGCGGCATCAACAAGGTCATCATCGTCGGCAACCTCGGCGCGGATCCGGAGACGCGCTACACCGGCAGCGGCACGGCGATCACGTCCTTGCGCATCGCCACCTCCGAGAACTGGACCGACAAGCAGTCGGGCGAGAAGCAGGAGCGCACCGAATGGCACCGCGTGAAGCTGTTCGGCAAGCTCGCCGAAATCGCGGGCGAATACCTGAAGAAGGGCCGCCAGGTCTACATCGAAGGCTCGCTGCGCACCGACAAGTACACCGACAAGGACGGCGTCGAGCGCTACAGCACCGACATCATCGCCAACGAGATGCAGATGCTCGGCGGCCAGGGTGGCGGTGAAGGCGGCGGCTTCGGCGGCGGCCAGGGTGGCGGCCAGCGTTCGCAGTCCCGCGGCAACGCCGGCGGCGGCCAGGGCGGCGGTGGCGGCAACTGGGGCGGCGGTGGCGGCCAGCAGCGCAGCGGCGGTGGTGGCGGCAACTTCGGCGGCGGCTCGCGCGGCGGCGACGACTACGGCCAGCAGCGCGGTGGCGGTGCCCCGCAGCGCTCGGCTCCCCCGGTCAACGAAGGCTTCGACGACGACGATATTCCGTTCTGAGGCGCGTCGTGCCCAAACGGCAGGCGTGAGGAAGAGGCCTCGCTTTTGGCGAGGCCTTTCTTTTTGCGCACGGGCGAGCAGGGGCGGTCCGTTAAACCTCTTCGAGGAAGCACGCATCGAAGCAGCGCTTACGACGGAGACGATCGATGCGCTGTCCATGGATTCTGTGGTGCTGTCTGGCGTCGTTGCCGGCCGTCGCGCATTGCCCCCGATGCGCGGAGATCGCCGACCGGGCCGTGGCCGACGGCTTTACCGGCGTCGTGCTGGTCGGCGAGGGAGGGCGTATCGACTATCTCGCCGCGCACGGCGTGGCGCGGGCTCCCGCGCAGCCGATGAGCGTCGATACGACGTTCCCCACGGGCTCGATGGCGAAATGGGTGGCGTGCATCGTGGTGATGAAACTCGTCGAGCGCGGCCAGCTCGGATTGGACGTGCCCATCGCGGCCTATCTCCCGGACTACCCCGCCGTTGCCGCGTCGAAGGTCACGCTACGCATGCTGCTCAGCCATTCGAGCGGCATTCCTAATACCGTCGACAGCGCCATCAAGGCCGACCCGGGCGTGCGCGAACTGACGTTGGACAACGGCGAAGCGGTACGTCGTTTCGCTTCTTCGCCATTGGCCTTCGAACCGGGCACCGCGTGGGATTACTCCCATGCCAACTGGATCGTGGCCAAAGCCATCGTCGAGCGGGTCACGGGCGAGCCTTACGAGGCGCTGGTGAGGGCATTCGTCATCGATCCGCTCGCGCTAAAGCATGCAGCCACGTTCAGTGGGCCGGCGGCGCGCGTGCCGGGCATGGCCTTGGGCTTCCGTGACGGCGCGTCGTTCGACAAGCCCCTGCCTTCGTTCTTCCTGTTGGCCGGCGGCTACGACACCAGCGCGCCCGACCTCTTGCGGTTGTTCGACGGACTCTTCGGCGGAAAGATTCTCCGCGCGGAGTCGCTGCGCGAGCTCCTGAAAGTCGTTCGGCCTGCGCAGGACTACGCACTGGGTGGTCGCGTGAAACGACTGATCGTCGCGGGCGTCCCACGCACGGTGGCGTGGGAGTACGGATCGGACGGTGCCTATCGGGTGCTGGGCTGGCAGGTGCTGGATGACGGGCACACCGTTATCATCATGAACAACACATCCTACGATCACCAGAAGATCGGCGACCTCGCCCAGGCGCTGCTCGACGCCAGCTACGAGTGAGCGGCGCGGGTCCGATCGCCGGCGGGGGGGGGGCAAAAAGGCGGTCCACGCCTTGCCCGCCGCTGTGGGCGGACGCGTCCACGTCGCTATAGACTTCGGCTGGGCCGGGCGCGCTCTCGCGCCGAGCGGCCTCAGGCAAGACAGGGGGGCGGATGGCTATTCGACGTGGATCCCGTGTTGCGAGCGCGTGGCTTCTGTCGCTCGCTTTGGTCGTCGCGGTGGGCGTGTTCGGCGTACCGGCGCGTTATACACCGTCAGTCTCCATCATCTTGACCGCCGCGCAGCTTCTCCTGATGGGAGGGGCGGCGTCATGCCTGGCGATTCCCGCGTGGCGCACCGGTGAGGAGCGCAGGCGGGCGGCCGTCGTTTCCGGCCTCTTGCTCATCCTGCCCTGGGCGCTTCTCACTCTGATGCCGGGGTACGGTCCGCCGTTTGCCTCGAGCCTGGCGATGAATCACGAGCGTTTCGTCATCCTTTTCGCTTCGACGGCTACGCTTGGCGCGGGCCTGTGGACGATCAAGGATTCGCTGGCGCGCGGCGAAACGTGCGACCGGCTTCTGGCGCCCCTGGGCCAGATCAGCGCTCTCATGGCCGTGTGCATCCAACTCGTGTGGGCGGCCATGATGATCGGCTGGACGATGTCCGAGGCACACAGGCCCTCCGTTTATCTGCCGCTGTACGGTACGCCGCTCGGTAACGCTTCGGACGTGCTGCTTTTCTTCGCCGGGTTGATGACTTACGTGGCGACCGGTTTCTACGCGCTTTCCTTTGCGCGACAGGGCTGGATCCGTCGAAACGTCGCGCGGGTCATCGTGATCGTCGTCGTCGCGGCCATCACCGGCTTGCTGGCGCGCGGTCTGCAGTATCCCGATCTGCCGGATCACTGGTATGCGATGCCGGGCATGATCGTCGGGATCCCGGCCATTCCATGGACCCTGACCTACGTGTTGGGGGTCTTCGCACTCCTGCGTGCCGCCAGGCCCTAACTCGCCCCGTGGGGCGGCGGCAGGTTTCGCACGAACTCTACGAAGGCTTTCAAGGGCGAGGGCAGATGGCGGCGCCCGGGGTAATACAGGAAGGGACCGCTGAACGTCTGACACCACGGCTGCAGTACGGGTACCAGTGCGCCGCTGTCGAGGTGCGGCTGCAGCCAGTCTTCGAAGAGGTGGATGATGCCGAGGCCGCCGACGGCGGCCTCCACGGCGAGGTCGAACGACGCCCCGGGGCGTACGAGCAGCGGGCCGTTCGGATCCACGCGGATGACTTCACCGTCGCGCTCGTATTCCCAAAGGGGCTTCGCGCCCCCCGAGAACTGGCCGCGCAGGCATGCGTGCTTCAGCAGGTCGCTCGGATGCTGCGGTGTGCCGTGCAGGTCGAGGTAGGACGGTGCGGCGGCCGTGACCAGGCATTGCGTGCGCGGGCCGATCGGCAGGGCGATCATGTCCTGCTCCAGGCGTTCGTCGTAGCGGATGCCGGCGTCGCAGCCCGAGGCCACCAGGTCGACGAAGCTGTCTTCGATCATCACCTCGACGCGAACGTCCGGAAAGGCTTTCAGGAACGCCGCCAGGATCGGCGCGAGTACCGTGCGCGCGACGTTGGCCGGTACGTTGAGGCGTAGCGTGCCCGTGGGGCGGTCGCGGTCCTGGTTGACGACGTCGAGCGCGGCGCCCAGTTCGCCAAGGGCGGGAGCGAGCCGTTCGGCCAGGCGTGCCCCCACCTCGGTGGGCGCGACGCTGCGCGTGGTGCGGTGTAGCAGGCGCACGTCCAGCCGGGCTTCGAGTCGCCGTACCGCTTCGCTCAGCCGTGAGGCCGAGGTATTGCCCGCGCGGGCCGCCTCGCGGAAGCCGCCCGCGCGTACCACGGCAAGAAAGGCGATGAGGTCTTGCGGATCGGCGTCCATTGTTCGGATTTCCGTACAGCCCGTGCCGATTCCACCGGATTATCGTGCAACCGGTCAATCCCTATGCTCGTCGGCGTATTCAACCTTGGAGAGGCAGATGAGCAACGTAAGCAAGGCCGGCACCTACGCCCTCGGCGACCGCCGCGTGAACCGCATGGGCTACGGCGCCATGCAGCTGGCCGGGCCCGGCGTGTTCGGTCCGCCGAAGGATCGCGCCGCCGCGCTGGCGGTGCTGCGCGAGGCGGTGGCCTCGGGCGTGAACCATATCGACACCAGCGATTTCTACGGCCCGCACGTCACCAATCAGATCATCCGCGAGGCGCTGGCACCCTATGCGGACGATCTCACCCTCGTGACGAAGGTGGGCGCGACGCGCGGCGATGACGCATCGTGGAATCCCGCGATGCGTCCGGACGAATTGCGCCGGGGCGTGGAAGACAACCTCCGCAACCTCGGCGTGGACGTGCTGGATGTGGTGAATTTCCGCAACATGGGCGCCATCCACGAGCCGGCGGAAGGGTCGATCGCCGAGTCGTTCGGCGCGCTGGCCAGGCTTCGCGAGGAAGGCAAGATCCGCCACCTCGGGCTGAGCAACGTGACGCTCACGCAGGTCAAGGAGGCCCAGGGCATCGCGCCGGTCGTCTGCGTGCAGAACCAGTACAACCTGGTGCAACGAAACGACGATGCCCTGCTGGACGCGTTGCATGGGATGGGTATCGCCTACGTGCCGTTCTTCCCGTTGGGCGGCTTCTCGCCGCTGCAGTCCGACGCGTTGTCGGCGGTGGCCCAACGCCTTGGGGCCACGCCGATGCAGGTGGCGCTGGCGTGGCTGCTGCATCGTTCGCCGAACGTGTTGCTGATTCCGGGGACGTCATCGGTAGGGCACCTGCGCGAGAACCTGGCGGCGGCGGAGCTTGACCTGTCTGAGGTGCTGAGCGAACTCGACGCCATCGGCACGAGGGCCTCGTAGAGACCGCGCCGTACGCCATCGCGGACAGGGTCCGCTCCCACCCTTCGGTAGGAAGCTTGCCTACCGAAGGGTGGGAGCGGACCCTGTCCGCGATGGGGACCCGTCAACGTTCGAGGTACCGCTCGAAGGCATCCAGCGCTTGCGCGCAATCGCTACGGCCGAAGCCGATGCGGAAGCGGTCGGTGGGCGTGGGCATGAGGGTCGATGCGTAATTCGACGCGGGCAGCAGCAAGACGCCCGCTTCCTCCACCAGTCGGTCCGCGAAGGCCTCCACGCCCTCGGCTCCCAGGTAACGCGGATAAGCCACGCAGCCGCCGTCGGGCCGATACCACTCGAAGCGGTCCGCCCAGCGAGCGAAGAAGCGGTCGAGGAGATCGAGGTTGCCGTCGATCGTCGCGCGGATGCGGGCCAGGATCGTGTCGCGCGCTTTCAGGGCGATCATCGCGAGCACTTCCGACGGTCCCGCGTTGCAGATCGAGAGATAGTGCTTGTAGCGCTCCATGCGTTGCAGCACGTCGCGATCGCGGCAGGCGATCCAGCCGATGCGCAGGCCGGGCAGACCGTAGGCCTTGGACATCACGCCCAGCGACACGCCGCGCTCGTAGGCGTCCACCGCGGCCGGCAGGTGCACGGCCCTCGTGGGCCCGAGCTCGCGGTACACCTCGTCGCTGAACAGCCAGATGCCGTGCCGGCGGCAGAGGTCCACCAGGGCATCGAAACGGTCGCGCTCGAGGATCTTGCCGGTGGGGTTGTGCGGGAAGTTGATCGATATCAGGCGCGTGTTCGGGCGGATGGCGGCGGCGACGGCATCGATGTCGAGCGACCAGTCGTCGCGAGGGTCCAGCGCCACGCCGCTCACGTCGCATAGGGCGGCGGGAACGGTCTCCGCCGACTGATAGTTCGGGGTCACCACGATGGCGTGGTCGCCGGGGTCGAGCAATACCTTCATCGCCACGTAGAGACCCTCCTCCGCGCCCGCGAAGCAGAGTACGTCGTGGGCCACGCGTGCCTCGTACAGGCCGGCGATGGTCTGCCGCAGTTCCGGGTCGCCGTAGGTCTGGGTGTAACCCAGGTGCAGCGTGTCGAAGCGTTCGCGGTCTTCGGGGGAGGCCAGGGCAAGCAACGCCGAGAGGCGCATGCTTTGCGCGTCGGACGCGGCGAGGTTGTACCGCGCCGCGAACTCCCAACGAGAGAAGTAGGTTTCCAGGCGGAAGTCGGGAAGGGCGGTCATGGTATGGTTCCGGACGTATTGAGACTATTTGTCTCAGATTTACGAAAAGTATTCAACGGGCGCCGATGCGGTGCCCTCCCGCGGGCGTAGGGATGTCGATACAGTTCGCCGATGACCAACCATCGTTCCGTTCCCTGGTTCCCTGCCCTGGCCGTCCTCGGCTCCATCGTCTCGCTGTCGATCGGCACGTCGTTCGCCAAACGGCTGTTTCCGCTCGTGGGCGCCGAGGGTACCTCGGCCCTGCGCGTCGGGTTCTCCGCCCTGGTGCTCCTTGCCCTGTGGCGCCCCTGGCGCTGGCCGCTCAGCCGTCGCGATGCCGGTTACGTGATTCGCTACGGGCTCACCCTGGGCCTCATGAACCTGCTCTTCTACATGTCGCTGCGAACGATTCCCTTCGGCATCGCGGTGGCTATCGAGTTCAGCGGACCGTTGGCGGTGGCGATGCTGTCGTCGCGCCGTGCGGTCGACTTCGTCTGGCTGGCCTGCGCCATCGTCGGCCTGGCCATCCTGCTGCCGCTCGGCCACGATGCCGCCCTCGACCGGACCGGGGTCCTGTTCGCGCTCGGCGCGGCGGTCTGCTGGGCGCTGTACATCCTGTTCGGCAAACAGGCCGGCCACTTGCATGCGGGGCACTCGGTATCGCTGGGGCTCGTCGCGGCGAGCCTGGTGGTGGTGCCGTACGGCGTGGCCCACGCCGGCGCGAGCCTGCTCGAACCCTGGGTGCTGCTGGCAGGCCTGGGTGTGGCCGTGGTCTCCAGTGCGATACCCATGTCCCTGGAAATGATGGCGCTCAAGCGCCTGCCCAGGGAAACCTATGGCGTGATGGTGAGCATGGAGCCGGCGGTGACCGCGTTGCTGGCCATGGTCCTGCTCGGGGAGCATCTCGTCCCGTCGCAATGGCTGGCCATCGGGTTCATCGTGACGGCCTCCGTCGGCAGCACGATGACCGTCGGGCGAGCCCCGCCGCCATCGGCGGAACTGGCCGGGTAACGGCTCGAACGACCTTTGCGGACGGGTAATCGACAACTCATACGTGGCTAGTCTTATCGGCGATTCGCAGGACACGAAGGCGCTCGATGGCGCCGTGAACCGTGCCTGTACGCCGATGTTCGGACCCCCGCGCTTCCCGACCACCGCTCGTGGATCATACGTTTGCGTGATAATCGTCGGCGTCGCCGCCGAGCCGTCCCGCCATATCGCCCGGCATCGCGCGATTCCGGGGTGTAAATTGCAACTTCGTAATGACAAAATGATTCGCCGACCGCGTGCGTGAAGACCCGATTCCTCTGAAAATGAGCGAGAACGTGTCTTGCCACCGGCCGGACTCGCTTCACCGTTGTCCGATCCTTTCGCGCTACCGTCCCGGATGGGAGCGCCCAGGGGTGTTACATTGATCCGCCGGCAGGAGCGGCGAAAGCCGTGGTGGGCCCTTCGTTCGAGGGGTACCTGCGCCGTGCCTGCATCCATAAATAACGAATGAGGAGTCTCCCATCATGAAGCTTGCTTCGATCACCGTCCTGGCTTTCGCCGCCGTCGCCGCCCTGTCGGGTTGCAACAAGTCCGACGATTCGGCCGCCAACGCCCCGGCCGCCGCTTCCACCGCCCCGGCTGCCGCCTCGACCGCCGCTGCCGCTCCGGCGGACAACAGCGCCGCTCCGGCCGCCGCTTCGACCGCCGCTCCGACGGAGGCTCCGGCCGCCGCTGGCACGGCCGCTCCGGCCCCGGCTTCGACCGCCGCCCAGCAGTAATACGCCTCATCGAAAGCCCGCCGCGCCTCCAGGGGCGCGGCGGGCTTTTTTCATGCCACGAGAAAGCATGACCGATGGCCTAGGTGATGCCATGCCGGATAGGGCAGGCTTGGACGGTTTCGTCCCAGCCAACCGCAGGAAGGTCCCCATGCCCCTCTCGCGCCGCCCCCTGTTCGTGTCGCTAGCTCTCTCCCTGGCGATCGCTTGCCCCGTCGCCGCCGCCCAGACCGCGCCGATGACGCCGGACATCCCGGCGAAGTTCGACCAGCCCACCGCCGCCAACGATTACGTCAAGCGGACCGTCGAGATCCCGATGCGCGATGGCGTGAAGCTGCATACCGTCATCGTGATTCCCAAGGGCGCGAAGCATGCGCCGATCCTGCTGACCCGCACGCCCTACAACGCCGATGGCCGGGCCGCTCGCAGCGATTCACCCACCATGCGCAACCTGCTGCCCGAGGGTGACGAGGTGTTCGTCGACGCCGGTTACATCCGCGTGTTCCAGGACGTGCGCGGCAAGTACGGCTCCGAGGGCGACTACGTCATGACCCGGCCGCTGCGCGGCCCGCTCAACGACACCAAGGTCGACCATTCCACCGACGCCTGGGACACCATCGACTGGCTCAGCAAGAACGTGCCCGAGTCCAACGGCAAGGTCGGCATGCTGGGTTCCTCGTACGAGGGCTTCACCGTGGTGATGGCCCTGGTCAATCCGCATCCGGCGCTCAAGGTGGCCGCGCCGGAAAGCCCGATGGTGGACGGCTGGATGGGCGACGACTGGTTCCACTACGGCGCCTTCCGCCAGACCAACTTCGATTACCTCACCGGCCAGAACACCCAGCGCGGCAAGGGCGCCTCGGTGCCCCGCGAGGGTTACGACGATTACGCCAACTTCCTGCGCGCGGGCTCCGCCGGCGACTATGCCCGCGCCAACGGTCTCGACCAGTTGCCGTTCTGGCGCAAGCTCAGCGAGCATCCCGCCTACGATGCCTTCTGGGAGGAGCAGGCGCTGGACCGCGAGATGGCGAAGCAGCCGCTCAAGGTGCCCACGATGTGGCTGCAGGGCCTGTGGGACCAGGAAGACATGTGGGGCGCCATCCATAGCTATCAGGCGATGGAGCCCAAGGACAAGAACAACGACATGAACTACCTGGTGATGGGCCCGTGGCGGCACAGCCAGGTGAATTACAACGCCTCGTCGCTGGGCGCGCTGAACTGGAGCGGCGATACCGCGCTGCAGTTCCGTCGCGACGTGCTCTTGCCGTTCTTCAACCAGTATCTCGTCGACGGCGCGCCCAAGGCGAAGACGCCGCCGGTATTCATCTACGACACCGGAGCGGATCACTGGGACCGCTTCAACGCCTGGCCCCAGGGAAGGACGACGAAGCCCCTTTACCTCGAGGCGAACGGCGGCCTCTCGTTCGCCGCCCCGGCCGAGGGCGCGGCGAAGTACGACGAATACGTGTCCGACCCGGCCAAGCCCGTGCCCTACGTGCCGCGTCCGGTGCACTTCGCCGATCGCCAGTCGTGGACGACCTGGCTGGTGCAGGACCAGCGCTTCGTCGACGGTCGCCCCGACGTGCTTACCTACGTCACCGAGCCGCTGAAGGAGCCGCTGCGCGTGGCCGGCGCGCCCCAGGTGAACCTCTACGCCTCCACCAGCGGCACGGACAGCGACTGGGTGGTGAAGCTCATCGACGTCTACCCGGATACGAACGCCTCGTCGCCGACGATGGGCGGCTACGAGCTGAGCGTGTCGATGGACATCTTCCGCGGCCGTTACCGCGAAAGCTTCTCGGCGCCGAAGGCCCTCACGGCGAATACCCCGTTGCAGTACAGGTTCGGCCTGCCCACCGTGAACCACACCTTCCAGCCGGGCCACCGGGTGATGGTGCAGGTACAGTCGTCGTGGTTCCCCCTGTACGACCGCAACCCGCAGACCTACGTGCCGAACATCTTCTTCGCCAAGCCGTCGGATTACGTGAAGGCGACGCAGCAGGTGTGGCATACGGCGGGGATGGCGAGCGCCATCGAGTTGCCGGTGGTGCAGGGTAAGTAACGACGGGGCCAGCTTGCTTCGCCGATACGATCGGCTCCCACCCCTCCGGTAGTGAGCTTGCTACCGGAGGAGTGGGAGCCGACCGTGTCGGCGAAGGGGCTAGCCTCGACCTCGCATCCACATGCCCGGGGTGATCCTCAGGGTCCCGTGAGCCCGAGGATCGCCCCATGGCCCGTCCCATCTGGACCGGAACGCTCTCGTTCGGCCTGCTCAACGTGCCCATCCGCCTGATGTCGGGCGAGCGGCGCAACGACCTGCATTTCCGCATGCTCGACCAGCGCGACAACACGCCGGTCCGCTATGAGCGCGTCAATGCCGAGACCGGCGACGAGGTGCCGTGGAAGGAGATCGTCAAGGCCTTCGAGTACCAGAAGGGCAACTACGTGGTGCTCGAAGAGGAGGACATCCGCCACGCCGCCAGCGATGCCCATGAAACGGTGGAGATCGATACCTTCGTCGACGGCAAGGAGATATCACCCGCCTACTACGAGAAGCCGTACGTGCTGGTGCCCGCGAAAAAAGCGGAGAAGGGTTACGTGCTGCTCCGCGAGACGTTGAAGAAGACGGGCAAGGTCGGCATCGGGCGAGTGGTGATCCGTACCAAGGAATATCTCGCGGCGGTCTATCCGCAGGATGACGCGTTGCTGCTCAACTTGCTGCGTTACGCGTCCGAAATCGTGGATGTCGGCGAATACGCGCTGCCGGACAAGGCGGCGTCGGATTACCGGATCTCGTCGCGCGAAATGGACATGGCCGTCGACCTGATCAATTCGATGTCGGGCAAGTGGAAGCCGACGGACTACCGCGACGAGTTCCGCGAGAAGCTGCGCAAGGCCATCGAAAAGCGGCTCAAGAGCAAGGGCGTCACCGCCACGGTCGACGACGAGGACGAGCGCACGCCGGAGAACGCCACCACCAACGTCGTCGACTTCATGGCCTTGCTGAAGAAGAGCATCGGCGCCAAGGAGCGCACGCCGGCGAAGAAGACCGCCGCCAAGAAGGCGCCGGCCAAGAAGACGGCGAAGAAAGCCGCGGCGAAGAAGACGCCCGCGCGCAAGGCGCCCGCGAAACGCCGCCGGGCGAGCTGACATGGCGGCGCTCACCGTCGCCGGCGTCAACGTGACCCACCCCGAGCGCGAGGTCTTCGGGCCCGGTGGGCCGACGAAGGGAGAGGTGGTGGCGTACTACGAGAGCGTCGCGGCATGGATGCTGCCCGAGCTCGCGCGTCGACCGCTGTCGCTGGTGCGTTGCCCCGGCGGACTGGGCAGCGCCTGTTTCTTCCAGAAACACCATGCCGACACGCTGGGCCGTCACGTCAAACCCGTGGTGCTGGAAGAGAAGGGTGGCGACGAAGCGCAGTACATCTACGTCGAGGACGTCGCCGGTGTCATCGAACTGGTGCAGATGAATACCCTCGAATTCCATCCGTGGGGTTCGCACGTGGACGATCCGGACAAGCCCGATCGCCTCATCTTCGACCTGGACCCCGCCAAGGGCGTGCCCTGGAAAGACATCGTGGCGGCGGCGCGCGAGATTCGCGAGCGCCTGGGCGATATCGGTTTGACGAGCTTCGTGCGCACGTCGGGCGGCAAGGGCCTGCACGTCGTGGCGCCCTTCCGCACGGGACCGTCGTGGGATGCGGTGAAGGCTTTCTGCGAAGGCATCGCGGACGCCATGGTGGCCGATGCGCCGAAGCGCTACATCGCCCAGGCGAGCAAGGCCAAGCGCGAGGGGCTGATCTTCATCGACTGGCTGCGCAACACGCGCGGCGCCACGAGCGTCACCGGATGGTCGTTGCGGGCGAGGGAAGGGGCGCCGGTGGCGATGCCCGTGCGCTGGGAGGAGATCGCGCGGTTGAAGACGGGCGCGGCGTTCGATATGAACAAGGCGGTAAGGCGAGGGCGCAGCCTGGAGGCGGATCCCTGGGAAGGCATGGGCACGTTGAAGCAGTCGCTACCGTAGCGGCGAAAGGCACTGGGTTCCTGCCTTCGCAGGAACGACGAGCCGGGAGGTGGCAGTCCGTCGGGCCATGGCGGGAACGACGAACTACCAGATTGCATCACGTCGCCCCTGCGA
Organism: Luteibacter aegosomatis; assembly: GCF_023078455.1. Lineage (GTDB taxonomy): Bacteria > Pseudomonadota > Gammaproteobacteria > Xanthomonadales > Rhodanobacteraceae > Luteibacter > Luteibacter aegosomatis. Next base: position 3,893,858 of record NZ_CP095740.1, on the reverse strand, counting down.
AGGCAGGGGACCAGTGTCTTCCGCCGGGTCTCGCGAATTACTTCCCCTGCATCCGCCGCAACGACGCCATCACCTCGTAGCAAGCGCCCATCGTGTGATAGTCGGTCTTGCCGGCGGGACTTTTCTCGTCGTCGTACTTCTCGTTCTTGCGCGTGAGGATGCGATACCAGGCGCCGTACGTGTGGTCGACCAGGTGTTCCCAGCTGTACGCCCAGATCTTCTCGTACCACTGGTCGTAGGACGCATCGCCGGTGGCTTCGAAAAGCAGCTGCGCGGCGGCCAGCGACTCGGCCTGCACCCAGAAATACTTGTCGTCGTCGCACACCACGCCCTCGGGATCGAAGCCGTAGGCGATGCCGCCGTATTCCTTGTCCCAGGCGAACTTCAGCGCCTCGTCGAACAGGTGGCGCGCGGTCGGCACCAGCCATTGCTCGTGGCGCGACGTGCCCTTGGTGTAACGCTCGAGCATCATCAGCAGCTTGGCCCACTCGGTCTGGTGGCCCGGCTGGAAGCCCCACGGACGGAACAGGTGCTTGGGATTGTCCTTGTTGTAGTCCCAGTCGATCGACCAATCCGGGTGGTAATGCTCCCAGACCAGCTTCTGCGGGGTGAGGCCCGCCTGGCGCTGGGTCATGTTGTTCGCCAGCAGCATGGCGCGATCGAGGTAGCGATCGTCCTTCGTGGCTTCCCACGCGGCGATCATGGCCTCGGTCATGTGCATGTTCGCGTTCTGGCCGCGGTAGGTGGTGAAGTTCCAGTCCTTGTCGGCCTCGTCGCGGTACAGGCCATGCTCCGGCTCCCAGTAACGCTTTTCGAGCAAGTCCCAGATCTCGTTCTGCCAGCCCTTGGCTTCCTCGAAACCCACCTTCACGCCGCAGGAGTAGGCCAGCAGCATGAAGGCCAGGCCGTAGCAGTGGTTCATCTGGTCGTCGCGCTTGCCGTCCCGGATCGTCCAGGCGTAGCCGCCGGTTTCGGGATTCAGGTGAACCTCGCGCAGGTACTTCAGGCCGTGCATCGCCAGGTCCTTGTCCTCGGGCTTGTGGAACTCGAGGTAGGCCATGGCGTGGTTGAACACGAAACGCGTGCTCGACACGAGATGGCGATGGCTGCGGTCGTAGACCGAGCCGTCGTCCTTGAAGTACTGGAAGAACCCACCGGCCTTATCGACCTCGTTGGGCGCGTAGAACTTCATGGTGGTGGCGACGTGCTCGCGCAGGACGTCGACGTTATGGAAATCGGGGAGGGGGACGTTCGTCATGCGTGCTTCTCCATGAAGGCCTTCACTTCGGCCTGGTCGGGGATGGCGGTGAACGAGCCTTTGCGGGTGGCGGTGATCGCGCCGCAGGCGGCGGCGTAGCGGATCAGTGCGACGAGGCGGGCCTCGTCGGCCACCAGCGCATCGAGGCCGGCCGGCTTGATGCCCTGGTCGGCGAGGCGGGCGAGCAGGCCGCCCACGAAGGCGTCGCCGGCGGCGGTGGTATCCACCGCATCCACCTTGTAGCCCTGGATCACGCCCCGTGCCGTGCGCGTGAACCAGCGCATCGGTTCGGCGCCGTCGGTCACCAGCAGCAGGCGCGCGTGGCCCTGCCACAGGCGTTCGAGCACGGATTCGTCGTCGCCGCCGTCGTGCACGGCGGCGAACTCCTCGGCGCTGAGCTTGATCACGTCGGCTTCGGACAGCGTCTGCCACAGGCGCGGAAGCTGGTCTTCGCCCTTGGGCCACAGGGCCGGGCGCAGGTTCATGTCGAAGCTGACCAGCGCACCCGCCTCGCGGGCCCGCTGCATGCCCACGATCGTGGTCCGGGCGATGGCCGCCTCGGTCAGCGAGTTGGAGCAGACGTGGAAGACGGCCAGGTCGTCGAACGCGTTCGCGCGGAAGTGCTCCGGGCGAAACAGCAGGTCGGCGGCGGGCGGACGGTAGAAGCTGAAGCTGCGGTCGCCCTTGGCGTCGTGGGCCACGAAGGCCAATGCGGTGGGCGCCTCGTCGGTGCGGGCGACGTCCTCGGTGCCGACGTCGAGGTCGGTGAGGCTCTTGAGCAGGAAATCACCGAACATGTCGCGGGCGAGCATGCCAGCGAAGCGCGCGCGACCGCCCAGGCGGGCGGCGGCGACGGCCACGTTGGCGGGCGCGCCGCCGGCGAAGGGTACGAAAGCGGGAGGCTGACCGGCGCCGCCCTGGGGCTGTGCGTGGAAATCGATCAGCGCCTCGCCGAAGCAGAGGATGGAAGACATGCGAACGGCGTGTCCTTGGGGCGAGGGATGGAAAAAAACACGGTGGCCGGCGTCGTGCCGGCCACCGTCATGCGGATGGGATCAGCGCGACGCGACGGGCACGTTACGGACCTTCGAGCCGCTCAGGCCGTAGAACACGATGTACGCGTAGCAGATGAGCGGGATGAAGAAGGCATGTTGCAGGCCGATGGCATCGGCGATCACGCCCTGCAGCCAGGGAATGATCGCGCCGCCCACGATGGCCATGATCAGCAGCGACGAGGCCTTGCCGGTCAGCGGGCCCATGCGCTCGATGCCCAGCGAGAAGATCGTCGGGAACATGATCGAGTTGAACAGGCCGATGACGACGATGCTGTACACCGCGACGGTGCCGGTGGTGACCATGGTGGTGATGACCAGCAGGGCGTTGATCACGGCGAACACGGCAAGCAGCATGCGCGGCGAGAACCTGGCCAGCAGCGCCGAGCCGATGAAGCGGCCGACCATCGCGCCGCCCCAGTAGAAAGCCACGTGGCTGGCGGCGACCGCGCCGGTCATGTTGCCGATTTCGGGCAATTGCAGGTAGTTGATCATGAAGCTGCCGATCGACACCTCACCGCCCACGTAGAAGAAGATGCCCAGCACGCCGAAGAACACGTGCGGGGTCTTCAGGGCGTCCATCAGCGAGTGCTGGCTGTCGTCGGCCTTCTCGGTGGTTTCTTCCAGGGCGGGCAGCTTGAACAGGTAGACGCCGATCGCCAGCAGCACGAGCACCACGGCCAGGCCGATGTACGGGCCCTGCACGGTGGAGGCCTCGTGCGCGCGATAGGAGATCTGCTCCGCGGCGTTCATCTTCGCGATGTCGGCGCTGCTCTTGACCTCGCTGGAGAGGATGAGGAAGCCGCCGAAGAACGGCGCGAGGAAGGTGCCGAACGAGTTCAGCGCCTGGGCCAGGGTGAGGCGGCTGGAGCTGGTCTTCTCGGGGCCGAGCAGCGCCACGTAGGCGTTGGCGGCCACCTGCAGCACCGTGATGCCCGTGGCGAGGATGAACAGCGCGGCCAGGAAGAAGCCGTACACGCGCATGCCGGCGGCGGGCCAGAACAGGGCCGCGCCGATGCCCGAGACGATCAGGCCGGCGACGATGCTCTTCTTGTAGCCCAGCGCGGCGACGACCCGGCCGGCGGGCAGCGACATGATGAAATACGCGCCGAAGAAGGTGAACTGGATGAGCAGCGCCTGGGCGTAGTTCAGTTCGAACACGGCCTTCAGGTGGGGGATGAGGATGTCGTTCAGGCAGGTCAGGAACCCCCACATGAAGAAGATCGTCGTCATCACGCCCAGGGCAAGGGGGAAGTAGGTGTAGCGGGTATCACCCGTACCCGCCGAAGACGACGAGCTGGGCAATGGCGAAGGACCTGTGGCCATGGGGCGCTCCTTTGTTTGTTATTGGTATTAGGGTGAAGTCGGCGGGCAGCTGCTTTCGCGCACTACCAGCCGGACGGGGGCGATCGTATAGGCCGTATCCGTCTCGGGATTGCCCAATCGTTGCAGGATCAGTTCGGCGCTGCGCCTGCCCAGGCCTCGCGGGTCCACCGCGATGGTGGTGAGGGGAGGCACGCAGACCGAGGCTTCGGCGACGTCGTCGAAGCCCGTCAGGGCGAAATCCTCACCGGGACGGCGTCCGCGGCGCGTGAGCCCCAGCATCAGGCCCAGCGCGACGGCGTCGTTGTAGCAGACCGCCGCGGTCGGCGCCGGATCGCGCGCGAACAGCGCACCGGTCTGGCGCGCCGCTTCCAGGCGCGTGGGCGCGCTCTCGATGAGCCAGTTCGGATCCACCGTGAGGCCGGCGTCGCGCATGGCGCTCATGTAGCCGCGCCGGCGTTGTTCCACCGAGCTGGAGTCGCGATGGCCGCCGAAGAAGGCGATGCGCCGATGGCCGAGGGCGATCAGGTGCTCGGTGGCCAGGCGCGCGCCGTGTTCGTTGTCCATTTCCAGCGTGTCCCAGCGATGGGTGCCTTCGTCGTCGGGCAGTTCGCGGTTGAACACGAGCAGGGGGGTGTGCATGCCGACGGCGGAGAGCACGCGCTCGCCTTCGCTGCCCTCGGCGGGCGACAGGATGATGCCCGCCGGGCCGTGCTCCACCAGCGAGGTGAGCACGGCCTGCTGGCGCTCGGGCGATTCGCCCGTGTTGCCCAGCAGGGTGACGTAGCCGGCGCTGGCCAGCGATTCGTCGGCGCCGGCGGCGAATTCGGCGAAGAAGGGGTTGCCCAGGTCGTTCACCACCAGCCCGATGCTCGAGGAGGTGCGGCGGCGGAGGTTGGCGGCGGCCCGGTTGTAGACGTAGCCTTGCCGCTTGAGCTCGGCCTCGACGCGGGCCCGGGTGGCGGAGTTGACGAGCGGGCTGCCGCGCAGCACCAGCGAGACGGTGGCTCGCGATACATCGCAACCTTGGGCGATATCGGCCAGCGTCACCTTGCGGCGCTGCGGGGTGGTCCTCGGCATCGTTACTCCTTCAAACGATCTAAACCGGGCGATGATCGCGCGGTGGTGTCTTGGATGCATCACGCACTGCAACATGCGCGACGTCGGCATCTTTGCTACTTTCTGGCTGTTTGTCACGATCCAAATGATCCTGACCGCGAATCACGCGTCCATTCGAGGGGTACCACCGATGCCGAACCCGTCCCGCCTGCGCCGCGGCCTGCTCGCCGCCGCCCTGTCCCTGGCCCTGCCCGGGCTCGCCCTGGCCGCCTCCACCGGCAAGGGGCGCGACGCCGTCGCTTCGGTCGACCCGCTGATCGGCACGGGTGGCGACGGCCACACCTTCCCCGGCGCGACGGTCCCCTTCGGCATGATCCAGCTGTCGCCGGACACGGCCATGCCGGACTTCAAGCATGCGTACAAATACGCCGCCGGCTACCAGCACGGCGATTCGAGCATCATGGGCTTTTCCCATACGCATTTCTCCGGCAGCGGCCATTCCGACCTGGGCGACGTGCTCGTCATGCCCATCGCCGGCGACGTGAGGCTGGACCCCGGTACCCCCGACCAGCCCGGTAGCGGTTACCGCTCGCGCTTCGACCACGCGAGCGAGAAAGCCGAGGCAGGGTACTACGCCGTCACCCTGGCCGACTACGGCGTGCGTGCCGAGTTGACCGCGGGACGGCGGGTGGGCTGGCACCGCTACACCTTTCCCAAGGGCAAGCCTGCCCACCTCCTGCTCGACCTGCGCCCCAGCATCTACGATTACGACGGCAAGGTGCTGTGGTCGTCGCTGCGCGTGCGCGACGACGGCACGGTCACCGGCGGCCGCACCACGCGTGGCTGGGCCCCGGGCCGCCAGTTGTATTTCGCCATGCGCTTCAACCAGCCGCTGGCCTCGCGCAGCCTGAAGAACCGCGAACAGAACGTGCCCTACCGGGGCTTTGCCGGTCCGGGCAACCGCGCCGAGGACACCGACGGCCTGAGCGGCAGGGCGCTCGAAGGCGTGTTCGACTTCGGCAACCTCGACAAGCCGCTGGTGGTGAAGGTCGCCATTTCCTCGGTGAGCGAGGACAACGCGGTGGCCAACCTCGACAAGGATGGCGCCGGCTTCGACTTCGACGCCCGCCGCGACGAAGCCCGCGACGCCTGGGAGAAGACCCTCTCCGTGGTCGACGTGCAGGCCCCCGCGCAGACCCGCAAGACGTTCTACACGGCGCTCTACCACGCCATGCTCTCGCCCACGCTGTCGATGGACGTCGACGGCCGCTACCGCGGTCCGGACGACCAGGTACACCAGGCCAAGGGCTTCGACTTCTATTCCACCTGGTCGCTGTGGGACGTCTACCGTGCCCAGCAGCCGCTGATGACCCTGCTCGAGCCGGAAAAGAGCAACGATTTCGTCAGCTCGCTCATCGCCGCGCGCGAGGCCAGCCCGTTCGGCATCCTGCCCGTGTGGGCGTACCAGGGCATGGAAACCTGGTGCATGATCGGCTACCACGCGGTGCCGGTGATCGCCGATGCCTACATGAAGGGCATCCGCGGCTACGACGCGAACAAGGCCCTGGAGGCCATGGTGGCCAGCGCCACCTACGGGCCCTACGGCGGCCTGGACGATTACATGAAGCTCGGCTACGTGGCGATCGACCGTTCGCCGGAAGCGGCCTCCAAGACGGTGGAATACGCCTTCGACGACTGGTCGCTCGCGCAGATGGCCAAGGCCATGGGCAAGGACGACGTCGCCGCCACCTTCACCAAGCGCGCGGGCAACTGGAAGAACAGCTTCGACACCAAGACCGGTTTCCTGCGCGCGCGCAAGAGCGACGGCAGCTACCGGGAGCCGTTCGATCCCTCGTCGGCCGCCTATGGCAGCGATTACACCGAAGGCAATGCCTGGCAGTATTCCTGGTACGTGCCGCAGGACGTCGCCGGCCTCATCGACGCGCTCGGCGGCGCCGATGCCTTCGTCAAGAAGCTCGATTCGGTATTCGACGCCAAGGTCGACCCCAAGTCGTTCGCCCACGTGGAGGACATCACCGGCCTCATCGGCTGGTACGCCCACGGCAACGAACCCAGCCACCACGTGGCCTACCTCTACGATTACGCCGGCCAGCCCTGGAAGACCCAGGAACGCCTTACCGAGATCATGAAGAGCCAGTACTCGCCGACGCCGACGGGCCTGGTCGGTAACGACGACCTCGGCCAGATGTCGGCCTGGTACACCTTCACGGCGCTGGGCTTCTACCCGGTGGCGCCGGGCAGCAACCAGTACGTGATCGGCCGTCCCTTCGTGGAAAAGGCCACGCTCAATCTCTCCAACGGCAAGCGTTTCACGGTCAGCACCGACCACCTCGACGCGAAGCACCCTTACGTCGGCAAGGTCACGCTCAACGGCAAGCCGTTGGACCGCACCTTCATTCGCCACGAGGAGATCGTGGCCGGCGGCGAACTGCACTTCTCGATGCAGGAAACCCCGGCGAAGGACTGGGCGACCGGCAGGGGCGCGCAGCCGTACTCCATGAGTCAGCCCGCGAACTGACGGGTTTCTTTCGCTTCCGTCACGCGGGCTTCACGGATGTAAACCGCCCCCGCGTTTACAATGCCCGTTCTGGCCGAACGGGAATCGTCGCGGGGATGACGGAAGCATGATCGAACGCATTGGGTTGCGCTGGCGGCTGGTGGGCCTGCTCGCCGCCGTGCTCGCCATCGTGGCCCTGCCGTACGTGGTGACCCGTTCCAGCGCCGAAGACGCGCTGAATTCGCGCGACTGGGTGACCCATACGGCCGACGTGAAAGCCAGCGTCTACCGCCTCGATGCCGTCCTGCGCAGCAGCGAGGCGGCCATGTACACCTTGCTGGCCGGGGCGGAACACGATCCCGAGCTCGACGAACGGATCGAGGCCCCGCGCCGGAAGGTGCCCGAGATCCTCGCCTCGCTCCGCGCGATGACGCGCGACAACGTCGATCAGCTCAACCGGCTGGGCAACATCGAATCCATCGCGAGCGGGCGGCTCGCGCTCACCGACCAGGCCATGGCGCGCCTGAAATCGGGCGATCGCGCCGGCGCGCTGGCCTCGATGGAGGATGCACGCCACATGTTCCCGGTGCGCGCCAAGGTGCTCGAGTTGCTCGACGAGGAGTCCAAGCTGCTCGGCGCGCGTCGCGCCCAGGCCCAGGGCCTGGCGTCCAACAACCGCGTGGTGCTGCTGGTGGCGGCACTGGCCCAGATCGCCCTGCTCGGCATCGTGGTGATCGTTTCCGAACGGCAGATCGCCATCCGCCTGGCCGCCGAATCGAAGACGGCCGAGGCGGTGATGCGCTCGCAGCTCATCGTGCAGGCGGTGCGCGAGCCGATCGCCATGCTCGACGGGGAATTGCGCACGCTGCTGGTCAATACCGCCTTTGCCGAACTCTATGGATTCGATACCGAAAGCGGCATCAACCACCCGTTGAACGAGATCGGCGAGGGAGCGTGGACCGATTCGGCGCTGCTGCAGCGGCTGGCCGACGTGATCGCCCGCGATCGCGAACTGTGGGATTACGAACTCACCCAGCGCACCGTCGACGGGGTCGATCGCTTCGTGGTGATCAACGCGCGCCGCATCGAGCAGCCCGACGACGCCACGCCGGCGTTGCTGCTCACCGTGAGCGACATCACCGCGCGAGCGCTCGTCGAACAGAAGGTCAACGAACTCAATCGCCAGCTCGAAGGCAAGGTCGAGCAGGTGTCCGACGTGAACCGCGAGCTGGAGGCCTTCAGCTATTCGGTATCGCACGACCTGCGCGCGCCGTTGCGGCATATCTCCGGGTTCGCCGCCAAGCTGGAAACCCATCTGGGCGACCGGGCCGACGACCGCGTGCGCCACTACATCGACGTCATCGGCAGTTCGTCGCGGCGCATGGCGCAGCTCATCGACGACCTGCTGGTCTTCTCGCGCCTCGGCCGCGGTGCGCTGCGCCTGCAACCGGTCGACATGCAGTCGCTGGTGGAAGAGGCGCGCTCGCTGGTGGAATCGGACGTGGGCAGCCGCCGCCTCGAATGGCGCATCGCGCCGATGCCCATCGTGATCGGCGACGAGAACATGCTGCGCACCGTGTGGCAGAACCTCATCGGCAATGCCGTGAAGTACACCGGCAACCGCGAGGTCGCCCGCATCGAGATCGGCCTGGATCGCACGAGCGCGGGCGACTACGAATTCTTCGTGCGCGACAACGGCGCCGGTTTCGACATGCAATACGCGGGCAAGCTGTTCGGCGTGTTCCAGCGCCTGCACCGTGCCTCCGAATTTCCCGGCAACGGCATCGGGCTGGCGAACGTGCGGCGCATCGTCGCCCGCCATGGCGGGCGTACCTGGGCCGAGGGCGAGATCGACCGCGGCGCCACCTTCCATTTTTCTCTACCGGCCTCGGACGTTCCGGGCGCAAGAACGGGTGATTCATGAACAAGCGCGACCTGCGCACCATCCTCCTCGTCGAAGATTCGATGGCCGACGCCGAAATGGCGATCGACGCGCTTCGCGAGGCGAAACTCGCCAATCCCGTGGTCCATGTCGAGGACGGCGTGGAGTGCCTCGACTGGCTGCATCGCCGCGGCGCCCACGCCCACCGCGGCGAAAGCGAGCCGGCCGTGATCCTGCTCGACATCAAGATGCCGCGCATGGACGGCCTGGAAGTGCTGCAGCATCTTCGCGCCGACGAGCGCTGGAAGCGTCTTCCCGTGGTGATCCTTTCGTCGTCGCGCGAAGAGAGCGACCTCGCGCGCAGCTGGAACCTGGGCGTGAACGCCTACGTGCTCAAGCCCGTGGACGTCGACCAGTTCTTCAAGGCGGTGCAGACCCTGGGGCATTTCTGGGCCGTGCTCAACCAGCGCCCGGACGGCGAGTAATCGGGCAGGGGCAGCGGATACCGTCATGAATGGCCAAGGGCAAAAGGTCAGGATCCTCCAGGTGGAAGACAGCCCGCTCGACGCGGAGCTGGTGTTGACCGAACTGGACCACGATGGCCTCGATTACGAGGTGCATCTGGTCGACGACGAGAAGGCTTACGTCGAGGCGCTGGACACGTTCCATCCCGACATCGTGCTTTCCGATCTGAGCTTGCCGGGATTCAGCGGCGAGCGTGCGCTGGAGATACTGCGCGCGCGCGACGCCGCCGTTCCCTTCATCTTCATTTCGGCCACGCTCGGCGAGGAAGCCGCGATCGAGGCGCTGCGTAACGGCGCCACCGATTACATCCTGAAGCAGAACACCGCGCGCCTGGCCTCGGCGGTGCGCCGCGCGCTGCGCGAGGCGGAAGAGCAGCGCGCGCGTGCGCGCGCGGAGCAGGAACTGATTCGGGCGCAGCGTTTCGAAAGCCTCGCCTTGCTGGCCGGCGGCCTCAGCCACGATCTGCGCAACCTGCTGCAGCCGCTTCTGCTCGCCGGCGACACGCTGGAAGACTACGCGGACGATCCGCGCCTCGCGCGCCTGGGGACGCTCGTGCGCGATTGCGGCCGTCGTGGCCTCGAGATGGTGTCGTCGATGCTGTCGTTCGCGCGTGGCGCGCGACGCGCTGAACAGGTTCGCCTGGGCGCGCTGCTGGATGCGTTGAAGCTGCTCATGCAGGGCAGCGTGCCTCGCACGATCGACATGAGCATGGATATCGTCGATCCGGACGTGTCGTTCGAAGGCAACCACACCGAACTGCAGCAGTGCCTGCTCAACCTCTGCCTCAACGCGATACAGGCGATGCCCGAGGGCGGTTCGCTGCGGATCGAAACGGCACAGGTGAACCTGGCCGACGATTTCTTCGTGGAAAACGAGACGGCCGAGCCGGGCCGTTACCTGCGCCTGTCCGTGATCGACACGGGCGCGGGCATGCCCGAACCCGTATTGCGGCGTCTGTTCGAGCCGTTCTTCACGACGAAGGAGGGCGGTACCGGGCTGGGTCTGCTGTCGTGCAAGCGCATCGTGGCCAGCCACGGCGGCCTGATGCGCGTGCGCAGCCGCGAGGGCGAGGGCACGCAGTTCCATCTCTACCTGCCGTTGGCCGTGGAGCACGAGGATACCTTGCCGGGCATGGAATCCATGCTGCAGGGCGAGGCCGAGCGCGTGCTGGTGGTGGTCGAGGAGGCCGTGCAGCTGTCACTGCTGGTGGATACCCTCGATGCCTACGGTTACCAGGCGGGCGCGAGCCAGAGCGGCACGGCGGCGCTGCAATGGATCGAAGCGCACGGCGTGCCCGACCTCGTGGTGATGGACGCCGACATGAACCTGTTCACCGGCGTGCGCACGCTGGCCGCGTTGCTGGATCACGGTTACCGAGGCGCGGTGCTGCTGCTGGCCCGGTCGGATTCGCCGCCGAACCTCGACGAACTGCCGCAACTGGACCACCTCTACGTGCTCAACAAGCCCGTGCCGTCGCATGCGCTACTGCGCACCGTGCGCGAGGCCCTCGATGCGAGCGATACGGAAACGGGCTGAGCCATGACGGCGCGTCCCGCAGGGACGCGTGGTCATGCCGTCAGCCGCTTAATACGCAGCCAGTCGCGAATGGCCTGGACGAGTTCGGCCTTTCGCTCCAGGGGCAGCCAGTGCGCTCCCTGGAGGTTCGTCACGGTGAGGTCGGCGCAGGCCGCGCGCATCGGATCGCCCAGACGATTGCCCTGGATGGTGTTCATCTGGTCGTAGGCGCCGTTGACGAACAGCACCGGCATCGCGAGATGTCCGCCGTTCGGCGCCTTGGCCGCATAAACCGTGTTGGCATCGTCGTTGAGGTACCACGCGCAGGGCGGCCGGAAACCGCGTGCCTCGAACGATTTCACCAGCGCGTCGAAGTCCTCGGCCGGCCACAGCGCGGGATCGGGCCGGGTCGGCGGTGCGCGGTGCGCGGCGCCGAAGCGTCCGCCCTTTGACGTGACCATCGCGTTCGCCGCCGGCTCGCGCATCTTCGACGGATCGCCGGGCCGGTAGATGGAGGCCAGCGAGGACGCCTTGTCGGCATCCAGGTCGGCCACGGCCGAGGCGAAGTGCGTGGTGTAGTAGCGGTAGTAATCCCATTGCCCATCGGGGAACCGGTCCGCCGGATAGATCGACCGGTCGACCAGAGGCACCAGCGTGCGCAAGGTGTTGCCGGTGGGGAAATACGGCACCGAGATCATCACGGCGCCACGGCTGCGTGCCGGTTCGTGCGACACCAGCGAAGCCACGGCGACGCTGCCCCAATCGTGCCCGACCCAGATCGCCGGTTTGCCGCCGAGATGATCGTGCAGCTCGATCATGTCCGCCACCACCTGTTCCTGGGTGTAGGCTCCGGTGGCCGTCGGGGCGGAGGAACCGCCGTAGCCGCGCATGTCGGGTGCGATGCAGCGCCAGCCCTCGGCGGCGAACGCGTCGATCTGCGCCCGCCAGACCAGGCTCAGTTCCGGCCAACCGTGGAGGAAGAACATCAGCGGTCCGTCCGCCGGGCCTTTCTCCAGGTAATGCGTGGTATGGCGCCGCGTGGCGAACGTGCGCGAGGCCGGCGCGGGCGAGGACGCGGCCCAGGCGGCCCCGGGCAGGACGGCGGCGGCGAGCAGGCCGAGCAGGAACGTGCGTCGGTCGAGCGTCGACGCGTGCGCGGACGGGAGATGCGGCGAGTCGGGGCGATCGTCGGTCGGGGTCATGGGAGGATCGTAGGATGGAAGGGTTTTCGCCACTATCACTACAATCGCGAACGAGGCTGTAAGCCGTACTTCAAGGTGAGCGATGCGAACGAGGGATTCCTTGGAGGGAGTGGCCATCTTCGTCGCCGCGGCGGAGGCGGGCAGTTTCTCGGAAGCCGCCCGGCGCCTGGGCATGTCGCCCTCCGCGGTCAGTCAGGCGATCGGCGCCCTCGAAAAGCGGCTCGGCGCGTCACTGTTCCGTCGCTCGACCCGTAGCCTCAGCCTGACCGACGTCGGCGACGACTACCTGCGCACGGTGGCGCCCGCGCTCGCGTCGCTGCGACAGGCCGCGGAAGACGCCTCGGGTCGGGGCGGACGGCCCACCGGGCAGTTGCGCCTGACCATGCCGCGCGCGCCCTTCGAACTGTACGTCGCGCCGGTGCTGGTGGCTTTCCAGGAGCGCTATCCCGACGTGGACCTCGAGATCGCCGTCGAGGCGCGCCTGGTGGATATCGTCAAGGAGGGCTACGACGCCGGTTTGCGCTACGGGGATCATCTCGATGGGGACATGGTCGCCCTGTCCGTCGCGCCTGCCTCGGAGGCGATCCTCGTCGCGTCGCCGGCCTATCTCGACGCACGGGGCGTGCCGGGGGCGCCGGACGACCTGCGTGAGCATCGCGCGATCGCCTGCCGCAGCCAGGGCACCGGCCTGATCATCCCCTGGACCCTGCGCCGCGGAGGCGACACCGTTTCGTTCGTGCCATCGTCGGCGGCGATCGTGCACGACCTGGCGTCGCAGATCGCCCTGGCCATCGCAGGGCTGGGCATCGCCAGCGTGCCGGCCGGGATGGCGGCCGAGCCCGTCGCCGCCGGAAAGCTCGTGCGCGTGATGCCCGCATGGTCCCACCCGATCGGCGAGCTCTATCTGTACTTCCCGAGCCGACGCCACCAGTCGGCGGCATTGCGGGCGTTCGTCGCCTTTCTCAGGGAAAGCGACCGGGCGTGAATCGTGCGAAGACGAAAGCCGATGAAACGTCGTTGCTACCTCGGACTTGCGTCGAAGCGCGCTCCATCGCCCCTTTACGCCGTGCTCAATCGATCCCGAGCTTCTTCAACTTGTACCGCAACGCCCGGAACGTGATTCCCAGCTTCTTGGCCGTCGCCGTCTTGTTGTAACGCGACTCTTCCAGCGCCTTGATGATCGTGTCGCGCTCGATGTTCGAGATGTAATCCTCGAGCGAGCCGTCATGGCCGGCGGCCACCGGCGCGGGGATGCCCGCCGCCGCCGCGAGCACCGATTCCGGCGTGGCCTGCGTCGGCACCGCGGCAGGCGCGCGTTGCGGCAGCATCAGGTCGTCGGCCTCGATGGTGTCGCCCTCGCACATCGCCATCGCGCGCTCGAGGATGTTTTCCAGCTCGCGCACGTTGCCGGGAAAGTGATACGCCTCCAACGCCGCGAGGGCTTCGGGACGCAGGCGATTCGGTGCCGTGCCCGCCTCGTCGGCCAGTTGGCGCAGGACGAAGTCGGCGAGCTTCGGCACGTCGCCGCGGCGCTCGCGCAGCGGCGGCACGCGCAGCTCGATGACGTTGATGCGGTAGAAGAGATCCTGGCGGAACAGGCCTTGTTCGACGAGCGCGGCGAGGTTCTTGTGCGTGGCCGAGAGGATGCGCACGTCGACGGGAATCTCGTCGCGTCCGCCGATGGGGCGCACGGCCTTTTCCTGGATGGCGCGCAGCAGCTTCACCTGCATGTGCAGCGGCAGCTCGGCCACTTCGTCGAGGAACAGCGTGCCGCCCTGGGCGGCCTGGAACAGGCCTTCCTTGTCGGCGTGCGCCCCGGTGAAGCTGCCCTTGCGATGGCCGAAGAACTCGCTTTCCATCAGCTCGGAGGGAATGGCGCCGCAGTTCACCGGCACGAAGGCGCCGGCCGAGCGCGGGCCCAGCTCGTGGATCAGGCGGGCGACCAGTTCCTTGCCCACGCCGGATTCGCCGGCGATGTACACGGGCGCCTGGTTACGGGCGAGCTTGGCGATCTTGCCGCGCACCTCGGCCATCACGGGCGAATCGCCGATGAGGCGGTCGGCGCCCGGGCCGCCGGCCGCCTTGGCGCCGCTTTCCGCCTTGCGCTCTTCGGACAGGCGCAAGGCGGTGCGTACCAGGCGTCGCAGCAGGTGGATGTCGACCGGCTTGGAGACGAAGTCGAAGGCGCCGGCCTTCAGCGCGTTGACCGCGGCATCGACGTTGCCGTAAGCGGTGATCATCGCCACGGGCATGTCGGGATAGCTGGCCGCGATCAGCTCGATGATCTCCTGGCCGCTGCCGTCGGGAAGGCGCATGTCGGTGAAGCAAAGGTCGTAACGACGCCCCGCGAGGGCGCTCCGTGCGTCCGTGACGCTGCCCACGGCGTCGACGTCGAGTTCCATTCGGCCCAGGGTGATGGTCAGCAACTCACGGATGTCCCGCTCGTCGTCGATGACCAGTACGGTCTGCTTGCTCATGGGGTCCGGAAAATTCGGTGAATATTCTCAATGTAACCGCCCCGGCCGCGAGAGCAAAGCGCCGGGCTCATGCCTGGGCGGCGGCGGGCAGCGCCGTGGCGCTGCGCGCCGGGGGCGTGAGGCTCACCCGGAAGCAGCTGCCGCCGCCCGCCACGCGCACGTATTCGAGCGCGGCCTGGTTGGCTTCGCTCATCTGCCGGGCAAGGTACAGGCCCAGTCCCGTGCCGTATTCGTGCGTGGTGAAGAAGGGCTCGAAGATCTGCGCGGCCACCTTGGGCGGAATGCCCGGGCCACGGTCGATGACCTCGACGATGGGCACCCCGGCTTCCGAATGCCGGGCCACCACCATCACCCGTGCCGGCTCGCCGGGCAGGCGGCCGTAGCGCAGGGCGTTCTGCACGAGGTTCCAGATCACCTGCTGGAGGTGCTGCGGGTCGGCCACCGCGGCCACGGGCTCGCTGCCGGAGACGGCGCGCAGGATATCGGCCCCCAGGTCGTTGCCTTGCTTGTACTCGGCCACGAAGTGGTGCACCCACTGGCTGAGGTCGAGCGTCTCGGGACGCGAGCGCTCGCGCCGCGATAGCTGGAGGATGTTCTCGATGATCTCGTTGAGCCGCGAACAGTGGTTGTTGATGATCTCGACCATGCGCAGGTCGGTATCGTTCATGTCCGTGGATTCGGCGAGCAGCTGCGCCGAATAGTGGATCGCCGCGAGCGGATTGCGGATTTCGTGCGCGATGGATGCCGACAGGCGCCCGAGCGAGCTCAGGGTGAGTTCTTCCGCGCGGCGCGACACCAGCGAGGTGTCGTCGAGGAAAATCAGCACGTGGGAGTCGTCGTTGGGCGCCAGGCGGGAGAAGCGCGGGACCACCTCGGGTGTGCCGTCGGCCAGCATGGTGGCGCTTTCGTCGAGCTTGCCCGAGGTGCGCCAGTGGTACAGGCGGCGCGAAAGCTCCGGGGCAAGGGTGCCCAGGTCGCGCTGGTCGGCCGAGGGGTTGCCCATCAGCATCCAGGCCGATTCGTTGAGCTGGTGGATGCGGTTGCTCTCGTCCACCAGCAGCACGCCGGTCTTCATGCGGCGGATGATCAGCTCGTTGACCTGGGCGAGGTTGGCCAGATCGAGGCCGCGTTGCTCGGCGAGGGCTTCGGAGGCGCGGATGTTGCGCCCGAGCAGGTAGCACAGCGTGGCGCAGGCGAAGTAGGCCGCGCCGAACAGGCCGTATTCCGCCAGTTCGCGGTCCGTCGTGCCCGAGGCGTCGGCCAGGTCGAACACGGAATGGCCGAGCATGCCCAGGGTGGCGAGCGCGGCGAAGAACATGGACAGGCGCAGCGGCAGGAGCAGGGCGCCGGTGGCGATGTTCACCGCCAGCATCATCGATACGCCCATGCGCACGTCGTGCATCAGCACCAGGGCCAGCAGGGCGGCCACGATGTCCAGCACCAGCCCGGTGGAGACGACGAGGATCGGACGGTGGAGCGATCGGCGGGTGCGCGCCACCAGCACCAGGGCGGCGAGCAGGTAGGCCATGCCCAGGAGGCGGGCGAACAACGGTTCGGGCAGGGCGGGCCAGGTCAGGTGCTCGGGCCGGAAGGCGAGGGCGGTGTAGACCGCGGCCTGGCCCAGCCGGAAGTAGTTGAAAAAGAACAGTTCGTGGCGGGGGCTGGTCGGCGTTGTGCCGGTCTTGGCTGCCTTGGTCGGCGCGGGCGTGGACACCGGTGATGTTCTCCGCGGGCAGGCCCGGCGGGGCCCTCGATGCCCGCCAGTATAGGGGCCGCCCCGGCGGCGGCAACACGCGTCGACGGCAGTGTGACGAGGGTCCGGAAAGCCCCCGTGCGGCGGCGTATGCGGCGGCGCCCCTTTCCTTCCGGGGCGCCATCCGGGAAAATACGCGGCCGTATTGCGTGAAAAAGGCGCAATCGCTCCATCTCCCCACTCCCGTGCGAGTCGTTCGCGGCCGCGCGCTTTTCTCACGAGTTTTTCCCGTTCGCTCGAGGTATCGAATGAATTTCCACGAGTACCAGGCCAAAGAACTGTTCGCGAAGTACGGCATCGCCGTGCCCCCGGGCAAGGTCGCCAACTCTCCCGACGCCGCCGTCGACGCCGCCAAGCACCTGGGCGGTTCGCAGTGGATGGTCAAGGCCCAGATCCATGCCGGCGGTCGCGGCAAGGCCGGTGGCGTCAAGTTCTGCCGTAGCCTGGACGACGTCCATGCCGCCGCCAAGGGCATGCTCGGCACCCAGATGGAAACCTACCAGTCGGCCGGCCGCGCGCTGCCGGTGAACCTGGTGCTGGTGACCGACGCGACCGACATCGCGAAGGAACTCTACCTCTCGATCCTCACCGATCGTGACACCAAGGCCATCTCGTTCATCGCCTCCAAGCACGGCGGCGTCGACATCGAGCAGGTCGCTCACGATACCCCCGAAGACATCCACACCCTCGTGGTGGACTACGTCGAAGGCCTGCAGCCGTACCAGGCGCGCGAACTCGCGTTCAAGATGGGCCTGGAAGGCAAGCAGGTGAACCAGCTGGTCAAGATCATGCTGGGCCTCTACAAGCTCTTCAACGAGAAGGATCTCGCCCTGGTCGAGCTGAACCCGCTGGCGATCCTCGCCGACGGCAACCTCGCCGCCCTCGACGGCAAGGTCAACTCCGACGACAACGCCGAGTTCCGTCATCCGGACCTCGCCGCCATGCGCGACCTCACGCAGGAAGACGCCGCCGAAGCGGCCGCCGTCCAGCACAACCTCAACTACGTGACCATGGACGGCTCGATCGGCTGCATGGTGAACGGCGCGGGCCTGGCCATGGCCACCATGGACGTCATCAAGCTGGCGGGCGGCGAGCCGGCCAACTTCCTCGACGTCGGCGGCGGCGCCACCAAGGAGCGCGTCACCGAGGCGTTCAAGCTCATCCTGTCGTCCGACAAGGTCAAGGCCATCCTGGTCAACATCTTCGGCGGCATCGTGCGTTGCGACCTCATCGCCGAGGGCATCATCGCCGCGGTGAAGGAAGTGGGCCTGAAGATCCCCGTGGTCGTGCGCCTGCAGGGCACCAATGTCGAGCAGGGCCGCGAACTGCTGGCCAACTCGGGCCTGGCGATCACGCCGGCCGACGATCTCAACGATGCGGCCCAGAAGGCCGTGGCCGCCGCGGCCTGAGGAGCGAAAGCAACATGAGCGTCCTGATCAACAAGAACACCAAGGTCATCGTGCAGGGCTTCACCGGCCAGCAGGGTACCTTCCACGCCCAGCAGGCGATCGACTACGGCACCCAGATCGTGGGTGGCGTCACCCCGGGCAAGGGCGGTTCCGAGCACATCGGCAAGCCGGTCTTCAACACCGTGCGCGACGCCGTCGACCAGACCAAGGCCGACGCCTCGGTCATCTTCGTGCCGCCCCCGTTCGCGGCCGACTCGATCCTCGAAGCGATCAACGGCGGCATCAAGGTCATCGTGGCCATCACCGAGGGCATCCCGGTGCTCGACATGATGCGCGTGAAGAACGTGCTCAAGTCGCACCCCGACGTCGTCCTCGTCGGTCCGAACTGCCCCGGCGTCATCACCCCGGGCGAATGCAAGATCGGCATCATGCCGGGCCACATCCACAAGCCGGGCAAGGTCGGCATCGTGTCGCGCTCGGGCACGCTGACCTATGAAGCCGTGTTCCAGACCACCAATGAAGGCCTGGGCCAGTCCACCTGCATCGGCATCGGCGGCGATCCGATCAACGGCCTGAACTTCATCGACTGCCTGAAGCTCTTCCAGGACGATCCGCAGACCGAAGGCATCATCATGGTCGGCGAAATCGGCGGCAGCGCCGAGGAAGACGCGGCCGAGTTCATCGGCCAGTACGTCAAGAAGCCGGTCGTGTCGTTCATCGCCGGCGCCTCGGCCCCTCCGGGCAAGCGCATGGGCCATGCCGGCGCCATCATCTCCGGCGGCAAGGGCACGGCGGCGGCGAAGTTCGCCGCGCTGGAGAAGGCGGGCGTCACCACGGTGAAGTCCCCGGCCGATCTCGGCAAGACCCTCGCGGGCCTGATGAAGTAAGCCGTTCGTTCCGGTTCGCCGGTACGAAGAAAAAGCCGCGGCCTCCGGGCCGCGGTTTTTTTTGTCCTCGCGATGACGAAGCCGTTACCCGTCGACGACCACCCGTTCGTGGAACGGCACGTCCACGCCGACGATCACGTGGCCGCGGATGCGTCGCCGATTCTCCTTGGTATACGCGTGGTATTTCGATCGCTGGCCGAACGAGTACGGATGCATGGTGCTCTCGCACCACCAGCCGCCACGATAGAGGACGGCGCCGTCTTCATGTTCGGCAACCGGCAGGTGGCGTATCTCGCGGGCAACGACACGATACGAGCCGTCGCGCGATGCGATGCACGTGAACGGGGCGGGCCACGACCTGCGCCTTCGCGATTGGACGTCCAATCGGAAGTTTCAAAGGAAACATGAGGCGCATCACGATGAATTCGTTTGGACGCCTAAATGCTTGACACGGCGTCGGCAAGGTGTGCTAGCTTTGACGCATAGCAGCATGTGCCGAAGGGGTTCATCATGCGCCACTCCAACGTTGCCGGCGTCTCCCGCTGGGCTTTCGCGCCTTGCGCGCGATGTACGCACTCGCATTGACGACGTGATGTCGGGCGCTCGAGCGCCCCTCGTCTAGCCGACCGATTCCACGAACCGGCGCCTTTCCGGCGCAACGGGCGTCCATGCCCGCGCGACCGTCACCCTCGCATTCGCCACGTCCACACGTGGCGCGGTGAGGGTCGTCGCCCACACCGTGCACTTAGGAGCTCCATGCTTTCCTTCCGACGATCGATCCTTGCGGCTTCGCTGCTTGCCGCCCTTTCTCCCGCCGCGTTTGCCCAATCAACCACCGGTTCGATCTATGGCCAGGTCGATGGAGGGCGAGGCGATGTCGTTCGCGTGACGAGCGATACCGGCGTAACCCGCGAGGTGCCCGTCGATGAGCGCGGTCGCTACAGTGCGGCCCAGCTTCCCCTGGGCACCTACGCCGTGGCGCTGGTGCATGAGGGGGCGGTGACGAAATCGCGCGACGACGTGACGTTGCGCGTGGGATCGGGCGTGGAGGTATCGTTCGTCGCGGCGGAGGCGACGGACCTCGGCGGAGTAGACGTGCGGGCGAACGCGTTGCCGTCCATCGACGTGTCCACGGTGGATTCGCGCACCGTCGTCACTTCGCAACAGCTGGCCAAGTTGCCGCTGGGCCGCAGTTCCGAAGCCATCGCGCTGCTCGCCCCCGGCGCCGTGAACAACAGTGGCAGCTACACCAGCGCCACGGGCAATTCGTTGGTGTCGTTCGGCGGTTCGGCGGCGAGCGAAAACGCCTACTACGTCAACGGATTCAATACCACCGATCCCTTGCGTGGCTTCGGAGGCATCTCGCTGCCGTATGGCGCGATCGAACAGGAGGAGGTTTTCACCGGCGGCTACAGCGCGCAGTACGGGCGTTCCGACGGTGGCGTGATCAACGTCGTGGGCAAGCGTGGCACCAACGAGTGGCATGCGGGGGCGCAGCTCATATGGGAGCCGAACGGACTGCGCGCCGACGGAAAGAACAGCTATTACACCAACGGCCTGCCGCCGCAGCCGGTGGCGGGTCGCCTGTTCCAATTGAATTCCGCAAGCACGCGCACGTCCACCACGGCGAGCCTCTACGGCGGCGGCCCGTTGGTGAAGGACAAGCTCTACATCTTCGCGGCCGCGGAAGTGGAGCGGCAGACGGGCGCGGTCGCCAACGACGTGACGCAGGCCACCCCATACCGCTCGTACCGCTATCAGCTGCCACGTTGGTACACCAAGCTCGACTGGAACATCAACGACAGCAACATCGTCGAAGTGACCGGTGCCTCGGACAAGACCGAACGCTCGGGAACGATCTATTCCTACGATTATGCCGACGGCCACCGCGGCCCGCGCCTGTCCGGCGCCAATAACGAGAAGTTCGGCGGAGACGTCTACACGGCCAAGTACACCGGCTACCTCACCGACAACCTCACGATCAGCGCGCAGTACGGCAAGATGCGCACGAACAATTACGTCTCGCCGTCCGGTTACGACGAAAACGCGGTCTACATCGACGATGCGCAGTTCCAGAACCCGGCGTTGACCGGGGGTGTTCCGCGAACCTCGGGCCAGACGGTGACCTCGCTGTCCAATCCCGGTCGACGCAACGAGACGACCAACACCCGCTTCGACGTGCACTACACGTTGGGCGACCACGCCATCACGCTGGGCATCGACAACCAGCAGGCCCGCGCCTTCGACCAGGGCACGGCCACGTCGGGACCCGGTTATTCGTGGGATTACCAGCAGGGCGACCCCGCGTTGCCGATCTCCACCGGTCTCGGGGTGGACGCGCCGGGCAACTATCCCGGCGGCGAGGAAGGCTATTACGTGATACGCGGCGTCTCGTCGAGCCTCGCGACGGTGCGTTCGAGCCAGCGTGCGCAGTACGTGGAGGACGCGTGGCAGGTGTCCGACCGCTGGCTGCTCACGTTGGGCCTGCGCAACGACCAGTTCACCAACTACAACGCCAACGGCGACCAGTACATCAAGCAGACGTCGCCGCAATGGGCGCCGCGCCTCGGCTTCAGCTGGGACGTGAACGGCGACGCGAGCTTCAAGGTGTATGGCAATGCCGGACGCTATTACCTCGCGCTGCCGTTGAATCCCGCGCTCAACGCCGCCGGCGGCGCATTGAGCACGTCGCAGTACTTCACTTACCAGGGTATCGCGCCGGATGGCCAGCCGACGGGATTGACGGCCATCGCGCCCGGCGTACCCGTGTCGGCCAACAATAACTTCGGCCAGCTTCCCGATCCGAAGACCGTCGCGGCCCGTGGCATGAAGCCGGAAAACCAGGACGAATACATCCTCGGCTTCACCAAGACCTTCGGCCCGGAGTGGATCTACGGGGCCAAGCTCACCTATCGCAAGCTGCGCAATGCCATCGACGACTACTGCGACATCCAGCGCATCGTCGAGAAGGGACAGTCGCTCGGGCTGAACATCGATACGGCGCAGGCCAACAGCTGCTACCTGTTCAATCCCGGCCAGGCGAACACGTTCGTGTTGCTCGATACCGCCGGCAACCACGTCGACGTGCCGATCACCAACGGCGAGTTGGGTTTCGACCGTCTCAAGCGCTCCTACTACAGCCTGGAGCTGCTGCTCGAGCATCCGTTCGACGGTACGTGGTATGCCCGGGCCAACTACGTGTTCTCGCGCAGCTATGGCAATACGGAAGGCCAGCTTCGTTCCGACCTCAACCAGACGGCGGCGTCCACGAGCGAGGATTGGGACAACGCCTACATCATGGAGCACACCAACGGTCCGCAGAGCAACGACCACACGCATCAGTTCAAGCTGTTCGGGTACTGGCAGATCGCGCCCGAGTGGTTGGTGTCGGGCAACGTGAGCATCGTCTCCGGTACGCCGCGTCACTGCCTGGGCTACTACGGTCCGGATCACGAGGATCCGGGTAAGTACGGTGGCCATTACCACTATTGCGATGGCGAACCGTCGCCGCCGGGTACGCAGGGGCGCACGCCCTGGATCCGTCAGATCGATCTCGGCGTGAGCTGGCGGCCGGGCTTCGCCGAAGGAAAGCTCGCCTTCAACGCCAATGTGTTCAATGTGCTCAACGAACAGCGGGCATTGCAGCAGTATCCGTACTCGGAAGCGGGACCGGGCCTGCCCGAGCCGCAGTTCGGCGTGATCACGCAGCGGCAGGCACCGAGGTATGGGCGGTTGAGCGTGTCTTACGACTTCTAGAAACCGATCCGACGTCTCGCGACACCCGGACTCCAGGCCCAGGGTTCCTGCGCAAGCGGGAACCCTGGGCGATAAGCTCGAGCGGGCGGAGGGGTCATAGTCGCGAAGGGGAAAGCATGTCCCGCGTGATCCCCGCATCCGCCAGGTGCGCTGGCAGCTCCCGCCCCAACACCAGCATCGCGCATGCCTCGCCCATCGCCGCACTGGTCTGGATGCCGTAGCCACCCTGCGCCGCCAGCCAGAAAAACCCTGGCGTATCCGCCGCATAGCCACCGACCAGGTCGCCGTCGGCGACGAAGCTACGCAATCCCGCCCACGTACGCGTGGGCCGGTGAATCGACATCGTGGTGGCTTGCTCGATGCGATGGATGCCGAGGGCGATGTCGTATTCCTCCGGTTGCACGTCGTGCGGATGCGTGGGGTCGGCGTTGGCGGCCGAGCCCAGCAAGAGGCCCGCATCGGGCTTGAAGTAGAACGATTCGTCGACATCCACCACGAAAGGCCAGCCTGCCGTGGCGACGTTCGCGGGCGGTTCGAAGAGGAACGCCGAGCGGCGTCGGGGCACCAGGCCGATCGGCGTCACGCCGGCCAGCGACGCCACGCCATCCGCCCATGCCCCCGCGGCGTTCACGACGATCGCCGCCCGGATATCGTCGTCGATCCTCCAGCCGTGCCCGTCGCGCTCGATCGAGCGCACCTCGGCATGCATGCGGAGGTGCGCGCCTCGTGCTTTCGCGCCGCGAAGGAAGGCCTGGTGCAGCTCGTTCACGTCGATGTCCGCGGCGTCCGGCTCCCATAGCCCGAGGCAGGCGGCCTCCGGGCGAAGCACAGGAACGTGGGCAAGGATATCTTCCCGGTCGAGCAGGGCCAGGGATGGCGTACGCATGCGCAAGCGTCGATGGTTCTCGCGCAATGCGTCGGCCTGGTCCTCCCGTGCCACCACCAACGAGCCCCGGCGATGCAGGATCGGCTGTGCGGCGAAACCCTCCGGTGGACACGACAGGAACGGACGCGTGGCCCGGGTCAGCGCGCGAACCTGGGCCGAACCGTAGGTTTCGCTGAAGTGGGCCGCCGAGCGTCCCGTGGTGTGCATGCCCGCAAACGCCTCGCGCTCCAGGACGAGCACGCGGGCGTGCGGCGCGAGGAAATACGCGATCGACGCGCCGGCGATCCCGGCACCGATGACGACGACGTCATGGGTGCTCATGGGACGGGGAGGTTCCAGGCATCCCGCAGGCGGGCGTATTCGTCTTTCGGAAGCAGCACGAAGACGGGTTTCTTGCTGGGATCGAGCCAGGCCAGCAGGCGTTCCATCGCGCCGTCCGTCATCGCCGTGCAGCCGACGGTCGGCGAGGTGGGCGACTTCCACAGGTGGGCGAAGATGCAGCTGCCCGCACCCTTCTTGCCGTCGGCGTTGTGTTCGATGACGAAGCCGATCCGGTAGGCGCGGTCGCCGTTGAAGTGCAGGTCGCGGCGCATCGCCTCGGTGGCGCCGGCCACGGCTTTCGGGCCGACCTCGGCTTCGTCCACCAACTGGTTGTAGTAGGGCGAACCGTCGACGTCCACGCAGTAATCCGAGGCCTTGAGTCCCATGTAAGGCATGGCCGTGGGATGGGTCTCGGCATAGCCGAAGGCCGTGCCGATCCGGAACACGCCCGCAGGGCTGCGTCCATCGCCCTCGCGCTTTTGCGGGCCGTCCGTCTGCGCCGGGCTGAGTCCCCGGCCCCACGCGCTGCCCGCCTTGCCGATGGTGACGTCGGTGGCCGTGCCTTCCGCCTTCCAGCGGGTACCGTCGCGCACATAGGTGCGCAGGATGCCGTGGTCGGCGTTCCAGCCATCGGTGGTGACGACGATCATCTGCCTCGACACGGACCACGCCACGGGCGCCTCGTAGGCGAGGGCGCCGGTGGACAGCGACAGGGCGAGCAGGCCGGTGAGGCGGAAGGCGCGCATGGGCATGGGAGGATTCCGGTCAGGGTTCGAATAGCCGGTGGATGCGATCGAGGGCGTCCACGTAACGCTGGTGCCGGCCCCCGTCGCCTTCGCACAAATGGACGAAGACGCGATCCATCAGCTGCTGCACGGTCGACTGGTAGATCAGCGACTGCACGTAGGAGGCATCGTCGTGCGCGGCGACCACGAGCGAAAGGTCGGCCACCGCGCGAAGCGGGTTGGCGGTGTGCCGCGTGACGCTCACCACGCGACCGCGCCGCTCGCGGAAGTGGCGGGCGACCTTGGTCAGCAGGGGGTGCCGGCCGTGTTCGGAGAACACGACCAGCACGTCGCCGGCACCGGCCAAACCGACCTGTGCCGCCATGCCGCCGACGTCGTGCTGGCGCATGGCGACGATACCCAAGAGCGACAGGCGCAGCGCGAACGAGTGCGCGTGCAGGTCGTCTTCGCCCAGGCCGATGAGGAATACCTTGCCGGCGGCACCGATCGCGTCGGCGGCATGGGCGATGACGTCCGGCGGATTGATCGATCCGGTGGCTTCTTCCGCCCGCGTCTTTCGCTCCCAGAGCATCGCGCCCACCGCGTCGCCGGCATGCCCGGCATCGGGTGCTTCACCGTCGTCGGCGCGGCCGATGGCCTCGCCGACGGAGTACTTGAGGTCGGGATAGCCACGAAAGCCCAGCTTCTGGGTGAATTTCACGACGCTCGACTGGCTGATGCCCAGCGCGTTCGCGAGTTGCTGAGACGAGTAGTCCCGCAGCAACTGGGCGTTTTCCAGCACGAAATCGGCGATGCGCCGCTCCACCGCCGACATGCGGTCGCGTTCGGAGCGGATCTTCACCAGAGGAGACATGGTCGCTTCCTAAAGGGCTTCCAGGCCGCGGATTTCGCGGATGCCGAGACCGGGGGCGTCGGTGATGGAGATTTCCGACTCGTTGAAGGTGACCCCGCCGTCCACCGGATCGTAGGCGCACAGCGAGGGACCGTCGAGGTCCACCTTGGTGATGACGTCGGCCTTGGCGACGGCCACGTGCACGGCGGCAGCCACGCTGATGCTCGATTCGAGCATGCAGCCGATCATGCAGTCGATGCCGTGCAGGCCGGCGATGTCGGCGATGCGGATGGCGTTGGAGATGCCGCCGGTCTTCATCAGCTTGATGTTGATGATGTCCGCCGCGCGCATGCGGATGAGTTCCATCACTTCCAGTGGGCCGAACACGCTCTCGTCGGCCATCACCGGCGTATGCACGCGCTCGGTGACGTAGCGCATGCCTTCCAGGTCGCGCGCCTTCACCGGCTGTTCGACCAGTTCCAGGCGCACGCCGGCGTCTTCCAGCGCGTGCAACGCATAGACGGCCTCTTTCGCCGTCCAGCCCTGGTTGGCGTCGAGGCGGAGCAGGGCGCGATTCTCCACGGCGGCATGGATGGCGCGCACGCGTTCGATGTCCACGCCGATGTCCTTGCCAACCTTGATCTTCAGCGATTCGAAACCGCGCTCCACGGCGGATACCGAATCGGCCACCATCTTGTCGATGTAGTCGACGCTGATGGTGATGTCGGTGGTGATCACCGGATCGCCGCCGCCGAGCAGCTTGTAGAGCGGCGCGCCGTAGAGCTGGCCCCAGAGGTCGTAGACGGCGATCTCGACGGCGGCCTTGGCGCTGGTGTTGCGTTCCATCGCGCCCTGGATCAGGCGCGTGAGGCGGTTGAGGTCGGCCACGTCCTGCCCGACGATGCGCGGGGCGATGTAGTGGCGGATGGCATCGAGCACGGAGCCGTGCGTGTCGCCGGTGATGACCGCCGTGGCCGGGGCTTCGCCGTAGCCGATGCGGCCATCGTCGGTATGCACCATCACGACGATGTCTTCCACGGTGTCGACGGTGCGCAGGGCGGTCTTGAAGGCGGTCTTGAGCGGCACGCGGAGCATGCCGAAGCGGATGTCGGTGATCTTCATGGAATGGGCCGTTTAGCGGATGCGGACGATGCTGGTCATGCGGTCGACGAAGGTGGCGTCGCCGTCGAACATCATCGGCAGGAGGGGCGTGACGGACACCGCGTTGAGCTTCACGTGGCGCAGGCTCCCGTCGTCCCGCCGGTAGCTCATGCCGCCCACATCGTGGATCACGTAGGGCTGGCCGTCGATCTTGCCGATCACCATCATCACGTGGCCGGGGATGTAGACGAGGTCGCCCACCTCCAACGCCATCGCCGCCTTCACGCGGGCGTCGTGGTCGTCCTTGTCCGTGTACACGGTGTGTTCCAGGCCCGGGCTGATGCTCTGGTCGCGCGTGTTGCGCGGCATCTGCACGCCCATGCTCCGGTACACGTCGGAGACGAAGCCGCTGCAGTCGCGGCCGTTGTAGGCATGGCCCCAACCGTACCGCTCGCCGAGGAACTTGAACGCCTGGCGGATGACGTTCGCCCGCGTGAGCGGCAGGTAGTCCGCCGACGAGTCCGCGTTGCGCTGGAGCAGGGCGGGATGGAACGACAGGTCGCCGTTCGCGTCGCGCACGGGCAGGCTGAGCGTCCACGAGGTGTACGCGGTCTGCCCGTTCACCGGTTGGTCCGGCGGCACCGAGGTATCCAGCGGCACGCGCGTGCCCATGTCCAGTTGCAGTTCGGAAAGCGCGGGTACCTCGGGCGTGTAGACGGTGTCGGGTTTCGCGCCGGTGATCACCCGGTAGGGCGTGGCGTCCACGTGCGCGAAGATCGCCTTCGCGTCGCCGTAGGCGACGTCGTCGGCATGCGTCCACGCGGCATAGCGCGGGCTCACCACGAAGAGCCAGTGGCCGTCGCGGCTCGCGTGAACCACCACGAGCGGGTCGCCGGGGAACAACGTGCTTTCCTGGAAGCGGTCGATGTCGGTATCGCCCGCGTGGCTGAACACGCGAAGATCGGTGGGATAACCGCGCAGGGCGCTGCGGCGCACGGCCATGCCGTAACGTGGCGTCACCTCGGCGGGTACGGCGTCGAGGGCGGCGTTCGCCATGATGCCGTCGACGGTGGCCGCGGGTACCGGCTTGCCTTCGATGTCGAACAGGGGTTTCGACGGCGCCCTGGTGAGCTTTTCGATCCAGCCCTTCACCTGTTCGCGCGGCAACGTCGCGCCGAAGTGGCGGATGTCATGCATGGACGGATCGAGCCGGGCCACCTTGCCGTTGAGCGCGGCGATGGCGCGTGCGTCGAGCACCACGGCGTCGGCGTCCGGCAGCCGGCTCACCCAGTACGAGGGGTCCAACTGCGCGTCGGTGACGCCGAGCACTCCTGAAGGCGGCAGGCTCGTTTCGCCGATACGATCGGCTCCCACCCCTTCGGCGGGAAGGGTGCTACCGGAAGGGGTGGGAGCCGATCGTATCGGCGAAGGGGCTTGCGAGTGCGCCTTGGCCGACGCGAGCGCCAAGGCCGCCACCAGCAGGGTGGTGCGAAGCATGTTCATACCGAGGTCCATGTCAGGAAGCCAGCGACGACAGCACGGAGGCCAC
This sequence comes from Luteibacter aegosomatis, assembly GCF_023078455.1. Taxonomy (GTDB): domain Bacteria; phylum Pseudomonadota; class Gammaproteobacteria; order Xanthomonadales; family Rhodanobacteraceae; genus Luteibacter; species Luteibacter aegosomatis. Next base: position 3,865,807 of record NZ_CP095740.1, on the reverse strand, counting down.
GAGCAAGCCGAAGCCCGTGCCGAGGATATAACCGAGCAGGGCCAGCAGGATGCCAACAGGCACCAGCGAGCGGGAATACGTGGCGGCCAGTACGGGCGTGGCGGCGACGCCGCCGATGTGGGCGAGCGAGGAAATGCCGCAAAGGTAAAGGTCGAAGTGGAACAGGCGCGCGAACAGGCACAGGAAGACCGCGTGCGTGGCGATGACGGTGACGCCGCACACGAGGTACAGCGGCGCCGCGGCGATACCGGCGAAACTGCTCTGCGACGCCAGCACCGCCACGACCGAGATCAGCAGCGCGCTCGACACGGCCTGCGCGCCGGGCAGGCTTGCCAGCGGCGTATGCGCGGCGACGAGCCCCGCGGCGGTGGCGATGAGGATGGTCCAGGTGGTCGCCGAGACCATGTTGCCTATCGGCATCAAGCTGCCCAGCACCGTGGACAGGGCGGCCACGCCCACGGCGATGCCCAGCCAGAGCAGCACGCTGTCGCCGGTGGCCGGTGCCCGCGTCGCGGTCTGCGCCACCGCCATGTCCGCACTCGACTTCGCTCGCGTCCAGCGGTTGAACGCCGGCGCGAGGCGGGCGACGGAGAACAGCACCACCACCCACATCGAATAGCACAGGGCATCGGTGAGCAACGACGTGGCCAGTGACGTATCGGCCATGCCGATGGCCTGCTTCACCGCGATCATGTTCGCGGTGCCGCCCATCCAGCTTCCCGAGAGCGCGGCCAGCGGCTTCCAGCCGTCGCCGGGCATCCAGTGGCGGAAGAGGAGAAAGGTGACGACGAAGGCGGCGAACAGGCTCACCGCGGTGCAGGCGAAGACGCCCAGCACGCGTGGACCCAGGGCGAGGATCGCGCGCAGGTCGCAGTTGATCATCAGCAGGAAAAGCAGGGCGGGCACCATGCGGGTCACCAGCATGTCCTGCGCCGCGTGGATTTCCGGCGTGGCCGTCCACGTCCCGGCGACCGACAGTGCCGTGACGGTGAGATAGGTGAGCACGATGGGAGGGAGCACCTCGAACACCTTCCAGCCGAAGCGGCGTTCGATCGCGGGCCAGAAACCCGCCGCAAGCAGCATCACGGCCAAGTAAGGCCAAACCGACTGGATCACGCGTCCCCCTCCGGGTGGTGTCGCCACGGCGTCCAGGAATATCTATTCCTGACGAGTTGCGATGAAGCATAAATTATTGACCGGCGTTTGCAAGCATGTTACACAGCCAGGACGCACGACCCACCCACCACGGTTCGACGGGGATACCGAACGGTGAAAGCGGCCATCCGACCAGCGATCTTCCGCCATGCGTTTTTCGCGTGTTCGATGTTGCTCGCACTCCCGGCGTCCGGACAGGGTCCGCACTCACCCTCCGCTAGTGACCTCCCTGCGGAGGGGCGGGAGCGGACCCTGTCCGCGATTCCTGCAAAGCAAAGCGTCGCTGTCGCAGGAGTGGCAGCCGATCGCCCCGGCGATACCAGCCTGCCCAGCTCGCCATGGCCCGAACCGATCGCGAGCGACATCGATGCCGGCCACTTCAGGACCGCCGAATCCGCCATCGCCAAGGCCCTCGCCCAACCGGGCCTCGACGATACCCGGCGAGCCGCGCTGCTCTTCCAGCGCGAACGCATGCGCCGCATCCTGCTCGACTTCACCTTGGACGCCGATGCGGTGAAGACGCGCCTGCGCAAGGCGATTCCCGATCTCACCGACGCCGAATTCGCGCGCTGGGACGCCGCGGGGCTGCTCGAGAAGCAGGTCGTCGACGGCCGCACGCTGTATTTCAATCGCGCTCCGGGCAACCTGTTCCGCATCAGCGCGGAGGCCCGGGCGCGACGGAAGGATCCCAAGCCGTTCGACGACGGTCCCAACGAAATCCTCAACGACCATCATCGCGCGATCCGCGCCGAGGCCTTGCGCACGGGCAAGGTCAACGTGTTGCCCATGCGCGAGCGGGTGACGCAGACGCTCACCGTGCACCCCGATGCGGTGCCGGCCGGCGAGACGATCCGTGCCTGGATTCCCTATCCGCAGGACATCCCGGGCCAGCAGGACGACATCCGTCTCGTCGGCAGCGAACCGGTCAAGGCCGAGGTCGCACCGGCATCCACCGCGCAACGCACGGCCTATCTGGAAAAGAAAGCCGAGGCAGGCAAGCCCACCGTCTTCTCGGTGACCTACGAGGTGACCCTGCGCGGCCGTTACGTCGACATCGATCCGGCGAAGGTGAAACGCGTGCCGATCACGCCCGACCTCGCGCCCTATGTGGCCGAGCGCGCACCGCACGTGGTCTTTACCGACGACATGCGCGCGTTCTCGAAGAACGTGGTGGGCGAGGAGACCAACCCCTACCGCATCGCGCAAAAGCTCTTCGCCGCCGTCGACGACATCCCCTGGGCCGGCGCACGCGAATACTCCACGATCTCCAACATCGGCGACTACACGCTGCACGCCGGCCACGGCGACTGCGGCGAGCAGACGTTGCTGCTCATCACGCTGCTTCGCCTCAACGGCATACCGGCGCGCTGGCAGTCGGGATGGATCTTCTCCGACGACCGTTACGACAATATCCACGACTGGGGCCAGCTCTATCTCGCGCCCTACGGCTGGGTGCCGATGGACGTGACGTTCGGACGTCTGGCGCCCGGCGCGCACGCCAGGCCGGGCGACGACCGCCTGGCGTGGTTCTACCTCGGCGGCCTGGACGCCTACCGCATCGCGTTCAACGACGACTTCTCGCAGCCGCTGGTACCGGCCAAGACGTTCTTCCGTTCGGAGACGGTCGATTCGCAGCGCGGCGAGGCCGAATGGAAGGGCGGCAACCTTTATTTCGACCAGTGGGACTACGACTTCCGCTGGCAGCGCCTGGACATGCCGCAGGGGGGCGGCCCGGCGCGCTGACGGCGGCGAACACAACCCGTTACATCATCTTATGGGAGTGGGGAGATGGGGGAGATCAGCACGCGGCGCATGCCGCGCCACGCCGCGCTTTGCATGGCGATCTGCATGGGCCTGACGATGGGTGGCGCCGCGCATGCGGCCAATACCGACGGTTCGATCGTGGGTCGCACGCGGCCGGGTGCCAGCGTCACGGTGCGCGATCCGTCGACGGGGCTGACCCGCACGGTGACCGCCGACCGCGACGGAAACTACCGTTTTCCCTTCCTTCCCATCGGTCACTACACGCTGGACAGCCGTCTCGACGGCCAACCGGTCGGCGAGACCGCCCAGGTCAACGTGAGCCTGGGTAACGCCACCACGGTGAACCTCGTGGACCGTTCGAAGGCGACCACCGAACTCGAAGGCGTGCAGGTGAGCGCGCCGGTGGTGATATCGGCCGTGGACGTCAGCTCCACCGAAACCGCCACCAACATCAGCCGCGAGGAAATTCGCCGTCTGCCGGTGGACCAGAACGTACAGGCCGTGGCCCTGCTGGCGCCGGGCGTGAACAAGGGCAACGCGGGCTTCGGCGGCATCTCGTTCGGCGGTTCGTCGGTGGCGGAAAACTCGTTCTACGTGAACGGCCTGAACGTCACCGATTTCTATAACCGCAACGGCTTCTCCCAGGCTCCCTTCGCCTTCTACCAGGAGTTCCAGGTGAAGACCGGCGGCTACTCGGTGGAGTTCGGCCGCACCACCGGCGGCGTGGTCAACGCGGTCACGCGTTCGGGCACCAACGAGTTCAAGGCCGGTGCCGAGATGACCTTCGAACCCAGCGCCTGGCAGGCGGCCGCGAAGAACCGCTACTGGGACGGCGAGCGGTATATCACCTCGTCGGAAGACCGCTACTCGCGCACCAAGATGAACGTGTACGCGTCGGGTCCCATCGTGAAGGACAAGCTGTTCTTCTTCGCGATGTACGAGGCGCGGGGTTACACGCCGCAGAACACCGACAACGCGGGCACCGTGCTCACCCAGAACGACACCGACTCCGGCTTCTGGGGCGCGAAGGTCGACTGGCACATCAACGACAAGAACCTGCTCGAGTTCATGGCCTTCTCCGACAAGGACAAGAACGTGGGCAAGGTCTACAGCTACGACTACGACACCGATACGCTCGGCAACAAGAACGACGAGATCTACAGCGACACGGGCGGCCGCAACTGGGCGGGTACCTTCACCAGCTACCTGGTGGACAACCTGTCGATGAAACTCATGTACGGCCGCAACGAGCGCGAGTCGTTCACGCGCGGCCAGTCCGACCTCGACTGCAATCCCGTCGCGCGAGCCACCGGCGTCGCCGGCCCCGGCGTGCCGCTGGGATGCAGCACGAGCACGGCGGTGGAAAAACGCAACGACACGCGCAAGCAGTCGCGCGCGGACTTCGAGTGGGCGCTGGGCGACCACGTCGTGCGTTTCGGCTACGACCATGAAATCGACACCTCGGACTACTCGCGCCATTATCCCGGGCCGGGGGCGTTCTACTACAACATCTATCCGACCACGCCGGGATCCACCATCGAGAACGGCGGCGTGGTGCCCGGCGGGTACGATGCCTACGTCCGTGCCCGCCGCTACGAGATCGCCGGCACGTTCGAGACCACCAACAGCGCCTACTACGTCGAGGACAACTGGAACATCACGCCCGATGTCCTGCTCAACGTGGGCCTGCGCCGCGACGCCTTCGACAACAAGACCGGCGAGGGCCGCAGCTACATCAAGATGGACAACATGATCGCGCCGCGCCTGGGCTTCTCCTGGGACGTGATGAGCGACGGCACCATGAAGGTCTTCGGCAACCTCGGCCGTTATTACCTGCCGGTCGCCAACGTGATCAACATCAAGCAGGCCGGCGGCCTGCTCGACGAGCGCACCTACTACGGCTTCGACGGCTACCGGATCCTCGACCGCAACGGTTCGTCCTATGCGGTGCCCATCCTGGGGCCGCAGATCGGCGGCGTGGATACGTCGCAAGGCAACGGCACGGTGGGCGACCTGCGTTCCGAAGTCGACAAGCACATGGACTCGGTCTACCAGGACGAAGCCATCCTCGGCTTCCAGCAGGCCATCTCCGATACGTGGTCGTGGGGCGTGAGCGGCACCTATCGCAAGCTGCACGACGCCATCGACGACATGAACATCACGGCCACGCCGCAGTGTGGCCCCGCGGGCAAGATCGGCTACGTGATGGCCAATCCCGGACGCAACGTCACCGTATGGGGCGATACCGACTGCGACGGCGTGGCCGACGGTTACCTCACCATCGACACCTCGAAAGAGGGCTGGGCGCTCTACGACGCGTCGGGCAACTACCTCGGCCAACGCGGCTGGAAGAAGCCCAAGCGCACGTTCGCCTCGATGGAATTCCAGCTCGACCGCGCATGGGACGACAAGTGGATGTTCAACGCCTCGTACGTGCTGTCGTGGAATCGTGGCAATGCCGAGGGGCCGGTGAATTCCGACACCAATTTCGACGACACCGGCCGCACGGAAAACTTCGACGATCCCTGGGTGAACCTCTCCAGCGGCTACCTGCCGAACGACCATCGCCACCAGTTCAAGCTGCGCGGCACGTACGCGATCAGCAAGCAGTGGCAGGTGGGCGCGAACCTCACGGCGCTCTCGGGAAGCCCGATCACCGGATACGGCGTGGGCAATCCCTACGACAGGACCGTGTACCACAGCTATTTCATCTGCGTGGAGAACTGCACCGATCCGGTGTCGGAGAACCGGGTCTACAGGGCGTCGCCGCGCGGTGCGTCGCGCACGCCATGGACGTTCGACCTGGGCGCCAGCATCACCTACCTGTTGCCTCTGGACGAAAAGAACAACCTGCGCGTTAAGCTGGCGGTCTACAACCTGCTCAACCAGCAGCGCACGTTGGGCGTCGACCAGGACCTGCAGACCTCGGTCGGCGGGCTCAACCCGACCTACCTGCAGCCCCAGCGGTTCCAGTCGCCGCGGTTCGGGCAGTTGACGGTATCGATCGATTTTTGATCCTTGGGCGCATCGGTGCCGCTGCGATAGACTTCGTCGCACCGGCGCAGGCCGGTGCCTACGGCGAGGCCCCAGGGTGTCGCGAGGACGATCCATGACGATGCATATCCGCCTTTTCCTCTTCGTCGCGCTTGCCCTCGATGCGAGCGCGGCGGAAACGCCGCCCGTGTCCCCCGCCCGCACGGCGGCCGAGGCGGGTCTGACCGACGTGCGCTCGCTCGTGCCGGACATCGACGAGGACATGCGCTACGCGGGCGCGCACAATTTCACCGGCGCACCGGTCGACGGGTACCGGGCACCGAAGTGCTTCCTTCGCACCGCCGCCGCGAAGGCGCTCGCCGCCGTCGACGCCGATCTGCGCGGCGAGGGTTACCGGCTTCGCGTATGGGATTGCTATCGGCCGGCCCGCGCCGTCGCGGCATTCGTTCGGTGGGCGGGCGATCTGTCGGACGTGCGCACGAAGGCGGCGCACTACCCGAACCTCGGCAAGGACAAGCTGCTGGGCGAATACATCGCCCCGGTATCCGGGCACAGCCGTGGCGCCACGGTGGACCTCACGCTGATGCGTTGCGATGCGGGGCATTGCGTGCCGCTGGACATGGGGACGGATTTCGATTTCTTCGATCCACTGGCGCATACCGACGATCCGCGCATCACGGCGCCGCAGCGCGCGAACCGGCAACGGCTGAAGCGGGCGATGGAGGCGCGTGGCTTCGTCAACTATCCGGCGGAGTGGTGGCATTACTCGCTGCCGTCGGCGGTAGCGTCGACGATCTTCGACGTGCCCGTGGAGTGACCCTGCCAGGTCCACTGTTGGTCATTCCTGCGCACGCAGGAATCCAGCGCCACCAGGTGGGTTTTCGCGAGGCGGCCTCCTACGACAAGCCGATGGAACGTCGTCGTGAAGGTCGTGAACCGGGGCGCTGGGTTCCTGTTTTCACAGGAACGACGGTGCGGGGGTGCGGCGGCGCTCGAAGCGACTTGGCGCCGCTTCCGAAGCGGCTCCCATGGCGTCCGCGCGGTATCATGGGCGATCCCCGCGACCGCACGGATCCCCCATGTCCATCTTTCGCTTCGCCCTGGCCCAGTACGATTTCCCGGTCGGTGCCACGGCCGGCAACGCACTGAAGGTCAAGGCATTGGCGACCGAGGCGCGCGACCGCCTCGGCGCCTCGCTCATCGCCTTTCCCGAACTCACCCTGTCGGGTTACCCGCCCGAAGATCTCCTCCAGCGACCGAGCTTCCTCGCTTCCTGCGCGCGCGAACTCGAGGAGCTCGCTCCGTCCATCGACGGCATTTCGGCGGTGGTCGGGCATCCGGATACGCGGGGCGAGGTGTACAACGCCGCCTCGCTGATCCGCGAACGCCAGGTCGAGTGGACGTACCACAAGCAGGCGCTGCCCAACTACACGGTGTTCGACGAGAAGCGCTACTTCCGTCCCGGCGACACCACTCGCGTCTTCACCATCGAAGGCGTGCGGGTGGGCATGCTCATTTGCGAAGACATCTGGGAAGCCGAACCGGCCGCCCACGCGGCGCAGTCGGGTGCCGAGCTCATCCTGGTGATCAACGCCTCGCCCTACGACAGGCGCCAGGCGGCTACCCGCGAGGCGCTGCTGCGCCAGCGTGCCGTCGACAACGGCGTCGCCATCGCCTACGTGAACCTCGTGGGAGGGCAGGACGACCTCCTGTTCGACGGGCATTCGTTGCTGGTGCAGCCCGACGGCGGCATCGCCGCGCGCGCTCCGTCGTTCGAGGACATGCTGCTGGCCGTCGACTACGACACGCAGACGAAGCGCCTCGCGGCGGTCGACTGGCCGGCGGATCGTCCGACCTCGAGCGAAGCCGTCATGTACGCCGGCCTCGTGCGCGGCGTGCGCGACTACGTGGGCAAGAACGGCTTTTCCGGCGTGCTGCTCGGCTTGTCCGGCGGCATCGACTCCGCCTTGACCCTCGCCATCGCGGTGGATGCGCTGGGCAAGGACAAGGTCACCGCCGTGATGATGCCTACCGAGTACACCTCCGACCTCTCCCTGCGCGAGGCCAAGGCCCAGGCGGAGCACCTGGGCGTGGAGTACCACGTGCTGCCGATCGAGGGCATCTACCAGGCCTTCGCCGGCACGCTGGCGCCCGTATTCGACGGGCGCTCGCCGGACATCACCGAAGAGAACCTGCAATCGCGCGCGCGCGGCGTGCTGCTCATGGCCATGTCGAACAAGACCGGCCGCCTGCTGCTCTCCACGGGCAACAAGAGCGAGATGGCGGTGGGCTACGCCACCCTCTATGGCGACATGTGCGGCGCCTATGCGCCCCTGAAGGATGTCTACAAGACCGTGGTGTACGGCCTCTCGCGCTGGCGGGCCGCCATCGACGGGGCTATTCCCGATGCGGTGATCGAGCGTCCGCCCTCGGCCGAACTGCGCCACGACCAGACCGACCAGGATTCGCTGCCGCCTTACGACGATCTGGATGCCATCCTCGAGCACTTCATCGAAGGGGAGGCCTCGGCCGAGGACATCATCGCTGCCGGCCACGAAGACGCCACGGTACGCCGGGTGATCCGCCTGGTGTTCATCAACGAGTTCAAGCGCCGCCAGGCGGCACCGGGGCCGCGGGTGACGACCAAGGCGTTCGGGCGGGAACGGCGCTACCCGATCACCTCGGGCTGGCGCTGAGCGGAGAGCCGTGGTGGGAGCGGACCCTGTCCGCGAACCCTCGAACTCGCACCGGGCGAACGAGGCATTGCGATGATCGGGCGGGGTTTTTACCGCTCCCCGGCATGAATGCATGGCCTCATTCGACATGGGCCGCCTGAGGGTTCGCGGACAGGGTCCGCTCCCACACAAGAAAAAAGCCGGCTTTCGCCGGCTTTTTTCTTAGTGGTGACCCGAGAAGGGAATCGCCTTCCTCAGCGTCGACGGGTGGTGCGGCCACTCCGGATCGGTGAGGTAGGGGTGGTCCGGGTAGTTCAGGGCCAGCACCTGGCGGGTCTGGTCGGCCAGCGGCTTGCGGTCGAGGGCCAGGTAGCTGCGGGTGAGGATCGCCAGGGCGTCGGCGGTTTCCGGCGACTGCTGGTAGTGCTCGATCACGTACTGGGCGCGGTTGGCCGAGGCGATGTACGACTTGGTGCGCAGGTAGTACTCGGCCACGTTCACCTCGAAGCGAGCCAGCTGGTTGCGCAGGAAGATCATGCGCTGGCGGGCGTCGGTGGCATAGGCGCTGTTCGGATAACGACGGGTCAGCTGGCTGAAATCGTCGAACGCGGTCAGGTTGAAACCCTGGTCGCGGCGCGTGGAGGCATCGGAGCTGCGGTTGAAATAGCGCTCGATGAAACCGCCCGTACGGTCGAAATTGATCAGGCCGCGCAGGTAATAGGCATAATCTGCGTGCTTGTGGGTCGGAAACGTCTTGATGAAGCGGTTGATCGTGGAGTACGCGTCGTCCGGCTTGTTGTCCTTGTATTGCGCGTAGGCCAGCTCGATCTGGGCCTGCTCGTTGATGTCGCCGGACGGGAAGCGCGCGATCAGGCGCTGATAGGCCTTTTCCGCGGCGGCATAGTCGGCGTGCTCGAGCGACTCGTGGGCGTTGGCGTACAGCCGCTCGACCGGCATGGTGTCGATCGTTTCCTTCTTGCTGCGAAACATCGAGCAGGCGCTCATCGACAGGGCGAGGAGGAGCAGAATGGTGATCTTGGTTGCACGCATTGAGAGAGTTCGGATGCTTGAGCGAAAGGGCATGATAGCCGAAACCGGCCGCCGGCCGGGCGAGGTGGTATGACGACGAAGGTAAGGCACGAGGCCACGGTCCCCGTGGCGGCGGCGGGACGGCGTTTCGACCAGTCCCTGGCCGAGATGTTCCCCGACTATTCCCGATCCCGGCTCACGGCCTGGATCAAGGAGGGCAAGGTGCTGCTCGACGGCGCCCCCGTGGCGCCCCGGCACCTGGTAAGGGGCAACGAGACGGTGGTGCTGGAGGCGGAGCTGGAGGCCGAGGTCCACGCCCAGCCGGAGGACATCGCCCTGAACATCCTCCACGAGGATGCCGACCTGATGGTGATCGAGAAGCCCGTGGGGCTGGTCGTGCACCCGGGCGCGGGCAACCCGGCCGGCACGATGCTGAACGCGCTGCTGCACCACGACCCCGCGCTGGCCGGGCTGCCGCGTGGCGGCATCGTGCACCGCCTGGACAAGGACACCTCGGGCCTGATGGTGGTGGCCCGGTCCATCGCCGCGCAGACCGCGCTGGTGGCGATGCTGTCGCGGCACGACGTGCACCGCCAGTATGAGGCGGTGGTGCTGGGCACGATGGTGGCTGGCGGCACGGTGGACGAGCCCATCGGCCGCCACCAGCACGATCGCCTCAAGCAGGGCGTGCGCGACGTGGAGATGGGCGGCAAGGAGGCGGTCACGCATTACCGCGTGCGCGAGCGTTTCCGCGCCCACAGCGTGCTCCAGTGCAACCTGGAGACCGGCCGCACCCATCAGATCCGCGTGCACATGGCCCATATCGGCCATCCGCTGGTCGGCGACCCGCTCTACGGCAACGGCCTGCGCCTGCCGCGCGGGGCCAGCCAGACGCTGATCGACGCCCTGCGCGGTTTCCGCCGGCAGGCCCTGCACGCCGAGAAGCTGGCGTTCGAGCATCCGGTCACCGGGGAATACCTGGAATTCGATTCCCCCCGCCCGCCGGAGCAGGAGGCGCTGATCGAGGCCCTGCGCGCCGATACGCTCGAGCATCCGATCGAGGATTGACCCATGTGGATTCGTCCCGAGTGGGAGGCGCCCGTGGGCGCTGCGGTGTCGACGCGGCAGGGCCCTGGTGTGTCCGAGGGGCCCTATGCCCGGTTCAACCTCGGCCTGCGCTCGGGTGACGACGTGGACGCCGTGCGGGCCAACCGCGCCGCCCTGGTGACGGCCCTCGGCCTGCCGGGAGAGGCCTTGTGGCTGCGACAGGTGCACGGCACGGCCGTGGCCGAGGCCGTGCCGGGCGCCGAGGAGCCGGAGGCGGATGCCGCCGTGGCCTCCGGCCCGGGGCGCGTGCTGGCGATCCTCACGGCCGATTGCCTGCCGGTGCTGTTCGTTTCGTCGGATGGACGGACCATCGGGGCCGCGCACGCCGGATGGCGTGGGTTGGCCGCCGGGGTCCTGGAGCGGACCGTGGAGCGGATGGCGGCCCATGGCGTGCAAGCCTGGCTAGGTCCCGCCATCGGCGCGGTTTCCTACGAGGTGGGCGAGGAGGTTCGCGCGGCGTTCGTCGACGGCGATGCCGGCGCGGCCTCGGCCTTCACGGCGACGCGACCGGGGCATTGGCTGTGCGATCTCTACGCGCTGGCGCGGCGTCGATTAGCGGCGGCGGGCGTCGGCCGGGTTTCGGGAGGCGGCTTCGACACGTTCACCGACGAGCGGCTTTATTCGTACCGGCGCGACGGGGCGAAAAGCGGGCGATTCGCCTCGCTCATCTGGACGCGCTGAGGGTACGGGATTCGCCGATACGATCGGCTCCCACCCTTCGGTAGCGAGGTATCTACCGAAGGGTGGGAGCCGATCGTATCGGCGAATCGGGCTAGCGAGACGCTTAGGGCGCCATCACCGGCGTCGGCACGTAGATCTCCGGCTTGACCCTTGGCGGCTCCGTCAACGCATGCAGGAACGCGTTGCGCCACGCCGTGATGTCGTTGCGTTCCAGCACGTCCATCATCGACTGCCAGCGCATGCGGCGCTCCTTCAGCGGCATTTCCAGCGCGCGCTTCAAGGCCTCCGACACCTCGTCGAGGTCGGACGGATTCACCAGCAACGCCGCGTCCAGTTCCTGCGCCGCGCCGGCGAAGCGCGAGAGCACCAGCACGCCGGGGTCCTGTGGATCCTGGCAGGCCACGTATTCCTTCGCCACGAGGTTCATGCCGTCGCGCAGCGGCGTCACCAGGCCCACCTTGGCCGTGCGGAAGTAACCCGCCAGCACCTTGTGCCCGAACGACTTGTTCACGTAGCGGATGGGCACCCAATCCGGTTCGGCGTACTGGCCGTTGATATGCCCCGCGCTGCGCTCCAGCTCTCGACGAAGCGAGCGGTACTCGGGCACGTCGGAACGCGACGGCGGCGCGATCTGCAGCAGCGATACGCGTCCGCGAAGGTCCTTGTGGTCGCGCAGAAGTCGGGCGAAGCCCTCGAAGCGCTCCGGCAGACCCTTGGAATAATCCAGGCGATCCACGCCGATGATCAGCGCGCGATCGTCGATGGAGGCCTTGAGCTTGGCGACCGCGCCGGCGTCCTCGGCACGATGGGCCAGTTCCACCGCTTCGGCGGTGTCGATGCTGATCGGGAACACGCCGGCGCGGAAGATGCGCCCGTTGGCCGCGCGGATCCGTCCGCCCGTGCGCATCGCGGCGCCCAGTTCATGCAGGAAGTAGTCTTCCAGCGCGCGCAGGTCGCGCTGCGTGTGCAGGCCCACGAGGTCGTAGGAGGCGAAGGATTCGAGGATCTCGCGGTGGCGGGGCAGGGTGATGAGCAATCCCGCCGCGGGCAGCGGCGTATGCAGGAAGAAGCCGATGCGGTTCTCCACGCCCAGTTCGCGCAACATCGCGGCCAGCGGTATCAGGTGGTAGTCGTGCACCCAGACGATGTCGTCTTTCTTCAGGAGCTTCGCGACGCGCTTGGCGAAGATCCGGTTGACCCGCAGGTAGCCCTCGAGATGGTCGCGGCGGTAGTCGACCAGGTCGCCGCGGTAGTGGAACAGGGGCCAGAGCGCGCGGTTGGCGAAGCCGCTGTAGTAATCGTCGTGGTCCGCCTTGGAAAGATCGATGGTGGCGTAGCTGATATGCCCGTCTTCGACCTCATGCAGCTCCTTGCCCGTTTCGGCGGCGAGGTTGCCGCTCCAGCCGAACCACAGGCCGCCCATTTCCTGCAGGGCCGCGTTCATCGCGGAGGCCAGGCCGCCGGTCTGGGTCTGCTTGGGCAGCGCCACCCGGTTCGATATGACGACTAGTCGGCTCATGTTGCGTTTGCGGCTCCCCGCGTGAGTGTGGTCTTCACGGTATTCAGCCAAGCGTGGACGTCGGCCGGGCTAGACAACGTGAACGCCGCGTGGGTTGGCGTCCTGTCGCCGACGCGCACCGATGCGCCGCCATGCTCGTTCACCAGCGCGAAGGCATGTTCATCCGTGAGGTCGTCGCCGAGGTAGACGGGAACCCGGCCACGAAATGGCGCTTCGTCCAGGAAACGGGATACGGCGATGCCCTTGTCCATGCCCCGAGGCTTGAACTCGTACACCCGGTTGCCGGGCTGCAGTTCGAAGCCGCGGAAGGCGGCGACGATCTCCGGGGCGCGGCGTGCCAGTTCCGCGTCGTATTCCGGACGCTCGCGGCAATGCAGCGCCACCGACCAGCTCTTGTCCTCCACGCGCACGCCCGGCAACGCGTCGCCCACGGCATGCACCACGGCGCGCAGGCGCGACAGTTCGTCGCGGTCGACCGACATGGTGGTCACCTCGCCGCGACCGTCGCGACGCTCGAGGCCGTGCTGCCCGGCGGCGGCCCAACCGGGTCGGCCGAAGATGCGGTCGAGTCCGTCGATGGGGCGTCCGCTCACCAGGGCGAGAGCGCCGCCCAGGGCTTCGTGCAGCGCGTCGAGCGTGGCGAGGAGTCCGGCGGCGGGGGCCACCGCGTCCGGATCGTCGGCGAAATCGAGCAAGGTGCCGTCGGCGTCGAGGAAGAGGGCACTTCCCGGGTGGACGAGATCGGACGGCGGTGGCGGCAGTCGGGCGGTCACGGCGGCTCCATGGAAGGAAACCTGTCGAGGATGCCCGCGTGGACGTGAAAGATCCGCTATCGCCCACGCGTGTTATACCGTTGAAGCCGCAGGATCTCACCCGCATCTGTGACGTCAGTGGCGGTCGCGGGGAGGGTCCCGGGGGCGCCGAACCTTTCGGAGACCACAACCATGCGAATGGACAGACTCACGTCGCGTTTCCAGCAGGCGCTGGCCGACGCGCAGTCGCTGGCCGTCGGCCGCGACCACAACATGATCGAACCGGTGCACGTCATGGCCGCACTGCTCGACCAGCAGGGCGGATCCACGGCGCCCCTGCTCACCCAGGCCCAGGTCAACGTGCCGGCGCTGCGCCAGCGCATAAGCGAGATCCTCGACCGCCTGCCGAAGGTGAGCGGGCAGGAAGGCACGGTCAACCTCGGCAACGACCTGAGCCGCGTGCTCAACCTCACCGACAAGCTGGCCCAGCAACGCGGCGACCAGTTCATCGCCAGCGAGCTGTTCGTGCTCGCGGCGCTGGAGGATCGTGGCGAACTCGGCGGCGTGATGAAGGCCGCCGGGGCCACGAAGGAGCGCCTGGAGGCCGCCATCGACAAGCTGCGCGGCGGCGAGAAGGTGCAATCGGAAAACGCCGAGGAGCAGCGCCAGGCGTTGGAGAAATACACCATCGACCTCACCGAGCGCGCCGAGAGCGGCAAGCTCGATCCCGTGATCGGCCGCGACGAGGAGATACGCCGCACCATCCAGGTGCTCCAGCGCCGCACCAAGAACAACCCGGTGCTCATCGGCGAGCCCGGCGTGGGCAAGACCGCCATCGTCGAAGGCCTCGCCCAGCGCATCGTCAACGGCGAGGTGCCCGA